>PMMG01000043.1:0-18118 GCA_003162335.1 Dehalococcoidia bacterium
AAAACCCCGACCGTAAGGTCGTGGGAAATTTATTATGTTATTAATTGTTCTAATATTGAGTATATGCGTTAATAAGATTTTGTGTGTCTGCAGGTTTTCTGCCATGTCGCCGTGCCTTATTACCGGCGTTATACCAAAACGGACGTCTTTAATCTCACAGGTAAAACTGAAAATCGACGAAGAAGTTCCTGGTCAAACGATGTTCCATCTGTTTTCATGCGTCCTTCGGTTTAATAAAGGGGCAATTCGCATGATTGACAACAGCTACCATTCTTCATATGGATAATCATGTATCGGTTCCGATGATAACATAGCGTTTTTACTTTTGTCAATGTGGTCACAATCGTGAAATTTGTTTAATTCGAATCAATTTAATATACATTTCTTGTGATATAATCGGAATTAATTTCAATACAAGAATAAATCTGCAATCAAGTTTATTACTGGAGTTTGATTAAAATGCATAAACAAAATTTATCCGAAGCTAATTTTGCCTTATGGTTACTTATAGGCAAGGTAAACCATTCTGTCATGTTAGGTCGAAAGATAGAATTAAGTAAATACCACGTCCCCGTTCGCCGGTTTTATGCATTACGCACTATTCAGGCACTCGGGCCGAAACCAACCATATCTGAAGTAGCAAAACAAATGGAACGAGAAGAGCATGTTGTTTCTCGACAGGCGATTAGTCTGGAAAAGGATGGGCTGATCAAAAGAGTTAAACTTTCACCTAGTTCTAAACTGTTGGGACTGGAATTGACCCAAAAGGGGATTGACTTGGTTAAAGCCGGGAAGCATAGTAAATTAATCGATGATCTTTTCGCTTCTTTGTCCCCAACAACGAGAAAACAAATGGAAGCAGGCCTAAATCAAATACTAAAGAAGCTGGAAGCTAGAAATTCCTTAAAAAACTGAACTAATTATTTCACCGCAGCAAGTTTCGCTCTTTATTTAAAGGAATCGATAAGGTTTTATTGAACCCCTTCTTAGAAATAATATAAGCGAACACGATGACCGGTTCGTGATGATAGATCGACTTTCTGGATCTGCTCACGCTGTCAGTCGGTTACTGTAACTGTGCTAGTGACCTGCCCGTAATCCTTATTCCCGATTTGCACAGATACTGACCGTATATTTCTAAAAACCCATATGCCAGAGTTCCACGTGCTGTGCACGTGGGTGAATGCAAATGCAGAAATAATTTGATGCTCGTTAATGTTACACCGTACACAACTTTGGGTCAGACTAAGCCTGAGTATTAAAGTGCCACGGGTTTTGCCCAGAGTATCTACGCTCTGATTGTCCAGTTTTCTCTTGCTGTATACCAGATCATTCTATAGTTGTTTTATCCCCTGAGTCTGTACACCAGCTTTATCAAGGGAAGCCTTCACAGTTTCGTATTGCGACCAGGGAAAACGCAGGGCAATATTACTCCCGCTCGGCGGCTCAACCGGAGACGTGATTCGAGTGATAGTGCACCCTTCATTATTAAGAACTTTTTCAGCCTCAGCCAATATGGCAATGGTTTGGAAAAGGATCACTCCATCGCTCTTTTTCTGTGTCTTTTCTCCCGGTAGAACAAAATGAGTCTGTGAGGTGTCGGACGGCTTCCCAGATTCGTGTACTTTAGGCCATGTAAAAGACTGTTTGGGAAATTCAGTAGCGGTGTTCTCTTCAACTACTTTGTTTGCCACCTTAGGCCATATAACGGGATTATCTTCATGTGCCGGCGGTGTTTGAGAATCAGTAGGAGCTGCTGCGCTGCCAGTATTCCTGTTTTCCACCTTCGGCCATATGACAGGCTCTGCATGCTCCGGTGGCGCTTGAGGGGTAGTGTGAGCTATTCCGCCGCCGCTTGTATGGCCCCTTTTTTCCGCTTCTTGTTTGGCCTTAATTTCTTTAAATTCTTCTTCAGTCAGGGGCTGCAGAGAAACTACTGCGCTGTTTACCATATCCAATGTGTAAAGGGTTCTGCACTTCCAGCAGCGGTATGNNTGTCCCAGTGTTTGACAACTCGGACATATTATTTTCGCAATCATCTTCCGGTTCGCTCCTTTGCTTTCCGCTTATCCGTAAACTATAGCCTTTATCAACAATTACATTAAGCCTAAAAAAGTTATTTTAATTCTAGTTCCATTGACAGAAGTAGTCAACACAACGTTTCATCGTGTACGCGATTTTCACAAAGAAGTGTTCTGTGAAAGCCCCGGTGCGCTTAAAGTTTGAAACAGTTGATAATAAAGCCCCTGCCGAGCCATGAGCTCTTGGTGAGACCCTGTCTCGACAATTTTACCTTGCTCAAATACAACGATACGATCAGCGCTTGTTACGGTTGAAAGTCTATGCGCAATGATAATGCAGGTACGTCCTTGAGCAATGTGCCCCATAGATTCCTGTATTATGCGCTCCGTGTTTGTGTCGACGGAAGATGTGGCCTCATCCATGATAAGTACTTCAGGATTGGATATAATAGCCCGTGCAAGACAAACAAACTGACGTTCCCCACCGCTTAAATTGCTTCCCCTCTCTCCAACTACAGTATTGTAGCCATGTTCCAAACGGATGAAGGCTTCATGGACACCGGCGGTTTTTGCAGCCTCTATTACTTCTTCATGGCTAGCTTCGGGACGTCCAAAACGAATATTGTCCTCTATCGTACCAGAGAAAAGGAAAGGATCCTGAGGTACCACAGCAATTTGTCGTCTTAATGACTGCTGCGTGACGGAAATAACGCTGTGCCCATCAATAAGCACATCACCATTATGGGTTTCATAAAGACGAGTTATGAGGCTGGCTAAGCTACTTTTACCGGCACCCGTCCGTCCCACCACAGCTACTGTCTCTCCGGGATTGACTTTGAAATCCACATCATGGAGGACATCCGCACCGGGTTCATACCCAAAACTAACATGCTGGAGGCTTATATTCCCTTTAATAGGAGGCATTTCCAAGGCATCCGGCTTATCTTTTATTTCCGGTTCAACATCCATCAGTTCAAAAATCCGTACACCAGAAGCCATGGACTGCTGAAGGTCAGTATACATACTTGTCAGGTCCTGGATAGGGGCAAAGAATCGTTGAACATACAACAGGAAAGCCAGCATTACTCCAGCGGTTGTCTGGCCATGTAAAACCTCGATACCTCCGAACACCAGCACAAGGCAAAAACCAGTATCGGTTAATATCTGCACTACGGGCATCATGAACGCTTGCAGCCTGGCAGCGGATACGTTCGCTTCCAGATGCGCTTTGTTTACAGTATCAAACTGACCCGAATTGACTTCCTCCCGTGACATGGCCTGAGTTACACGGACACCGGATATGCTTTCTTGCAGATTATCATTGACCACTGCAATTGCTTGCCGCACTCTAATGAATGCTACACGCGCATATTTTTGCCAGATAACCAGCACGATCACGAGAATGGGTACAACACTGAGCGTAATCAATGCCAGCCTGGGATTCATAATCAACATGACCACGGCTATTCCTATCAAGGTCAGAGTATCAGCGATTAGATAGATGATATCCTCTGTGAGCAATGTCTCCAATTCATTAACATCATTTTGCACGCGGGACATGACTTTACCGACCTTGTTGTGATCGAAAAAACTCATTGACAATTGATTAAGGTGAGTAAACATCTGGGTGCGCATCTTATACAGGATTCCTTGTCCGCTGTAGGAAAGAAAAAGTGTCTCAAGGTACTGGCCGCCCCACATCAATAAAGCCAATCCAATGTAGATCAAGACAGCAATGTTGAGCCCGTTGAAGTTTCGTGTTTTTATAAAATTATCCGTGGCAACCGCAATGACATATGGCATTGCAATATTCGATATTGTACGCATAATCGTACCAGTACCTGCCAATGCCAGGTATTTTTTCACCCAGGCCATGTATTTTGGCATTCGCCGGATAACTCTGATATCGTAGACTTTACCAAGAATGTCTTCCTGATCAGCGGCATCGAGGGCGCTACGGAGTCGTTTGCCCACGCCTCCCGACCTGCCACCAATTTGGCCGCCCCCAAAATAGCCACCCCCGCGATTCATCATATTGTCTCCTTCGGATTCTTGTCAGAATTCCCGGGTACGGCGAGCTGTGAAAGGTACGTCTGACAATACAGCCCCCGCTTTTCCATCAGCTCGATATGTTTACCACGCTCGACGATTCGACCATCCTTGAGTACCAATATAATGTCCGCGTTGGTGATAATAGGCAGGCGGTGACTGATGATGAAAGTGGTGCGCCCCCTGATAAGCTCATCTACTGCCAGCCTGATGAGACGTTCGGTTTCGGCATCTACACTGGACGTGATTTCGTCGAGGATTAAAATGCTGGGATTTTTCAGGATGGCGCGCGCGATAGTCACTCGCTGTTTCTCTCCGCCGGAAAGGGTATGACCACGTTCTCCCACCCAGGTGTCATAGCCATCTGGCAGGTTCATAATAAAATCGTGAATTTGAGCAGCTTTGGCTGCTTTGATTACTTGGTCGATTGTTGCGTTTGGTACACCATAGGCAATGTTGTCTCTAATTGAGGTTGAAAACAGGAAAACGTCCTGCTGTGCTGTACCGATGTTTTGACGCAGTGACGCAACGGTAACATCTCGGATATCAACACCATCAATTTTAATTTGTCCGCTACTTACATCGTAAAACCTCATGATGAGATTGATAATTGTGCTCTTACCGCTGCCAGACCCGCCCACAAGCGCTACCAATTGCCCTGGCTGTACACTGAAATTAATGTCATGGAGGGCTGGAGCCATCTGATCATAGCTAAAGTTGACATTGTCAAATACAACTTGCCCCTGCAGTCTGCCAAATTCTACAGCGCCCGGTTTTTCTTTTACGACTGACTCCGCATCCAGTATTTCTAATATACGCTGCCCGGCCGATGTTGAGCGGGAATAAGTATTGGTTATGCTGCCAAGACGTCTGATGGGCATGGCCAGCATGCCAAGATACAGGATAAACTGGGTTACTCCTCCTAGTGTTAGAGTCCCCGTTATCACCTGGCGACCACCGTACCATAAAACTAGTGCGGTTGGGGCGCCCAGCAAGAACACCATAAGCGGAGTATTGAAAGCCACGATCCGGGTCGCGTCAATCTGCGTGTCATAAAGTCTCTTAGCATCGGTATCGAATATCTGGTTCTGTTCTTTTTCCCGCGCGAAACTCTTAACTACTTTAATCCCGGTCAAATTTTCCTGAAGGGTAGTGCCGAGTGCAGCTATCAGTTGCTGCACTTTCAACCAAATCGGTCTCAGTCGACGGCTGACAGTGAGAACTTGCCAGGCAATAACCGGTACAAATGCGAGAGTAATAAGAGCTAATTTCCAATCAAGAGAGATCAGAAGATAGGTAATTCCTATCAATAAAAAAACAGTCTGGAATATTTGAAGTAAGCCCTGGCTGATGAAGGTCCTTACGGCTTCAATATCAACTGTGGCCCGGGACATGAGCTGGCCGGTCTGCGCTTTATCGAAATAAGCGAAACTTAATCCCTGAAGGTGATCATAAAGGGCATTCCTGAGATCATAAGCTACACGCTGGGAAATAACTTCTGTAAAATATCGGTTGCCATATCCGACGACCCCTCTGAGGACACTGGACCCAATGATCACCCCTGCGGCGATGAAAAGTGTGGTGATCTGCCCCGAATTGAGCACCGTATCAATACCCAACCCCAACATCTTGGGAATGATCAAACTGAAAATAGTGCTCGCAGTTAGACAGACAAAGGCTAGTACCCACATCGCCCAATGTCTTTTCAAGAACGTCACTAAACGGATTGTTATTTTCATTTATATGAACTTAAATAAATACAATAAAATAGGTTAGAATCGTTTCAGGCGCATTCTAACCTCAGACTTATTATCCAAAATATCTCTTAGATTAATTAAGAGAGTGTGTCCCGTACAGGATTTATCAATTTATCATCATTTTTAAGGGTATTGATAGTTATTCTCTATATGGACTTCTGGTGGACTGAGCCTATTATAACCTACCATCAACAACGATGCCAGTTATTATGACTTATTTACAATAGTAATAGTTATACGAGATCGTGGCTACTATCTGAGTGACCTAGATATTTGAATTGCCCGGTTAACTTATTGTGAGACGCTCATTTCTAATAGATGGTTACTGCTTCTCTACCCGAAGTGATATTATCGAGTTCAATGTACATTGTCAGTGTAGTATTTCCCGTAACTGCCGAAGCACTGGGTTTAATCGTGACGTTTGTGCCAGCAATGAGATTGATTGCGTTAGTTCCGTCAGCAGCCACCGCAAAAAATATCACTTGTCCCGCATAAGGAGATGACAAGTTTGCGATGATGTCTTCTGCACTCGGAAGGGCTAACGTATGTGCTGAGTTACTGGTGTCAAACCGAAACAGAGTGTATTGATCCAATTGAGAGCCAGTAACACTTAAATTAGCATTCCCGGCATTATAGAAGTCGCTTTTAGTGCTACTAGAACTCGTACAAGATGAAAAATAAAGTAAACTGACAATCAGTAGTACTATAACAACCCATAAATATCTTCGGAAAGTAAAGTTAGAACTCATATATTTCTCCTTATAATAATATAATACAACATCAAGATGTAAGAAATCGGTTTGGCGACAATATTCGCTAATAAGAACCACGGGGAAATTAGCCATCTAATACCTACTAAGTTTTTGGAAGGATATGAATCGTAAAATGCAAATTCATGCTTAAATGGAATAGATAGTAGGTTATTAGAGTAACTCGAAAAATACTTGTGGAATTTGCGGTGGGATAGTCTTTTTTGGTGGAGCTAAAGGGATTCGAACCTTATAGTTACACATAATAAAGAGCTAAAATCCCAAATTGTTTAATTTACTTAAAGAAATTTGACCGAACATTTCTCGATCACGAGAAAATATTCAGTAGTTAGTAAACTAATATATTAATTGGGTTATCCTATTTCTACCAGGAACGGAATCCTGGTTATCGGATCACCTGTTCCTTCTCCCATCAAGGGGGGAGTACATTTCGAATGCGTTGTAGACTTTTTAGCTGCGGTCTCGAACGTCACCAGAATGGATGATGGTGGGCTTCACCCACCCTACGAGCCCGCTTAATGTCGTGGATAATAAAGCCGGATTTTAGCCCTCGTTTGGAAGCGGGAGTATCAATCCGGCTCTTTGTACAAAATTAGATCGCGGCGGCGGCCCAGATCCCTTCCTCGACGGCTTCACGGATACGCCGGGGTTCCACGCAATCCCCGATCTGCGCGAATTCGAGGTATTTTCCTTTGAGCGCTTCGCCGAGGGCTTTATTCGGCGTGGCACCGGCAGCCAAAATGACAGTATCGGCTTCCAGGAAGACCGCTTTCCCATCTTTATCCGTTAAATTCAGTCCTTTGGCGGTGATGTCACGGTATTGCACACCCTGCATCACTTTGATATTCATTTCCTTCAATTTGTCCAGGTAGTGTTTCCTGACCACCCAGTAATGGATATCATGGGCAGCTTCGGCGGAACGGAAGACCAGTGTGACTTCGATGCCTTTCTTAGCCAGGTAGAAACAGGTCTCGCAGCCGACATAACCGCCGCCCAGCACGATCACCTTTTGTCCGGGTTTTTTCTGCCCAGATAAAACATCCTGACAGGTTATTACATTTTTCCCGTCGATACCATCGATTTCCGGAATAAAGGGAGTTGAGCCCACAGCGACAATAACTGAATCCGGGGCGAATTTCGCCACCGCGGCCGGAGTAGCTTCTGTGTTCAATTTCACTTTTACATCGGACTTGGCAAGCTGAATTTTCAGGTATTTAAGATAGTTATTCAGATCCTGCTTGTCCGGAGGAACGGCGGCCAGGATCAGTTGGCCTCCCAGTTTATCGGATTTTTCAAATAATGTGACATCATGTCCCTTCTGCGCTGCGGTGATCGCCGCCTGAATACCGCCCGGCCCGCCGCCTAAAACCAGCACTTTTTTCTTTTTGGTCAGACGCTCCATTTTGATGGCATACTCTTTTTCATGACCGACGAGCGGGTTGGTCGTGCAGGACATCGGTTGGAACTCGACGATGACATCTTCCAGGCAGCGCTTATCATAAATACAAGGGCAGATATCGTCCGTTTTTCCTTCCAGTACTTTCTTCGGCCAGTATGGGTCGCAGATCAGGGCGCGCGCCATGCTGATAAAATCTGCCTTACCATCGGTTAATATTTCCTCGGCCAGCGCCGGATCCGCAATTTTTCCCACAACAGAGATCGGGATTTTCACACCTGCTTTCTTAATGGCAGTGGTGACATCTACGTTCAAACCCGGCGGCATATACCAGGCCGGTCCGGTCCAGTCCGGCGTTTCCTGTGACCCGCTGGTAATATCGACAGATGTCACACCGGCAGCTTCGACTAGTTTGCACAGTTCGACGCAGTCCTGGATCCCCCAGCCGTCGTCCCCCGGTTTGGCCACCCGGTCGGAGCCCATTAGTCTGAGCAGAACCGGAAAATCCGGTGCGGTTTTTTCCCTGGATATTTTGATCATGTCCAGTAAAAATTTAGCCCTGCCTTTAAGGTCGCCGCCGTAAGCATCGGTGCGCTTGTTAAACCGGCGCGAGAGCAGTTCGCAGGGGAGATAACCGTTAGCGCCGTGCAGCATTACACCGTCAAAACCCGCTTCCATCACTCTGCGCGCGGCTTCGCCGTATTCTTCGATCAGTTGTTCCAGATCAGCGGGTGTAATGACCCTGGGATGTAAAGGAATAATATGCGAAGACGCTGAGCCCGCGAAGGGGTGCGGCATGCCGGAAGGAGAGGCCGGATCCACTTCATCGGTGCTGCCGCGGTGGCTGCTCATCTGCATCACCGCTTTTGCTCCGTTTTCGTGAATGACATCGGCCAGCTTTTTCAAATAAGGAATATATTTATCCTCATTCACCAGAATGCGTCCGGGCTTGCCGATCTTGCGGCAGCTGGCGCCCTCAATAATCAGCAGACCTGCGCCGCCTTTGGCGCGTTCGGCATAATAAGTACGCTGCTGTTCCGAGACTAAGCCGTCCATCGTCGAATAATGTGTACCGCAAGGAGCGAAAATAATCCTGTTTTTCAGCTCCATCCTGCCTATTTTCCCGGGTGCAAAAAGTCTGGTATATTTCGTCATTTTCAGTCTCCTATCATAGTCAGATGCAGGGTTGTATCAGTCAGTACGGTATCAACGCGGAAAGAGAGGGTTCGTTTTCAGATGTCGTTGGCAGCGATAGTAACACAGGCGTAATCGTTTGTCAAGAATAACGTTATGAATTTGTTATTTATGGTCTCATAATTAAATGAATACCCTCTTTAGCTTCCGAATACACAATTTTAATCATGAAATAACGATCTATCAAGAGTAATTTGTCAGTTCAAACTATTATTAGCCCATCAGTAATATTTACAACGTCTGTTCCAACCTTGACAAGGTTTATTAGTACTGGTACAATTCTGACACATTCCCGGCAAAAACTTAAAGGAGGTAACAATGAGGCACAAATTTACCTGGGCTGGTTTGGGTTTATTGATAGTAGCTGCGATGATTTTAGCATCCTGCACTACCACAACCCCCAGCACAACAACGACAACAACCCAACCTAAAACATCGACTACTACCACTACTTCAACCACTACCACCACATTGAACACCACGACAACGACCACAAAACCCACTACTACTTCCAGCGCCGCGCATTGGTGGGATAAACTTGGCACCCCAACCTACGGCGGTGAAATGGTCATCAGAATCGACAAAGACATTGTAAGTTTTGACCCTTATTACGGCACACAGATGACGCTAAACAGCGCCAATATGGAAAGACTGCACGCAGACGACTGGACTGTAGACCCGGCAGTTTTTAACTATTCTATCACCTGGCGCCCATCCGATTATGTTAAAGGGCAACTGGCAGAAACCTGGGAATTTACAGACCCCAATACTTATGTGCTGCACATACGGCATGGTGTGGCGTGGCAGAATATCGCGCCGGCAAACGGACGGGATTTCACAGCTGATGACGTTTTATTCCATTACAACCGGATGTACGGTCTGGGCGGCGGTTTTACCAAAGGCAGCCCCTTCTATTCTGCGACACAGTATGCTGATCTGGTGTCATTGACCGCACCGGATAAATATACCGTCATTTTTAAATGGAAAACACCAAACCCCGAAGTAATAACCGAAACCTTGCAGGCGGCCAGCGGTGAGCAATTGATCGAATGCCCCGATGCGGTCAAGCAATGGGGAGATATGAATACATGGCAGCATACTATCGGCACCGGACCGTTCATGTTCAAGGATTTCGTGCCCGGCAGTTCGGCGACTATGGTAAAGAATCCCAATTATTGGGGATATGATGAACGTTATCCGAAGAATAAACTTCCTTATATCGATACACTTAAGGTGCTGATCATCCCGAACACTGCCACTACCATGGCAGCCATGCGCACGGGCAAGATCGATGTGATGGACGGCATCGCTTTACAGCCGGCACAAGATATGGCCAAAACAAATCCGGAAATCGTGCAATTCAGTACACAGGGTAATACGTGCTCGACGATCGACCCGAGAATCGATACGAAGCCGTTTACCGATATCAAAGTCCGGCAGGCAATGCAGCTGGCAATAGATGTACCGACAATTGCAAAAACCTATTTCGGCGGTCGTTCCGAATCCACTCCGCTGGCATTAACTTCTTATTATGAAACCGGTTGGGGCTGGCCGTATGCCCAGTGGCCGCAATCCCTGAAAGACGAATATTCCTATAACCCTGCTAAGGCGAAACAGTTATTGGCTGATGCCGGCTATCCTACCGGTTTTAAGACTAATGTGGTATGTGATGCCTCCGGGGATTTGGATGAATTACAGATCGTCAAGGGCTATTTAGCTGCTGTCGGCATCGATATGACCATTAACCCGATGGAATCCAATGCGTGGAACCAGTATGTCAGGATAAATCATAAGCAAGACCAAATGGCCCAGCGCACCGCGGGGTCGCTTGCTTACTCTTACGAGCCGGTCAGACAGCTGTATAAATATATGACCAACTATTCACTTAACTTCGGTATGATCAGCGATCCCACTTATGATGCTTTCGTGACTAAGGCTCTGGCTGCTACCAGCGTCGATGCCATGAAGGCGGTATTGCGCGATGCCAACGAATACGTGGTACGGCAACACTGGGTGATCTCTTTGATTGCGCCAAATACCTTCACGCTTGCGCAACCATGGCTCCTGGGTTTCAATGCGCAGAACAACGCAATCACTGGGACAGGCACCGGCCCGAATACGCTGGCTTTCTACGCTTCCCGCTACTGGATCGACCAGAAGCTGAAAGCCTCATACGGACATTAGGTCGTTTACACGAATTATTAGTAAAAGAAAAAGGCTGGGGTTACCCCAGCCTCTTTCTTTTTCAAGTTGAAAAATCAGCTGACACCGCAAACCAGTGCTGTAATGGAATGCGGTTCGAATAAGAATGTAAACGAATTCCCTGAAATTTCTAAATCGGCCGTTTTAATGTTGACTTCATTGGGCTTTTCTTCGGTATTTTCCGATTTAATATCTGGTCCATTGAGCACAGACACTTGCGCCTTACCGGTAAACTGTCCGGCCGCCAGTGTGATCGTGGTTTCCATCGGTTTTTCTTTACTCTGGTTAACCACATAAACAACCACTTGTTTAAGCGCCGTATCCAATGTGGCGGTCACATCCAGCGTGCGGATACCGGGATAATCGCGTCCCAGGTAATTCGCGGAGAACGTGTCACTTGACCAGAACACTTCCAATGCCATTTGGCCGCACGTGCGGCTGTAAAGCAGGAACGAATAAAAATTGGGATCCAGTAAAAGCGGCTTATCCATGCGGATCAAACGTACTCCCATCGAAGTTAACATTCCGGTAAAATTGGCCATCCGCACGGAACGGGCATGGCGGATAAACGCGTTCAAATGCTGGGCTGTGACCATGGCATCAACGACATTCACAATCATCTTTTCCGTGCGGCTGACATGCGGCAGGCGCGAAAGTCCCCACTCGTCGACTGCAATACTGATGTCATGCTTGATTTTCTTTTCCAGCCGCACAGAGTTGATCATCCCCTCATAAGCAGTTAACCGCTCATTAAAGCTCGCGCCGAAGGCCATGTAGGTTTCGAACGGGTCATTTATGTTTGGATGAGCGTAGCGGTGCAGTGCCATATAGTCGATCAGGTTCCCCGCCTGTTCCAACATCAGTTGCGTCCGTTCTACCCATTCCGTTTTATAGTCATGGAAGGCCGGATGGTCTTCCCAAAGCGATACCGCTGCGGCTACCAGTTTGATATCCGGGTCTACCCGTTTCATCACCTTGCCGAATTCAGTCACTGAACGCGCGTATTCCTGCGGGGTTTTATAGCCGATTTGCCAGGGGCCGTCGACCTCATTGCCGATGCCCCAATATTTTATCCGGTGCGGTTCGTCAAAGCCATGCCGGCGGCGCAATTTTACCAATGACGAATCACCGGTGCCGTTGCAATATTCCACCCAATCCGCGGCTTCCCGCATGTCGCCGTCGCCGCAGTTGGCACAAAAATACGGTTGGATATTCATTTTCCGGCAAAACCCTATGAATTCATTGGTGCCGAAGTGGTTCGAAACAATGGAATTCCAGGCCAGGTCATGCTGCGCCGGTCTGCTTTCCACCGGCCCGACTGCGTCCATCCACCGGTAACCTGAAGCCAAATTACCGCCGGGAAAACGCATGTTGGGGAGTTTCATACGCTGCAGTTCTGCCATTACATCGGTACGCAGCCCATCCTTATCAGCTTTGGGGTGCGTGGGATAATAAATGCCGCCGTAAGCCAGATTCTCCAGATAGCCGCCGAAAATGTTGCGGTCGATGTCACTGATAATGCGTTCGAGGTCAATCTTAATCTGATTCATCAACTTGCTCCTTTGTTTTGAATTAAAACTAACAGAGCTAATGCCCCATAGACTTTTTTAATTTACGGTCGACCCAGAACCGCGATGCGTAGAAGCTCAACATGCTGGGACCACCGGTGCCCATCCAGATCGAATGCCCCTGACCGTGGAAACCTTTCAACCACGGTTGACATAAATGGTACTGAATCGGTATCAGCAGCGACACCGCGTAATGCTGCCGCGCGACATGCTCGTTAGCTTCTTTTAATACCTGTTTCAATTCTTCGTCGTTTGCCGCGGCTGTCGCTCTGGGATAAAAAGCGTCAAAAACCGGGTCGGCGACCATCATATGGTTGGCGGAATAGCCGGTGCGGAAACGGGTGATAGCCCGCAGCGGTGCATAGGTATGACCGAGCGGCCCGTACGGGCGATAAATTAACTGGTCGTGTTTTTTCTCGATTTCCACATAATTAACCCATTCCGCCACGTCCAGGACGCGGATTTCCATGTCGACGCCGATATCGGCAAAGTAGCCTTGAACAATTTTCAGTAATTCCCTATCGCCGTCCGCTGCCGCTACGACATTGGTTTTAAATCCATGAGGATAACCGGCTTCGGCCAGTAATTGTTTGGCACGGGCTGGATTATAGGTATACTCATCTTTCAGTTCCTGCGGCCAGATCTCATACGGGAAGCCCCATCCTTTCACGTCACGGTTGGTTAAGGTAGAAGGATAGGGCTCGGCAGTGCCGCCGTAATGCTCTTTAGCGATGAACGGCAGGTCAATCGCCATCTGTAATGCCTTGCGCACCCGGATGTCATTGTAAGGCGCTTTATCGTACCTGGGCTGCAGAGTGACCGTGGGACCACCGGTATTCCTAATTTGTATGATTTCCGGATTGGTTTTCTTGATCGCCAGCGCCTGCCGGAAAGAGATACCGCTCATTACATCCACTTTACCAGAGTGCATTGCCTCAATGGCTTCGGTTTCATCGGGAATGATAAGGTATTTCAATCTGTCGATATAGGGGAGTTTGTTTTGGGGATGACGTTCGTCATGTGCCCAGTAATCCGGATTCCGAACCAGCGATAAATGGCTGTCTGACACATACTCTTTGAGGATAAACGGGCCGGTGCCGACGGCATGATGCCAGTCCCGCATATCCCCGTATTTTTTCACCACGTCGGGATTTTCCAGACACTGCGCGAGGCTGACATTATGCAATGTTTCCATGATCAGTTCAGGATTAGGAGTTTTAAACTTGAAAACCACCGTATATTTATCCGGGGCGGTGATCGATGTCAAGTCTTTAATCCGGACATCCGTGTCGCGGTAAGGACTGGGTTTGGTGAAGCCGCCGCCCAGACCGTAAAAACGGTGGTAGTGGAAAAGCACGTCATCAGCGGTAAATTCGCGGCCATTAGAGGGCGGTAAATTCTGATAATGCACACCTTTGCGCAGATGAACTATATGGGTTGTCGGATCCGGAAATTCCCAACTTTCCGCCAGGTTCCCTTTCTGGTAACGGGATGGATGCCACGCCAGATTATAATTCCATTTTTCGGGGTCCTGCGTCCAGTCATCCGTTACCAGTCTTTCCAGCCATGCCCCGTAAATATTAGTCAGACCTTCCATGAAATAGGGGTCGAAATTAACGATGTTGCGGCTGGCGCGTACCACCATTTCATCGCCGTATTGCGGTTCTCCGAGTTTGTCCCACCAGTGTCCGGTTTTTTCTGCCAATCCAGTTCTCCTTATATATTGCTAAATCGTTGCCTGATAAGTTAGCTGTTATTTACTTAATATAAATATATGAGGTTTTATAAAAGCTGATTGGAAATATATTAGCACAAAATTAATAATTACCATCGATAAAAAAGGAGTGCGCCTGTTTTCAGGCGCACTCCGGAGAACCCATTTGATTTTGAGACTAATGCCCCAGGCTCTTCTTCACGTTCTGGTCGATCCAGAACCGCGGCAGGTAATGGGACAGGTAGCAGGAACCGGCGGTCTCGGCGCCGAACTGGCCGATATATCCCTTGAACCAGGGTTGCGTGAAACCAAAGGTATTCGGCTGCACCATCGATATGGCGAAATGCTGTGCCGCGACATACTTGTTGGCGTCCATGACTATTTGGTTTACCTGATCAACTGTTGTAGCTGACATTGCCTTCGTATAAAAAGCATCGAAAACAGGGTCGCTGACACGTGAGAAATTGCCGCCGAATCCGGTTAAGTCCCGTGTCAACAGCTTAAGTGGCGTGTTAATATTGCCGAGCGTTCCTGCGCCTTCACGGAAAGCCAGCGCGTCATTCGTCCTTTTCGCAACGACCATGGCGGTCCATGACGCTGAATCCATCGGACGTATTTCCATATCGACACCGATTGCCATGAAATACGACTTTACGATTTGTAGTAAATCGGCGCCGCCGGCGATGTCCGCGACGACATCGGTCTTGAAACCGTTCGGGAAACCGGCGTCAGCTAGCAATTGTTTGGCTTTGGTTGGATTGTAGGCATATTCGTCTTTTAATGATTGCGGCCATTGGTCGTAAGGCCATGCCCAACCAGTCATGAAGCTGGAAGCCAGTGATTGCGGATAGGGGTCGGCGGTACCGAGGAAGTAATTCTTCGCGATAGAGTTAAGATCGAGCGCCAATTGCAGCGCTTTGCGCACTCTGATATCACTATAGGGTTTCAGATCATTGCGTGGTTCCAGTGTTTCGCAGGCTGACATGACATTGGTAAATTGAACCAGTTCAGGGTTCGATTTCTGGATAGCCTGCGCGTCGGTTAGCGCGAGCAGTTCGATGCAATCCAGTTTACCGGTGCGCATTGCCGATAATGCTGTAGAGTTGTCAGTGATCACCAGGTATTTAATTGTATCGATGTAGGGAAGCTGATTTTGCGGATAACGGTCATCGAAGCCCCAGTAGCCGGGATTTTTCACCAGCGTCGCGGAAGCCCCTGAAACAAAATCTTTTAAGATATACGGACCTGTACCGACGGCATGGTGCCAGTCATTAACATCACCCCACTGTTTAACCGCGTCGGGGCATTCGATGCTCTGGGTACAAATCATTCTTTGCAGGTTTTCCATCGTGGCTTCAGGGTTAGGCGTCTTGGTTTTAAACGTAACGGTATATTTATCCGTGGCGGTGACCGAAACAAGGTCGACATTCTGTGTTACGTCTGATAGAGGATCGACTACAAAGGTGCCGTATCCACCTTGCCGCTGGTAGTGGGCGACGATATCATCCGCGATCAATTCGCGTCCGTTGGCGGGCGCCAGATTCTGCCAGTGGATACCCTGGCGCAGATGGATTATATAAGTATTGGTATCAGAAAACTCCCAGCTGGCGGCCAGTTCCCCTTTCATGAACTGGGTTGGATGATAACCGATCTTAAAATCGAATGTTGCCGGGTCTACCGTCCAATCGTCTGTGTGGATAGGTTCCAGCCAGGCAGTATATACATTATTTATATTACCCTGGAAATATGGGTCAAAATTGACGATATCTTTATTTGTCCGCAGGTTTAATTCTCCTCCGTACTGCGGCACTCCCAGTTTGTCCCACCAGTTTCCTTTTGCGGTGGAAGTGGTTGTGGGTTTAGTGGTGGATGGTTGCGCTGTCGTAGTGTTTGTTGTGGTCGTTGTTTTCGTTGTGACCGGGTTAGTCGTGCTTGTAGTGGTAGTGGTTGTCGTAGAAGTAGTGCAAGAAGCAAGTAACACCGATGTCACGATGAGACAGGTTAGCGCTGTCCAGAAGGCTGCTCTTTTCATTTATCCCCCTTTTTTATTGATGCATTTATACAGGTATTATCAGCTTGCAAATTATCCGGTAGGGTTTTATTTTGCACGTTCTGTAAAATATTGTCAATGTCAATATCCATACGAATTAATTAAAAAACAAAAACGCCTGTCAGATTTGACAGGCGTTTTTGTTTTCACTGCTATTGAATAATTATTTTCGCTTAATGTCCCAGACTTTTCTTCAAGTTCTGGTCTATCCAGAAACGCGATAAATAGTTAGCCAGGTATGGGGAACCGGCTGCTTCTGCGCCGTATTGACCGGTGTAACCTTTAAACCACGGCTGGGTAAAGCCAAATGTATTCGGTTGCACGATCGATATCGAGAAATGCTGTCGGGCGACATATTCGTTCGCATCTCTAAGAACCGCTTTCACCTGGTCTACAGTGTTGGAAGCCATCGCTTTGGGGTAGTAAGTGTCAAATGTCGGGTCGCTGACACGTGAGAAGTTGCCGACAAATCCGGTCATATCCCGCTGTACCAGCCTGATCGGTGCATTAATATTCCCCAGCGTTCCTGACCCTTCGCGGAAAGCCAGTGCATCATTTTGTTTTTTCGCCACGACAAAAGCGGTCCAGGAGGCGGAATCCATGGGGCGTATTTCCATGTCGATGCCGACCGCCATAAGGTAGGACTTTATTATTTGTAATAGATCACCGCCTCCGGCTACGTCAGCTACAACGTCAGTTTTAAAACCGGAAGGAAAACCCGCTTCTGCCAGCAGCTGTTTAGCCTTTGTGGGATTATAGGCGTACTCATCTTTCAGATCCTGGGGCCACTGATCATAGGGCCAAGACCATCCGGACAGAAAGCTGGAAGTTAATGTTTGCGGGTATGGTTCGGCGGTGCCGAGGAAGAAGGAGTTTGCAATGGTGGGCAGGTCCAGGGACAACTGCATTGCTTTGCGCACTCTGATGTCATTAAAGGGTTTCAGATCATTTCGCGGTTCCAGTGTCTCACAAGCGCCCATTACCGTACTGAACCGCGCCATTTCCGGGTTGGTCTTTTGCAATGATTGAGCATCTGCCAGTGAGAGGTTTTCCACACAATCGATCTTGCCGGTGCGCATGGCGGCCAGCGCGGTGGCGTTGTCGATAATAACAAGGTATTTCACTGAATCCGCGTAGGGCAGCTGGTTCTTGGGATAGCGTTGATCATATCCCCAGTAATTGGGATTTTTAACCAGGGTCGCCGNNCCCTGGATGTTCTCCATGATCATCTCCGGGTTGGGCGTCTTCCAGACAAACGTAACGGTATACTTATCGGAAGCGGTGACAGACACCAGGTCAGCATGTTGAGTCAGATCGGAGAACGGGTCAACGGTAAAACCACCGTAACCACCCTGCCGCTGGTAATGGGCAACCACGTCATCCGCGACAAATTCCCT
>PMMG01000043.1:18135-18515 GCA_003162335.1 Dehalococcoidia bacterium
TGCCAGCGGATGCCCTTGCGCAGATGCACCACATAAGTATTGGCGTTTGTAAATTCCCACGTTTCTGCCAGTTCACCCTTTACGAACTCGCTGGGATGGTAACTTAATTTAAAGCTGAAGATCGATGGGTCTAATGTCCAGTCATCNNCGGTTGGAGCGCAGGGTCATAGTGCCACCGTATTGCGGTACACCCAGGCTGTCCCACCAGTTGCCCTTCACAGAGGTTGTTGTGGTGGTTTTAGATGTTGGAGGCGCTGCAACGGTGGAGGAGGTTGTTTTTGTAACGGTGGGGTTTGAACTGGTGGTAAGCGTTGTAATATTGGTTGTTGTAGTTGTGGTGCAGGAAGCTAAAACCATTGATGTCAGTAAAAGGCAAGTGA
>PMMG01000172.1 GCA_003162335.1 Dehalococcoidia bacterium
TATGGCCCAAGGCAGCTTCCTCCCAAGGAGTGGAGCATCATAAAAAGGATCCTGGATAAAAGGACTAAACTCATTCTTCCTGATAACGGCCTGGTTTTAAGATCGAGGGCTTATGCGGAGAATGCTGCTCATGCCTTATTGCTGGCAATAGACCATCCGGAGTCCGGAGGACAGATTTACAATGTTGCCGAAGAACGAACACTTACTTTGCGGGAATGGGTAGAGGCAATAGCGAACGAAATGGGCCATCAATTTGAATATATTGATTTACCCTGGGATCTCACCAAACCGTGTCACATGTGGGCGACCAGCGAATCTCACCTGGTACTGGATAATACCAAAATAAAAAAGGAGCTCGGTTACCGGGATGTGGTGCCGGCGAAAGAAGGGTTAAAACGGACTGTGCAATGGTTTTTAGAGCACCGCCCCGAACCGGGCGGGGAAATCGAACAGCAACTTGGAGACCCGTTTAGGTATGATATCGAAGACAGGATTATTCAGGAATGGGCAAAGGCTTGCAATAAAATCCAGGAAATCCCCTTCGTTATAGGAGAGTCTAAGTATAGTTATGCGGATCCCCGGGTGTCCGGCTGAAGTGCTGCCGGGCTTCAGGTTAAAAACATGAGCTTGTTCAGGAGGATACCACATGACCACCACGCTTCTGGATAAATATATGCCGCAATATGATGTCACCGAAGTGAATTCTATCCGCATTCAGGCTTCCCCGGAAACGGGGTACAACGCGTTGATGGAACTGAGTGTCACCGAAATCTCCGACATAGTGCGATTTTTGTTCTGGCTACGTGCTCTCCCGGAAAAACCGGCAGCGAAAAGGCTGGCACAACTCAATTACAGCAAACCCTTTCTGAAGACAATGCTGGATAACGGCTTTACCGCACTGGCTGAACACCCTCCACAGGAGTTCGTTTTCGGGATGATAACCCCCGGTGACATCGGGCGTTTCCGGGAAAAAGCGGCAATGAAAAACGTTTCTTTAAAAGACACACGGGGGTTTATGGCTTTTAACGATCCTGATTACATCCGCGTTGTGGCAAATTTCTCCATCACAGCGGCAGACAAACCGGGTTGGGTGATAGTGAGCACGGAAAGCCGCTCAAAGGGATTGAGTAAAAAGGCTTTCCGGCATTTTAANNAATGGGTCGCGGTCTCAATTCACGCCTTCTCCAAGGTGGTTTTTCATCATTTTACAATTCACGCGTCCGGTTATATTATTGAGACAATAATTTCCAACTGAAGGAGCTAACCCTATGGAAAAGCGGAGACTGGGCAAGACAGGATATATGAGCAGTATCCTTACTTTTGGCGGCGCTGCGTTGTGGCTGGTAACGCAGGCTGAAGCTGATGCGGGTATCGCAATGGCTGTCGAACACGGAATTAACCAGATCGATGTTGCGCCGGAATACGGTCAAGCCGAAATGCGGTTGGGGCCATGGCTGGAAAAACACCGCCGGGAAATATTCCTGGCCTGCAAGACAAGGAAACGCAGCAAAACAGAAGTCCTGGAATCAATACGACAATCGTTGAAAACGCTCCAGGTAAACGACTTCGACCTGTTTCAATTTCACAGCGTCGACGATATGGAAACACTGAATACATTGCTCGGACCCAATGGCGGACTGGAAGCGGTGCTCGAAGCGAAAAAACAGGGGCTCTTGCGCTACATCGGCATTACCGGCCATAAACCAACTTTTCTGGCTGAGGCGCTAAAGCATTTTGATTTCGATACTGTACTTTTTCCTTTGAACCGGGTGATAGCCGCACATCCGGATGAAACAATCGAATTTAATTCTTTACTCAAAGTAGCAAAAAAGAAAGATGTTGGTACGATTGCCATGAAAGCTGTGACCAAGAGCCCGTGGACAAATCAGATGCATATGTATAAGACATGGTACGAGCCGTTCGAAACGCAGGAAGACATCGATACTAGCTTGTGGTACGCGTTGAACCAGGACGTCACTACACTGGCGATGCCGGGCGACCTGCGCCTGTGGTCCATGGTCATCGACGCGGCGGAAAGGTACAAGACAATGAACAAAAAACAGCAGTCGGAAGCTGTTATCGAAGCGAAAAAATACCGGCCGCTTTTCCCCCCTGAATAAGTTCCACACCTTGTCCTAAGCGTTGCATTAAGGAAAAACCCGAAGAATCGAGAGGAGCAAAGATGAAAGCTGCAGTAGTGATCGGGAGAAGGCGTTTTGAGATCCGGGAGATACCCACCCCACAGGCGCAGCCGGGACAGGTCGTGCTCAAGGTAAGACTGTGCGCCATATGCGGCACCGATCTGGAGTTCGTGGATAATCTCCGGTTGGATGATAAAAAGGAAAAAATCGAGGCGGTGCTGGGACACGAGTGGGTGGGCGAAGTCGTCGACGTGGGGAGAGGGGTAACGGGCTGGTCGGTGGGAGACCGTGCGGTGGATTTTCGGGCCAGCTGCGGACAATGCTACTGGTGCCGACACGGTTTACGCCACCTGTGTGTGGGCGCACTAGGAGATTCCACGGAATTTGAAGGCGGAATAAGGACATCGATGAGTGGCGCGATGGCTGAGTATATCGTCAGGACGCCGCAAGGCATGAAAAGTATCATGAAAGTGGCGGATAGTGTTTCCGATGAAGAGGCAGCGCTGACGGAACCGTTGAACGTGGCGCTGGCGCCGGTATATGAAGTCCCGATCAAACCCGGTAATGCAGTGGTCATTATCGGGGCCGGACATATCGGACAATTATCCTTGCTGGCGGTCAAAGCCGCCGGCGCCGGCCCGGTTATTGTCACCGATAAGATAAAATCACGGCTCGATAAAGCCAGGGAATTGGGGGCGGACTTTGCGCTGAATGCGGACGAAGGCGATATCACAAAGCGCATCATGGAAATCACGAAAGTAGGCGCGGACGCTGTTATTATCTGCGCACGCGGCGCGGATATACTCCAACAATCACTCAAGGCGGCGCGGCGTCAGGGAACGATCGTGATCATCGGTTTTCTCAAACCGGCAATGATCGACCCGATGTATATACTGAATAACAATTTAAGGATTATCGGCTGCGAACCTTTTCTACGCTACAATATGCAAGCGCTGCAGCTGATGGAACACAAAAAGGTAGACTGTAGACCGTTGATCTCAGAGATCATGCCTCTGGCAGATGTTAAGAAAGCATTCGACTCGCTGTACACGGGACAGAATTCGCTGGTCATGCTGAAACCGTAGATGCCTCACCGCTAAATAGATTTTTTAGTCACCGTTGGCGGATGCGTGCTGTTAATAAATTGCATAGCCTGGCCGTTGTTGCAATAAATCACTAACTCGTCATCATTGACACTCAATGTTTTAGCTTGTTGCAGTAGATCATAATAGGTTTGTGCTTGTTTGAGAATCTCGCGGGCATTACCTCCAGATAAACCAATTTGTGTTGATGTGATTGAAGACGTGGCGATATTACCGTCATTCCCGATGTGACACGGTCCGCCGTAATCATTAACGCCGTCACTCCCGGTAAAACCATCCAGCGTACCTTTAAAAGTCAGATTGATATCCTTCCCGGTTGGTATTACCAGAGTCATGTTTTTGACATCGCCGTAGGATTTCAAAACCCAGGTGACATGTACCAACTTCGTTGGGTCGAGCGCGATGGGTGTAGACGGCGATGCCGGAACGGTAATAGTTGACGGCGCAGCACACCCGGCCAAAGTTAAAATCGCTACCGTCGCAAGAATAGACGCAAATATTTTCTTCACAATAAACACCTCATTTGCTTAACTATATAATATATAACGTTCTATTGTGAAGATAGTTAGGTGATGAAATGGAAATATAAGAAAAATCCAGGAAAACAACCGGAAGATGTCCGGCAGAAACCGATAATATGCAGCCCTGATCTATCTTATCGGACATCAGGCTTTATCCAGCCTGTGTTATCATTTCTTTTTCTTGTTCAGATTTTCTTGCACCCGGAATTTAACGATCTTCGTGATGAGATCAAAAGGAATTGATTTATCGAGGGGGAATCTGACGGTGCCTTTGGATGTATCGAACGGCGACAATTCTTTTTGAAACGCAGCGACGCCTGAAGATGTCGGGAAAAAGCCGATGTGGTCCTTAAAAGCGGCGAAATATACCAGAATGCCGTTCAACTTGAACGCAGGCATACTATAGCTGATGACTTCCTGGGCTTCAGGGGCGGCTGCGTGAATCACCTGCCGCAAGTTTTGCAGAATCTTTTGTATGTCCGTGGGAAAAGAGGAGACATATTCATCAATGTTTGTATATTTTTTATCTTCCATTTTTCACTATTCCTGCTTCCATATCTGTATCCGGCTATTTTCTGCGTCTGCCCGGTTATTGATCTACCGGAGGTTCAAGATCCTTGCCGCAATTCGGACATTTTGTAGCTGACGGACTGACAATATTGTTACAGCTGGGGCAATTATAGTTACCCACATGAAACTGGTTTGCCGGGGCAACCATTATTTCTTTTTCAAATAACAGATAGTGCTTGACGCTGCCGTTCATCCCTTCTACACCTGCCGTCTGATAAGTATGCAGCGACCACCCTTTACGCTGATATTCCGCAATCGTCTCACCGATATCTTTGTGATTAGATATCTGGATGCATTCCCATTTATTCATGTTTAGCCCACCTCATGCGTTTTCTGCTATCTAGCCGCTTTTCGTAATTGAGTATATCACTCCCCAAAGCTAATAAATAGTGGTAAACATAGCACTTTAGTAGCTGTATTTTGGCCTAATACGAAATAAACAGGGGAGCATAAGCTCCCCTGTTTATTTAACTATGCAAGTCCCGTCCTTATCAGGTCAAAACGCAATGGATTTAGGATCCCAGCCCATACCGGTGGGCAGCGGGCTCTGGTCCAGGTCGGTGATGGCTTTCATTTCCGCCGCTGATAGTTCGAAATTGTAGAGATCGGTATTAGCGATGATCCGCTCTTTGTGCGTTGATTTGGGGATGGTGATAATGCCATTCTGCAGCTCCCAGCGCAGCGTGACCTGTGCCGTGGATTTGCCGTGTTTTTTCGCGATCTTCTGCAGTACCGCATCATCCAGCAAAGTACCGCCGGTGCCGCCTAACGGGCTCCAGGCTTCGGGGGCGATACCTAATTTGACGCAGTGTGCGGCCAACGCAGACTGCGAGAGGTGCGGATGCAATTCAACCTGGTTAACGGCGGGTACAACTTTAGCTCCCACGACCAATTTATCAATATTGGTTTCCACGAAATTACTCACGCCGACCGATTTGATCCGTCCGGATTTATAGAGGTCTTCCAGAATTTTCCACGATTCGGCGTTCTTGCCGGGCACCGGCCAGTGGATCAGATAGAGGTCAAGATAGTCAGTCTGTAATAGCTGCAGGCTTTTCTCGAAGGCCTGTACCTGCATCCCCGTGCGGATATCTTCGATCTTCAGTTTGGTGGTGATAAAAATCTCTTTACGGTTGATGCCGCTCTGGCGGATGGCGTCCCCCACGCTTTTTTCATTGCGGTAGGCCGAGGCGGTATCGATATGGCGGTAACCGGCCTCAAGCGCCCAGCGCACAGCATTATAGGTTTCTTCGCCGTCTTTGCACTGAAATACACCGAATCCGAGCATGGGAATTTCGATGCCGTTATTCAGTTTTTTAGTTGTTTTGAGATCCATTTTGCTGTCTCCTTTTGAAAAATTTAAGAATATCAACTCTCTTCTAACCTCTCCTTAAAAGGGAGAGAGAACTGGATGGAATTTTCCAGTGGTTGCAACCCTGACACAAGCGTCGTGATTAAAGACTCTACCCTCTCAGCGTGGCGCCTAGTCCGGTGGTGAGCTTTTTGATAATAGCCTGTTGCACACCGTTGATCTGCTGGTCAGTGAGGGTTTTATCGGGGTACTGGAAGGTAAGGCGGTAAGCCATCGATTTCTTGCCCGTGGGCACCTGTCCGCCGGAATAAACATCGAAGAGCGCCATATCGGTGACCAGTGAAAAGCCTTTTATCGTATCCAGAATCTGCTGATGGGTGACACCGCTATCAACAACCAACGCAATATCGCGCATCGTGGCCGGGAATTTGGGGATCTGGTGATAGACTTTATCTTTGATTAGCGGTAATAACATCGGAATATTAATTTCAAAGAGGTAAACCGGCTGGGTCAATTCGAAATGCTCTTTGACTAAAGGATGCAATTCTCCGACGACGCCGATCTGTTGGCCGTCGACGGTAATCGCGGCTTGATCTAAAGGATGCAGATTCTCATCGGCTGATTTTTCAAATTTAGCGACGATGCCGATTTGTTTGAGCAAACCTTCGACAACACCCTTGGCATCGAAAAATTCCACCGGCTCACTGGCGCCCTGCCACCAGCGTTCAGCGCGGGGGCCGCACAGCACGCCACAAAGCATGTCCGGTTCGTCCGGCAGTTCCCCGTTGCGGTTGAGATAAACTTTACCCAATTCAAATAATCGTAGACCTTCATCAATGAAAGCCTTGTTTAAAGTCAAAGCTACCAGTAAGCCCGCGAGCAGATTTGGACGAAGATATTCCTGTTCTGAAGACGCCGGGTTGGCGATATGCACAGGTAAAGGTTCCGGCTTCTTTGATTCCGGCGACAATTTGACTAAAACATCCATATTGGTCAGGGAGAAAGAAACCAGCTCCTGGAAACCGTAGCCGACCATGATATTTCTGGCACGGCGTTTTAACGCGGTCAGCGGCGCCGTTTTCTGCATGGGAATCGCCTGCGCCAGCAAGGTGGTAGGAATCTGTTCGTAACCCTGGATCCGCGCCACTTCCTCGATGACATCCACAGGGATATTGATATCGCTGCGCCAGTACGGGGCCTTGGCGGTCACTGATAAGTTCGCTTTATCCGCGTGACATTCAAATCCTAATGCGGTTAAAGAATTTACGATCTGGTCAAGGGAATATTCTACGCCCATCGTTCTTTTTGCCGAAGCAACGGAAATTTTAATCGATTTCCGCTCGGTTTTGCCGGGATAAACATCGATAATGCCTTTTGCAGCCTGGCCACCGCCCAGTTCTACCATTAATTGAGTTGCCCGTTTGATCGCGGGTATGGTCATCTCCGGACTGATACCCCGCTCAAACCGCGTACATGCCTCGCTGGGCATGTTTAACGTCCGGCCGGTAAAATGGATGCAGGCCGGTTTGAAACTAGCCGATTCCAGCAGGATAGACGTCGTATTATCCGAAACCTCGCTGTTGGCGCCACCCATGATACCGGCGACGGCGACCGCCCGTTCTTTGTCAGCAATGACCAGCATTTGGCGGTTTAATGTGCGTTCGATACCGTCCAGACTGGTGATTTTTTCACCGCTCCTGGCGCGGCGGACGATAATACCTTTGCCCTGGATTTTCTCATAATCGAACGCATGCAACGGCTGGCCATATTCCAGCATTACGAAGTTAGTTATGTCAACTATATTGTTAATCGGACGCATGCCGTAGGAAATCAGCTTTTTCTTGATCCATTCCGGAGATTCCCCGATCTTCACACCGGTGATCAGCGTGGCGCAATAACGGGGGCACAGATCCGGGTCCTGAATTTCCACGGAAACCCGCTCGGCAATGGGTACATCAGCTTCAGGATACGCAGCATCCGGCAAATGGAATGCGGAACCGGTGGTCGCCGCAATTTCCCGCGCCAGTCCGATCATACCCAGACAATCCGGGCGGTTGGGCGTGACTTCCAGATTAAAAATCGCATCGCCGAGGACATCCATCAACGCGGCGCCGATTGTCGTATCCGCAGGTAAAATAATAATGCCTTCGTGATTTTCAGAAATGCCCAATTCTTTCTCCGAACAGCACATACCGTTGGAGGCCACGCCGCGGATCTTAGCGGGTTTCAGTACTTCGACTTTACCGGTGTGGCCGTCGATCATTTTCGTGCCAATTGGCGCGTACGCGATTTTACAACCGACGGCGACATTGGGCGCGCCGCAGACCACGGTTTCCAGACGGCTGCCCAGATCCAGCGTCACCAGGTGTAAACGATCGGCATTCGGATGCTGGTTTACTTCCAGGATCTTCCCGACAGTGACGCCTTCCCAGTTGGCGCCAATGACATTGGTGCTCTTAACTTCGATACCTGCTAAAGTCAGACGGTTAGCAATTTCTGCTACCGGCAGCTTAACGTCAACATATTGTTTCAGCCAGTTTAACGAAACTTTCACTTATAACTGCCTCAAGAACCGCAAATCGGAGCCGAAGAATAATCTCAGATCGTCTATACCGTAGCGCAGCATCGGCGCCCGGTCGATGCCGAAACCAAAAGCAAAACCGGTATACTCTTCCGGGTTAATGCCGCCGCGCTCCAATACTTTGGGATGCACCATGCCGGCGCCGCCCAGTTCAATCCAGCCGCTGTTGCCGCAAAGACGGCAGCCGTTGCCGTGACAGATGGCGCATTCTACAGCAACTTCCACACCCGGCTCAACGAAGGGGAAATAATCGGGGCGGAAACGCACTCTTCTGCCTTCGCCGTAAAAACGGCGGGCAAAATCATAAAATACACCTTTCAGGTCGGCCATCGTGATATTTTTATCCACAGCCAGTCCATCAACCTGATGGAACATCGTTAAATGGGTAGCATCGGTGGCTTCATAACGGTAGACCCGGCCGGGCTCGATCACACGGATCGGTGGTTTCATCGTCGCGATATTACGCGCGGTTACATTAGTTGTATGGGTGCGCAATAACATTTGGCGTTCGCCGCGTTCGTTTTCGTAATCGATCCAGAAGGTGGACATATCATCACGCGCCGGATGTTCGGCGGGAATATTCAAGGCTTCGAAATTGTAGTAATCCAGTTCGACATCGTTGCTTTCCACGACCTGGAAACCGAGAGAAATAAAAATATCCGCAATTTCGTTAAATGTTTCAGAGATGGGATGCAAGCGTCCGGTAGGAATGGGACGTCCGGGTAAAGTGATATCGCCTTGCGCAGCAGCGGACTCATCCGCACGCATATTTTGCTGCTGGGATATAGTCTTTAAAGCTTCGGTTTTTGTCTCGAGCACAGACTCCAGCTCGCCTTTGATGCGGTTGGCCAGAGCTCCGGCGGTTTTACGTTCTTCGATCGGTAATTCCGCCAGGCCGCGCAGCATATTGGTCAGTTCGCTTTTACGACCTAAATACCGGACACGCCAAGACTCCAGATTGGAGGGGTCTTTTACGGCATCCAATTCAAGGAGGGCGGTCTGCTTCAGTTCACTAAGACGCTGTATCATGAGAGTAATAAAAGCGCGGAGGAGAGTCTTATTTTACACTGATTTTTTGGCAATAGTAACCAATTGAACAAAGGCTTCCGGCTCTTTGACAGCCATGTCGGCCATCAGCTTGCGGTTAACAACAACACCGGATTTTTTCAAACCGTTGATAAATTCACCGTAGGTCATGCCCTGTAAACGGCTGGCGGCATTGACCCGGGAAATCCAGAGACGCCGCATATCGCCCTTGCGTTCACGCCGGTGCGCATAGGCATAGGACAACGATTTGATCATTGATTCTTTAGCGCGTTTGATAAGCTTATGTTTTGAAGCGCGATGACCCTTGGTCAGCGCCAACACACTCTTATGTTTTGCGTGGGTGGTTACCCCTCTCTTAACTCGTGGCATAATACCCCTCCTGATACAGGGAGCAGCCCCTGCCCCCGATAGTTTCTAATTATTGACAAACGAAACGCCAAAAAGGCTTATTTCCCCGCGTAGGGCATAAGCCGGCTGAGCTTAAGTCTGTCTACGGCAGCGATGGGCAGTTTGTCGTGATATTCACGCTTAACCCGCGCCGGTTTATTTCTGCGCAGATGGCTTGAACCGCCCTTCATCCGTAAAAATTTACCCGTTCCGGTTACATGGAAACGAGCTTTGGCACCTTTATGCGTTTTTAACTTTGGCATCCTGTGCTTCCTTTGGTTTTGATTTCTGCGGCAGCCCCGGCGCCAGAATGATAAACATCCTGCGGCCTTCCATTAATGCAGGCCTCTCCAGCACTGCCGCCCCTTCTAATGTTTGTATCACTTTCTGTAATAACTTCCAGCCAAGGTCGGCGTGACTGATTTCCCTTCCGCGGAACATCACCGTCACTCTTACCTTATCGCCGTCAGTCAGAAAATTCTTAATTGCTTTTACTTTAAATTCCAAGTCATGGTCGCCGATTTTCGGTCTTAACCGGATCTCTCTGAGTTCGGAGACCTTCTGACTTTTCCTGGCAACCTTTTCCTTCTTGGTTTGCTCGTAACGGAACTTTCCGTAATCAATAATACGGCAAACCGGCGGTACCGCGGTGGGCGCTACTTCAACCAGGTCTACCATACTTTTCCGAGCTACTTCCAAAGCCTGAGCAGTGGGCATAACTCCCAGTTGCTCACCCTTCTCTCCGACGACGCGGACTTCGGGAACTCTAATCTGATTGTTGATACGTAATGGCTTAACTATATGCTGTCAGTCCCCCTTCAAAATAATTACATACCACAACACAATATAATACATTCGCCCTATATTAATCAAGTCAGGGCTTCAATTCATTAACTCTGTCGTCAATCATTTGTCTTATTTTTTTCTTAAAATCTTCCAAAGGCATCACGGGCAACTGTTCCCCGGACCGGAGCCGGACAGCGACGGCATTATCCGCCGCTTCTTTATCCCCGACCACCAGCATGTAAGGAATTTTTTGCAGCTGGGCCTCGCGGATCTTCTGATTCATGCGTTCGTTGCGGTTGTCCACCTGCACACGGACATCCATCGCTTTTAATTCCGCTTCAATTTTCGCGGCATATTCCAAATGAGTGTCAGATATCGGCACAACCACCACCTGCACCGGCGACAGCCAGACCGGGAAAGCCCCGGCCCACCGCTCGATCAGGAATGCCATTGTTCTTTCAATTGCGCCGATGGATGAACGGTGAATCACGATCGGCTCTTTTTCCTTGCCGTCTTTATCGATGTAGGTCAGTTTAAAGCGTTTAGGCATGACAAAATCGTATTGCACGGTAAAAGCCGTATCTTCTTTACCGCTGACATTTTTCATCTGGATATCGATTTTCGGGCCGTAAAAAGCGGCTTCGTTGCTCGCCTCGAAGAAATTGGCCTTGCGCTGCACCAATACCTGCCGTAAAACGTTCTCGGCATAATCCCAGGACTCGTCGTCTTTATAATATTTCTTTTCGTCCTTGCGGTCGCCCATGGATAGACGATAGCGGTAATTCTCGCCGGGTTTGTATCCCAACGCCGCCGCCATAAATTCGATCAGATCCAGGACGGAATTCAATTCACCAGCGGCCTGTTCCCGTTGGCAAATAATATGCGCGTCTGCCAGACAAAAAAGACGCACTCGCATTAATCCGGTCAGTTCGCCGGACTTTTCGTAACGGAACTGTTTGGCCAGCTCGGCGATTCTAAACGGCAATTCGCGGTAAGAACGTGGTTTACTGGCATAATACTGGAAGTGGTGCGGACAGGTCATCGGCCGCAGCATCAGCTCCTCTTCATCCACTTTCATTACCGGATACATGGTGTCTTTGTAATAAGGATAATGACCGGAGGTCTTGTACAGATCGATGTTGGCCAGTTCCGGAGTATAGATATGTTTGTAACCTCTTCTGATTTCCTCATCGACGACAAAGCGCTCCAGCGTGCGGCGGATAACCGAGCCTTTTTCGGTAAAAATAGGCAGGCCTTTGCCGATCAGATCTGAAAAGACGAAGAGATCAAGGTCTTTGCCGATCTTGCGATGGTCGCGCTTTTTAATTTCTTCCTGGGCCAGTAAATAGGCATCAAGTTCTTTCTGATTATTAAAAGCAACAGCGTAGATTCTCTGCAGCATAGGGCGTTTTTCACTGCCACGCCAGTAAGCGCCGGCGATTGACATCAATTTAAATGCTTTAATACCGGCGGTATATTTGAGGTGCGGACCGCGGCACATATCGGTGAAATTACCCTGGCGGTAGACTGTAACCTCGTCGCCCGGCAATTCTTCCATCAGCTCCAGCTTATAGGGTTGGTTGGCGAAAATTTTCCGCGCTTCTTCTTTCGTCACGATCGTTTTTGTAAAAGCAGAATTACCCTTAACGATCTCTTTCATTTTAGCTTCAATGACCGGCAGGTCATCCGGCGAAAGCGGTCTGGAAAGGTCAAAATCGTAGTAAAAACCGTCCTCGATCGTCGGTCCGATGCCGAATTTGGCATCCGGGAACATTGACTGAATCGCCTCAGCCATGACATGCGCAGTCGAGTGGCGCATCGTGTCCAGTTTTTCGGCGGCTTCTGATTTTTCTACGTTATTATCCATATATTTTCCTGTACTTATAAAAACATACTATTTGTTCATGAAGGGAGTACTTGACCATAATATTATAGCAATCTGGAGGCATGAGCGCAATCGATATGTATATTAAATTCTAAATAACAGAACGCAAAATTATCAAAAAATACCTTCTTGTCTCTCTTTATTAAAGGGAGAAAGCTGTTCGCTGACAGCTGACAGCTGATTGCTCCCCATATTTGACGCCCCATCTCAGTAGAAGTAGAATTTGAGTAGAGACATATAATGTATGACAGACGAAAATAAATCCAACGAACAGTTGATCAAAGAGCTGCAAGTCCTGCGGCAGCGTGTTGCTGAGCTGGAAGCTTCTAAAAGCCAGTTGCGGCAATATGAAGAGATACTAAAAGTTTTCCGAACCAATATGCCTATAGGGCTTTTTATCATCCAGGACGGCAGATTCAAATTCGTTAACGATAACCTGCGCACGCTGCTTGCGGACGACGCCGATGAAATCATCGAGTCTTACTCCATGAAGCTGGTTTATCCGGAAGACCGGGAACGGGTGCGAGAAGCTGCGCTTAAAATCCTGCATGGCGAAAGCGCTATTCCCTATAAATACCGCATTGTGAATAAAGACGGGCAGATTCGCTGGCTGCTGGAAAGCGTGGCCTCAATTCAATACCAGGGCAAGCGCGCCATTTTAGGCCATGCCATGGATATTACGGAAAGCGAAATGGCGCAGGAAAAACTGGAAGAAGCCTACGAAAAAGAACGCCGCCTGCGTCAGGAACTGGAAATTGAAGTACAGCGCCGAGTGGAATTTACGCGGGCGTTAGTACACGAACTGAAAACACCTTTAACCCCGATCATGTCCTCCAGCGACCTGCTGGTTTCCGGCCTCACCGAAGAACCGTGGCTTAGTGTCGCGCAGAATATCCAGCGCGGCGCGATCAACCTGAACCGCCGCATCGGCGAACTGCTGGATCTGGCACGCGGGGAAATCGGCATGCTTCGACTGAACCCGAAACGGGTAGATGTTTTGAAGTTATTACAACACGTCGGCAGCGAGATGTCGGCGGTCGCTACCAGCAACGGACAAACGCTGAAAGTGGAATTGCCGGAAACGCTGCCACTGCCGTGGGCAGATGAAGACCGCATACGCCAGATAACGCAAAATCTATTGGTGAATGCCACCAAGTTCACTCCGGAAGGCGGCACGATCACGCTGCGGGCGAAAGAACAGAACGGCTCGCTGGTAGTGGAAGTTCAGGACACCGGCTACGGTATTCCGGAAGAAGAACAGAAACGGTTATTCCGCCCTTATCACCGCCAGACCGGAGACCGTGAACACCTCAGCGGGCTGGGCCTCGGCCTGGCATTGTGCAAGAATCTCGTGCAATTACACGGCGGCAGAATCTGGGTAGTAAGTCAGGAAGGCAAAGGCTCAACATTTGCTTTTGCCATTCCGATAAATTCGCGGGTGCAGCAGGCAGGCACAACGATCTAGGAGACGAACGATGAAAGTGCTGGTTATTGAAGACGACAAAGAGATTGTAGACGCAATATCGCTGGCTTTTCAGATCCGCTGGCCCGAAGCGAAAGTAATTTCTACACGGCTGGGACAAAAAGGCGTCGACCTCGTAGAGGGCGAATCGCCGGACATCGTCATTTTAGATCTCGGTCTGCCGGACATCCCAGGTTTTGAAGTATTGCGTCAAATCAGACGTTTTTCCGCCGTGCCAACNNGACGATTATATCACCAAACCTTTCCGGCAACTTGAACTACTGGCCCGGGTGAAATCCATGATCCGCCGCCATACCCCCGCGGAAGAAAGTATCTTGACTTACGGCCGTTTGAAGCTGGAGCCGGAAACAGCTCAGTTGCATATAGATGACAAAGAAATTGCCCTGACTGTGACCGAGAATCATATCCTGGGGCACCTGATGAAGAATGCCGGGCGCGTGGTGACACATTCGAATCTGGCGGAAGCAGTCTGGGGAGATGATTATCCCGGCGCCACCGACAGTCTGAAAGTGCACATCCGGCGCCTGCGGGAAAAGATCGAAGAAGATCCCGGCAAACCGCGCATTATCCTGACTAAAACCGGCATTGGCTACTTCCTGGCTAAACCGGAGTAGGGCTTTTATAAGTTAGCTTAGTCACTCTCTCCCAATCTCTCGCTGACAGAGAGAGGATAGGGCATTGGCAGTAGTAATTCGTCACATTCCTATAGTTGTAACTGCATTGTTACCTGATTTTTACGCATCTTTTACTGAGATAGGGTTGTCTTAATCCCTCTGTAACACTTCTAAGCTATATTAATAATAGTAATAGAGGTGAATAAATGAAAAACATAAACAGGTCAGTACAAGTATTAAGCAAAGTAATTGATGCCCTGCTGGGCGCGGATTGCGAAACAGGAGCAGAAAAAACGATTGCCGCGTTTATCAAGAAAGGGTATTATCTATAATCCTTTGCAGACTACTTTCCCGCGGGGCCTCAAACCCCACGGGATTCCTCCTTTTCAGCCCCCATGCACAGCCGCAATTAACCCACAGCTTCTTTCATGTCAGCAAATCCCGGAAAACAGAAAACCCCGCAAATTGGAAATATTTTGTGTTTGACAGGGTGCACTTTTCAGGATCGGCGGAAATATTTAATATGGATCCCCGCCTGCGCGGGAATGACAAAACGTAAGAATTAAATTCCAAAAACGGAATTTAATTATTTTCTTTTATTGCAGGGTTTGATAGAGTGATCAAATGATTCAGGACAATCCCCGAGGAAAAACCGGGAAATTAAAACTTATCGGTGATTCTGTACATATTTTCATAAGCATTATGGAAAGCGGGGTCGGTCTTTTCCAGTTTCTCTCTGAGGACTTTCATTTTCTTAGCGAATCCCTGTTTGTCATCATTCTTCACTATATCAGCCCAGGTTTGTGTTTTAGCGAGGAATAGCGCTTCCACTTCTTTGATATGAGGGAAATTCATCTGCAGGTCAGCATATAATTCGGGGTCCTCGGAGATGACGCTCTCCACCAGCGTATACAGCACCTTGAAAGTAGTGCCCCCGATTTTCTTCATTTGTTCAAATTGTTGGAAGCCAAGCAGGGTGTCCGCGGAAACAATGGCTATAAAATGCGCCAGTCCCAGCACCACCGCCATTATCTGGTCGTGCTGCTGCGGCGTCATGATCGAGACATTAGCGCCTTTCTCTTCCAGGTAGAGCCGCGCTCGACCGGCAAGTACGGCTTCTTCTTCATTAGTTGGGGTAAGTACGATGTTTTGATTAGAAACGCTTTTCGCACCAGGCCCGAAAACCGGGTGGATACCCAATATCGTGCCTTTATTAAAATAGCGGTGCATCAATTCCACCGGTTTAGTCTTTAATGAGGTCAGATCGACGATGACCTGCTCTTCGCGGACGTACGGTGCAATTACCTTCGCTACGGTTTCAAAAGTATCCAGCGGCACTGAGATAACGACGACATCCGCCTTCTTGACAGCTTCGATATTGGTCGCAGTCGGCACTCCCAGCTTTTTACCGGCAGCCAGCAATTTCGGCTGATTCCGTCCGGTGATGACAACCTCCATCCCCTCTTCTAAAAGGTGACGGGTGAACCATTGCCCCATTTTGCCGGAGCCGCCGATTATGGCTACTTTCATCGGATACCTCGCATTTTTAGTTCGGTTTGATAAACCGCACTCTCTCAATAGATTACTTCGTAAATACCTTGTGAGGCTGTCCTAAAATAGCTATTGAAAGAAATTTATATGGATTCCCGATCAGGTCGGGAATGACAAAGCGTGAATATTCTATTCCAACAGAGCTGGAATAGAATATTTGTTTTTATCATTGTCGGACTTGACCCGACAATCCAGGGAATTTCGGACAGTCTCAAAAGCATAAACATTTACCCTGTGACCTGTCTAAAGGGATCTGGGATAGGAGCCGAGGATTTTCAGAAAAAAAGAGCGCTGCTCCAACCTGTCCAGCGTCTCTTTTACTACCTTATCCTGATGATGACCCTCAAAATCAAGGAAGAAATTGTATTCCCATGCTTTTTGGCGGGTGGGACGCGATTCGATCCTGGTCAAATTAATTTTATTATCGGCGAATTCTTTAATCGCTGCATACAGCGCGCCCGATTGATGTTTCACGGAGAAAACGATCGATGTCTTGTCGTTACCGGTCGGCGGCGCATCATTTTTAGCAAGAACAAAGAACCGGGTGAAGTTATTTGGGCTATCCTCGATCTCACCGGCCAGGATCTTCATGTCATAATATCCGGCTGCGCGCGCGGAAGCCACTGCGGCGCCGTCCAGGATTTGCTGTTCTTTGATCATCTTGACGCTACCGGCGGTGTCGTAAGTGGAAATCAATTCGCAACCAAGCTGCCGCAGAAATACCCGGCATTGACCGAGCGCCTGGGGATGGGAATACACCGTTTTGATGGTGTTCAACACAGCATTCTGATTTGCAATCAGGCAATGCACAATCTGCAGATCCAGTTCACCGCAAACCTTTAGTGGCGAGTTTAACAAAAGGTCGTAGACCCGGCTAATGCTGCCTTCCAGGGAAGTTTCCACCGGCACTACCCCGAAAGCGGCTGCGCCTTGTTCCACCAGTCTGAAAACAGCATCGAAACTTTCACAGGGTTTGGCCATGACCGAATAACCGAAGTGTTGAAAAATCGCTTCTTCACTGTAGGCCCCGAATTCACCCTGAAATGCGACAGTAACTCCCTGCACGCTCTTAGAGGATTTAAATATCTGGCGGTAGACATTCTGTACTTCTTTTTCATCAACCTGCTCCGCGCGGGCAATGGCAGCAATGTGTGACAGGACCTTTTCTTCGCGGGCCGCGTCCTCAACCGGTTTGCTGTTCTTCTGTTTCTCCCGGCCGATCAATTGCGACTGCCTGATCCTTTCCGCGAGCAAACGAACAATTTCTTCATCTACCTCGTCGATCCGCTTTCTCATTTCTTCGAGGCTCATTTGATGACCTCCGGGATCAACCTGGATTGTAACGCGTAATCCACAATTGTCACCGCCATCATCGCGAAGACCACGGGCACCGCACGGGGCACCACGCAAACGTCATGACGGCCTTGTATTTCCAATTCGGCATTTCCCATTTTACTGATATTCACTGTGTTTTGTTTACGGCTTATGGAAGGAGTCGGTTTTACCGCTGCCCTGACGACGATCGGCATTCCGTCACTGATACCGCCCAATATTCCACCGCTATTGTTCGTTTCGGTGGAAATTTTATCGCGTTTGACCACAAACCGGTCGTTATTCTGCGAGCCTTTTAGACCAGCCGCTACAAAACCGGCGCCAAACTCGACGCCCTTGACCGCCGGAATAGCAAACAAGGCTTTGGCAATATCTCCTTCCAATGTATCGAAAATGGGTTCACCCAATCCCGCGGGCACATTAAGCACCATAGCTTCAATCACGCCGCCGAGGCTGTCGCCTTCTTTCTTCGCCTGTAAAATGGCGTCCAGCATTTTTTCTGCGGCTTTTAAGTCGCCGCATTTGACCGGATTTTTGTCGATTCTCCGGATATCGGCGAGATTAACCGGTTCGGCCTTGATGCCGCCGATTTCCACGGTGTAGGCCAGAATTTCCATACCAGTTAAATTCAGTAATTTACGGGCGACCGCCCCGGCCATGACAAAGCCGGCAGTGATCCTGCCCGAAAACCGACCGCCGCCGCGGTAATCGTTAAAACCACCGTATTTAATAAAGGCCGTAAAATCAGCATGCCCCGGACGCAGCAGGTCTTTGGTCTTCTCATAAACGTCAGAATCAGCGTTACTGTTCCACACTACCATGCACAATGGTGCACCCGTCGTCTGTCCATGAAAAGTCCCGGACAGGATATCAACCTTGTCTTCTTCGGCTCTTTTAGTAGACGCTATTTCCCTATCCGGTTTTCTTTTATCGAGGTCGGCCTGGATATCTTTTTCGGTTAATGGCAAGCCGGCAGGACAGCCGTCAATAACAATACCGACACACTTGCCATGACTTTCGCCAAAACTGGTAATCTTAAAATTTTTACCGAGTGTATTACCCATCGATTTGAACCTTCCCTCCCAGATTTTTGAAAACATCCCAGAACTCAGGATAGGTCTTGGTGACACATTCCGCACCATCGATTACCATATTTCCGGACATTGTTCCCAATAAACTGAAAGCCATCGCGATCCGGTGATCGCCTTTGCTATCGATCAGCGCGCCCTGCGGCTTGCTGCCAGTGACCGTCATTCGATTTTTTTCTGCTGTCACATAGATACCCATGCGCGCCAATCCTTCCTGGACAACCGCCACCCGATCCGATTCCTTGATCCTCGCTCGTTCGATGCCGATAAATTCACTGACGCCGTCTGCCGCCGCGGCCAATACCGCCATGGTTGGCAGCAAATCGATGCAGTCAGACAAATCGGTTTTAATAGCTTTCAACTTTGATTGTATGACAATTACCGAGTTTCTGCCGGTAATGACCGAAGCCCCCATCTCCTTCAGGAAATCAATAAGCATACGGTCTCCCTGCAAGCTCTCCATGTCCAGATTATTAACTTCTACCTCACCGGCCAGCGCACCCAGCGCCAACAAATAAGACGCGGAAGACCAATCACCCTCTACTATATATTTTGTCGGCTTATATTTTTGCGGCAGCACATCAAACTTATCGAGGCTGTCGTTAAAAGCAGTGTTAATCCCGAACCAGTGCATGGCCTCCATGGTCATCATCACGTATGGGCGTGATTCCAATGGGGTGGTTAATTTGATCGTCATACCGTTCGCAGCCATCGGCGCGATATGCAACAACGCAGAAACAAATTGCGAACTGATATTACCTGGCAGACTGGTCGTCCCACCATTGAATTTACCGCCTTCGACGGTCACCGGCGGCAGGCCATCTTTAGCGGAACATTTCACGCCCAGTATTTGCAAGGAATCGATCAAAACCTTAACCGGACGGCGTGATAGCGAAGGACCGGCGGTGAAATGACAGACGCCGGGAATGATCGTGCCTAAAGCAGTCATGAACCGCAGCGTGGCAGCGGAATCGCAGCAATACAAATCGGAGGAGGCTGCGTGAAAGTCGCCGCCCTCCACCGTCCACGATTTTTTCTGCTGGCGAATATTAATGCCTACTTTTTTCAGCACGTTAATGGCGGCAGCAGTATCATCGGAGGCCAAGGGAGCGACAATCTCGCTTTTACCCGCGGCCAGTGCCGCGCACATTAAACCGCGGATAGTATAACTCTTCGAAGAAGGCGCGGTTGCTTTACCGAGCGCTTCACTTTTAGAGATCGAAGCCTTCATAATTATTTAACCTGTCAATTATTATTCCGGCGACAGTGTCAATTGCCAGACTCGATGTGCTGACAGTAAAATCGGCGGACCTGGTGTAAAAAGGTTTGCGGAATTTCATCAGTTCCCGGATACGCGCTTCAGGCTGGGTCCCCGCAATCAGCGGACGCTCATTCTTATCCACAGAAATCCGTTTCAGTATGATTCCGGGACTGGCTGATAGGTTGATGACAACCCCGTTTTTTTTCAAGCGGTCGATATTGAGAGTGTTCAAAACCGCCCCGCCCCCGCAGGCAATGACCTTTTTTTCTCCCGCAGCGGCTTGTTTGATAGCCTCTATCTCCAGTTCCCGAAAGTAAATTTCACCATCATCCTGAAAAATAGCGGGTATTGATTTTCCGGCCATCCTGACGATAACCGCATCGGTTTCGATAAACGGGTGTTTCAACCGTTTCGCCAGCGCTTGTCCCACGGCTGTTTTCCCCGTGCCCATGAAACCGATCAGGGCAATATTACTTTTCATTCTTCTGCGATAAACTGCTCAGCACTGATTCACGCATTACATCAACCGGGGCAGATCGTCCTGTCCATTTTTCAAAGGAGATCGCACCCTGCCGAACGAGCATTTCTACACCGCCGATTGTTTTGGCGCCGGCATCCGCGGCTTCTTTTAACAACCTGGTCGGCAAGGGATTATAAACAATATCAAACACCGTCAAATTAGCATGTAACAGGTCTGCCGAAACCGGTGTCTGGTTATCCGCGGGATGCATACCCACACTGGTCGCATTTACCAGGATTTCGGCATCGGCGATTGCCGCTTTCAGGTTTTCATAGTTTAGTTCTACCGCCTTGACAGCAGTGCCGTTCAGATGGGCGAGGCGGTAGGCAATATCCTCTGCCCAGGGCAACCCTTCTAACCGGTTGAAAATGGTCAGTTTGGCTTTTTCCTGCGCAAGGACGCTGCCAATGGCACGCGCCGCACCACCCGCTCCCAGCAGCAAGACCTTTTTACCGGCAGGTTGAATACCGTTGTCACGCAGCGTCTTTAAAAAACCGGATGCGTCGGTGTTGTAGCCGGTTAAAATTCCGCCGTCATTAATGATCGTATTGATCGCACCGATTTCCTCTGCCAGCGGGTCGATCCGGTCGAGGAATTGTATCACAGCAACTTTGTGAGGGATTGTAATGTTCAAACCCCTGATGCTTAGCCCCCTCATACCGTCAACAGCCTTTTTTAATTCACCGCTGCGCACTCTAAAAGGGACATAAACATAATCTAATCCCAGTTTTTTAAATGATTTATTATGCATGATCGGCGATAAAGAGTGCCCGATGGGGTCGCCGATAATACCGCAGACAATTGTTTTACCTGTGATCGTACCTCTCATAATTTTACCATCTCATAAACTGCTAACATTTCAGAGACCGGCAATTGTCCGGGCGCAGATTCCCCGCCTTTACGAACAGCCCCATAAGTAAAATGTGCACCGATGAGGGGCGCCATCACCCGGCTGAGAAAACCCTGCGTGCCCATCGCAAACGCGACCATTTTAACGTCCGGAAACTCCGAAAACAATCTCATTACCGCCAGGTTATCTTCAAACGTTTGCGCGGTGGTCACGACTTTACAAATATCCGCTCCCGATTTCAATTCTTTATTGACGATCTGTTTCAATACATCGAAGGATGGTGTTTTTTGAAAATCGTGAAAAGACAACAGGCAGTCCGCTCTCTTTTTGATCAATTTGATAATATTGTCGACGTTTTTTGCGTTATATTCAATATCGACGATTTTGGCACCTAATTCGACGGCTTGCAGTAGACGTTCAATCCTCCGCGCCTCATTTCCGTCCCATTTACCGCCCTCCTCCACCATCCGGTTACAGGCGATCCACGGCTTTTTTAATTGCCGCGCCACATCCATCCAACCTTCCCCGATTAAATCGATCCGGACTTCGAACAGGTCAACAATCGGCTCAATTTTTTTCACGGCAGCAATATCAATATCGGTAATTGAAGCACAAAGGCGTACTCGGCTCATTTCATTTCCCCTAATACTTTTTCCACAACACCGGGATCAACATCATCGGTGATAAATACCTGCCCGATTGACCGTGGCAAGACTAACCTTATCTTACCATGCGTTACCTTTTTATCAAACCGCATTTTCTGCATTATATCTTTGACTTCCGCCGGCGGTAAAGTGGTATTTAGTCCAATTTTTTCCAGTATTTTGATTAGTCTTGTGGAATGAATAGCTGGCATTATGTCAAGTGCTACCGCGATTTTTGCTGCAGCCACCATACCGATACTGACAGCCTGGCCGTGCGTCACTTGAAAATTAGAGACTGACTCCACCGCGTGACCGACCGTATGCCCAAAATTAAGAATATTTCTTAAACCCATATCTTTTTCGTCACAGGACACAATCTCCGCTTTTACGTGCGCTGACCTGGCCACGATCGTTTCCAACACATCCCCATTTAAAGCTTCGATCTCTTCCAGATGCGTTTCCAGATAAGTAAAAAAAGGTTCATCCCAGATAACGGCATACTTGATCACCTCTGCCAGACCGCCGGTAAGTTCAGCCTGCGGTAGGGTCTGCAGCACAGAGATATCCGTGATCGTCATTTTTGGCTGGTAAAAGGCGCCGATCTCATTCTTTAAATTACCGTGATTGACGGCAGTTTTACCCCCGATGCTACTGTCGCACTGCGCAAGTAATGTCGTCGGCAACTGTACTAAAGGAATGCCGCGCATATATGTGGCGGCCACAAAACCCGCCAGGTCGCCGATCACACCGCCGCCCAACGCCAGGATCATCGTCGACCTTTCCGCGCCGGATTCCGCGAGCTGCTGATACAATTTACCTGCAGATTCCAGCGATTTATATTGCTCACCGTCCGGTACTTCTAAAGTCAACTCTTTAATACCGGACGCGGACAGGCTCGCCTGTACCCGGGCGCTGTATAATTTCCGCACGGTGGGATTGGTAACAATAACCGCTTTATTGCTTAAGCCAGACGCCTGCAGCATTTTGCCGGTCTGCCCGAGAATATCGGACCCGATATTAATATTGTAGCTATTCGGCCCCAGCCTGACCTCGATTTTTCTCGTGGGCAAGTGTTTAGCCTCCGTTTGTTCGATTGCCGATTGCCTGATGGATGCTGCGGCAAGCGGTCACCAGTTTTGCGAATTCATCAGGAGTGATTTGCTGCTGCCCATCCACTAGCGCTTCCGCCGGGTTGTGGTGTACTTCCACGATCAGGCCGCAAGCGCCGGCCGCTATGCTGGCGCAACTCATATTGAAAATCAGGTCGCGTCTGCCAGCGGCATGACTGGGGTCAACAATTACCGGTAAAAAGGTCTCTTTCTGCATCACCGGGACCGCCGATAAATCCAATGTGTACCTAGTATAACTTCTACCTTTACCTAATGGCAAGATGCCGCGTTCACACAGAATAATATCCTTGTTGTCCTCCGCCACCATGTATTCGGCAAAAGACAGAAATTCCTCGATTCCGGCGCCGAAATGACGTTTATATAATATCGGTTTTCCGGTACGCGCAGTTTTCACCAGCAAATCTTGGTCATACATATTGCGGGCTCCGATCTGGATGATATCCACATATTTCGCAATCAGATCTATCTGTGACTCGCCCCTGACTTCGGTGACGACCGGCATTTCAAATTTATCCCCGGCCTCACGGAACCATTCCAGCGCCTCGACGGCATCTTCTTCGCTTGAGCCGCCTAATCCCTGGAAGGAATGAACAGAAGTACGCGGTTTAAAAATGCCGCCGCGCAGCACATCCGCCCCGGCTTTTTTGACGCCTTCGGCGATTTTGAATAATTGCTGTTTACTTTCAACCGCGCAGGGCCCGGCGATGAAAACCAGCTTATCGCCGCCGATTTCCACATTCCCTACTTTAATGACACGGTGCTCGCTTTCGCCCGCCAGCCGGGCATACTCGCGGCTAATCAGTTTATATGGCGTTTCGACCATTCTTGCTTCTTTTACTCCAGGTAACATGGCAAGGTGGTCAAACGAAATTTTCCTTTCATCACCGATTAGCCCGATAATGGTGCGGAAGTCTCCTTGAGAAACATCGGCGCGCAGACCGTGGTTCTCAATGTCCTGAACAACGGCGTCAATCTGTGCTTTGGTGGCATCGCTCTTCATAATAATCATTTAAGTTCTCCTGTTAATTAAATTCGCTAATGCATGTTAAAAAAAGAGAACCCTCTGCTTGAGAGGGTTCTCTTTGATTTCTTTGTTTGTACCTGTTTACGTTTTAGCTGGATTTGTGACGCAAACACCTCTCAAGCACACTTTCGTGTCCCCAATAAGAGTAGTAGTAATAGTAGTATTTGCGAGAATTGTTTAACATTTTGTTTATCCTGAATTAACACTTTATCACAATGAGATAAATTTGTCAAACTTTATGTAAGCAGTCAGCAATAAGCTATCAATAGTCAGATAAATCGTTTTAGGCGCTGCCCGTCCCGACGGGCTTCTTCGTATTCCGCATACGAAAATAATGGGTTATACCTACCCCAATCGGTAGCGCAATGCCGTAAAATGTCATTATCCCCGGCTCGGACAGGCACCAGTTGATCAATAGCAGTAAAACAAACATCACGGCACTGGCGATAATCACATTCTTTCTGATCAGTAAAACCGCCACCGCTGGTACAGCCGCGATCAGAACCGGTTGAGGGATTAACGCCAGCAGTACACCGATACTGGTCGCTTCGCCCCGGCCGCCCCGGAAACCGATGAAAACAGGGAAGTTATGACCAACCACTGCGGCAACGCCAGCGGCCAGAACGATGTATTGCGGCGCTCCAACATAACGGCCGAGCAGAATCGCCAGAGAACCTTTGGCGGTATCGATGAAAAAAATGAGGACGCCGACCTTATGACCCAATTCGTGGTAGGCGTTGCGGGCGCCCATGTTGCCGTCGCCCATCCCGCGGATGTCCCGGTCTTTAATTCGTCGACCGAAGATATATGCTGTCGGGCAGGCTCCGATGATGTAACCAATGAGAACCAGTAGCCACTGCATACTAATAACGCATATAAAAAAATGGTGCCGGGAGAGGGACTTGAACCCACAAGCTCTTACGAGCGGAGGATTTTAAGTCCTCTGCGTCTGCCGATTCCGCCATCCCGGCACGTTTGTTATTTTAGCGCATTTAACGTGCACATTTCAACAAGCCTATCAGCGAAAAGCAAAATTATATTATCATAACCTGCCGGGACGATCAATTGGGTAGCAATCCTTTGTTTTACTCACGTATCCTTAACAGAAACAATCCGCGTACACGTTAGTTCTATCCAAATACTATCCGGCACCAGGAGAAATCTAAAGTCCTATTTCATGGAACACGCTAAGGTGATAAAATAAATGTTGACAACGATAACAATAAAAGGTAAATTGAATATCTAACAATTAGAGTAAACACCATCAAAAGGATAAACAGAATAGCAGGCTCGCAACTTGAGCGCCCCAATACTTAGTAAAAAATAAGATGAGGGGGTCTACCATGGACAATTCTGAAATTCTAATTCCCGATGGCGACAATCTGGTTGCTCAAGCAGAACTACTCCTCTCCGGCTGCATTGAATTTGATAACAACGGATTCCATATCACTAAAAAAGGCTTCGCTACGATCTGGGATTATTTAAAAAACCTGCCGCCTTCTAAACGTTTGCTTTTTTGCCTGTTTTTTGAAAATGCTGAAGATGTTGATTAGTCGTAGTGAGCCGTGTATATTAGGAAAGAGGAAGTGCTCTTACGCTGATTGTAAGGGTTAAAGTTATTATTGTGTTTCGCCCAATGGACTGATCCTGTCTTGGAGAAGATTCCAGGTTACCGGCAGGGACATCTGATCAGGTTGAAACAGACAAACCTGAACGAATTTCTTTCACTATCCACGGTTAAACCCTCAAAAGAAAAGTAAGGCCAGACAATTAACAATGCCAGACGAAGTAAAAAAAGTTCATCCATTAACATGTAAAAAATGCGGGATGATAACTCCCCACGCTGAAGACACCGTAAGTGATGTGGAATCGGCTACAGTGTGGCATTGCTTGATTTGCGGAACGGAAAGAAGGCCCAATGAACCAGGCACACCAAATGAACCCGTACTAGCCTGATTTTCTGGCGCACCAGTACACAATTCCAGGCGAATAAAACGATAGGAGAGGGTCACTTCATGACAAGCCCCCTCTCTTTATTTTTATATCACCTTCAGCATAAGGCTGTAAACTTGGCGTTATCGGCTATTAAATTATCGGGTATAGCTTGCTTTGGCCGGTTTCCTGTTTAACTGCAGGCATACGTATGGCAATTACAAGCGCTGCAATGCAGGCCCCGGACGATAGCAATAAAGCCCACAGATAACTGCCTGAGACATCGAATATAAATCCCCCTAACCACGGGCCCAAAGCAGCACCGATAAATATTCCCATGCTTGCTACTCCGGTTGCAGTTGACAGCTGTTCTCTTTCAACTCGTTCTCCCATAATAGCTGGAACCAATGGCATCGATCCACCAAAACCAATTCCAAATAACGCAGCAGCAGCCCACATCAATGCAGTCACCTTCGAGATCAATAAGATACAGGACACTGCCAATAAAATGCAGCACATCGCAGTATCTCTTTTAGTCCCTATTCTATCGGAGATAGTTCCTATGCCCAAGCGTCCAATAGTACTTGCTACCCCCATCGCACTCATCATCCCGGCTGCTACCAGAGCAGTAATCCCTATATCCGTAGCATAGTTCACCAGGTGATTGTAAAGCATATTGCCGACAGCCCCAATAAGAACAAACATGATGATTATTGACAGGAATGCCGGTTTCTTCAGAAAATGCGGTAACAAACCCCATACATCAAAGAGACCATGGGTAAGCTTGGCACTGCCGGGCAATTTTCGCGTCATCTTATTAGGCGGGTCCTTCATTACCAGGGAAGCGGGTACTCCGATTGCAAGAATTATGAATCCGATTATGAAAATTGCGAACTGCCAGCCCCTGGCTTGAATCAACTGCGTAGCCACAAGAGGGAAAATGACTGAACTTAGTCCCGTCCCCGCAGAAGCTATCCCTAAAGCTAATCCACGTCTTGATTCATGCCACTTAGC
>PMMG01000106.1 GCA_003162335.1 Dehalococcoidia bacterium
TCGGGGCTCCTTTTTTGCAACTTCAAGATGCAATTACCAAAGTAAAATATAATTGGTAATTATCAGTAATTGCCAAGCGATTTAGCTGGTTATACTTATTGATGCCTATACCATATGATAATAATAATCTAAATTAGTTGTTATGGAATTATTAGATTATAGATTCAAGTATAAGATATAAAATAAATATTTGACATCACATATAATTAAGATTATATTGTAACTATAATTATGATTAGGTAGGAATGTGAAATATGGGGAAACCAACTGAAAGTAATCTAAAACGAAAAATAATCGAAGAGATGACCGCTGATTACGGAAGTTCGCTTGAAAAGAATTTTGACCTAGCAAAGCAACTAATAAGAATCACAAAAGATGGTAAAATTGATGNNCTACAAGATTAAAGGTACGGATTGCATTTTACTTTATTTAATTGGTAAGTTATACGCGAAAGAAGCGGAATTAACTAATACCGATGATGCGGGAAACAAAGAACTTATGGATGAATTGGGTGTTCCAAAAGGTTCTTTGTTACCTTGGTTGAAAGAGCTTCGAGATGACAACAAAATTAAGACGACTACAAAAGGGAAATTTGCTTTCCATGTAGTAGCCCTGAATATGGTGGAGAAATCACTCAAAGAGATACTCGTAAAAGTGAACAAGGAGGACAAACAAAATGTCAATTGAGGATACGCTTGAAGCTATTACAAAGCAATTGGAAAACCATGAGAAAAGAATATCTAAATTAGAGGCACGACCTCAAACAGAAAATGAATCCACGAACACGAATAAGAAGATTTCTATTAAAGAATATATTATCGCTAAGAAGCCCCAAAAAGATACGGAGAAAACGCTGGCAATCGGGCACTACCTAGAAAAGTTCGAAGGGTGTTCTCATTTTATCGTCAAAGACATAGAAGCAGGTTTTAGGTCAGCTAAAGAACCGGTTCCAACGAACATAAATGATATGGTCAATAAGAATATTAGCAAAGGCTTTATAATGGATGCTAAAGAGAAGAAGGGCGGAAAGAGAGCATGGGTTCTCACAAACTCTGGCGAAAAGTGTGTTGAAGATGGCTTCGAGGTAAAGAAATAACTTATGGAATTGAGCATACAGGAAATGTTCTTAACAGCTGATACAAGCGACTTGCCTCAATTTGAAGATTGCGACACAATCCTTGAACGAACTCTATGGGTTCTATGGGTTGCAAAAGAGAAACTACAATTAAAGAAACTGACTGTCCTACAAATAGCTTCTATCCTTAGAGATGTTCAAGAAATAAGTATCAATGCGGCAAGCATTACACAATCTCTAAAAAGGGCTGGTGACAAAATCCATAGTTATCAGCAGGACGGCGGAATTTTATATGAAATAATGAAACCTGGTAAAGAATATCTGAAGTCTCTAAGAGGCGAAGGAGAGCTGGAGATATTCTATTTTGAACCTGAGAAGAGATATTCAAGCAAAAGACTTCTGGCAAATGGCATTTTAAATACTCTTGATGGTGAGGTGAAGATTGTAGACCCTTATTGTGGCGAGAGAACACTTGATATGGTCAGAGAGGTGAAAGGTAGACCTATTAAATTTTTGACTAGACTCGAAAATATTACAAACATAAATGCACGAGACAAGTTGCTCAGGGAACTTAAGGATTTTAAAACTGAAAATGCTAACATTGAGTTCGGGAATTATCCTAAAGTTGATTTGCACGATAGATACATTATTTCTCCAAGCTTTATAGTCCTTTTAGGTCAAAGCATAAAAGATTTGGGTGCGAAGGAATCATTCGCTATCGTGTTAAACGAGGCAAGTTGTAAAAACATATATGAGGCATTAAGCGAAAATTTTGACAGAAGGTGGAAGCTATCAATTGGATTATAATAATAGTAAATATTACTTTGGAGGTTGAGCTATGCCAAAACCAAGAAAAGATAGGAAGGACATTAGAATAGGTAAATTTGAGGAAAAGCACGGGCTTCCCTCAGGTACAATGAGAAATGAAAAAGGTAAAGATATTAGGTCAGATGCTAAATTAGGAACTGTAAAGAAAAAATTCGAGAAATAACAAACTATCGTATTAGTTTCAGTTCTCGGTAATCAACTGTCAGCTAACAGTCCTCCCGCCAAACTAAAAATTAGGAGCCCCGATTCGAAAGATGAGGGGCTCCTTTTTTATTGATTATCTGAACGCACCTGCTTCCTTTAAAAAAGTTATGCGCTGCCATTTTTCAAAACGTATTGACAAGGGTGAAGCCTGATGTTATCCTAGTCATTAATTCACAATATTCGATATCGAAACTGCTTTGAATATTCGTGCACGAAATTCGATCCCAAGATAACCTCTAATGGGGTAAACAAACTCCTAGCAAATAATATCCTGCGTGGGGAAAAATATATGTTCCCCTGCAGTTTGCCAAAATAAAGAGGGGGTCTGAATGAAAAAAGGAGTTATCTGGATCACATTCACCGGGCTGATGATGCTTTCCATGCTGCTGGCATCATGCACAACTTCTACNNGCACCTAAAACCACCAGTACATCTATTGCCACCACGACCACTTCTACAATACCGACGACCACTACCTCGGGTAATTGGTGGGACAAACTTGGAAAACCGCAATACGGCGGGGAAATGACTATCCGGATCGACAAGGACATTACCGGATTTGACCCGTACCAGAGCGGCTTAATGACAATTCAAAGCGCCTACATGGAAAGACTCTTCACTGATAACTGGACCACAGACCCGGCGGTTTTTGATTACTCTATACCTTACCGTCCGGCCGAATTCGTCAGCGGTTTCCAGGCACAAAGTTGGGAATTCACAGGCCCGGGCGTTTTCGTCATTCATCTGCGCCAGGGAATCCATTGGCAAAACATCGCACCGGCTTTCGGGCGGGAGTTTGTCGCTTCCGACGTAATTTTCCATATGGAGCGCGTACAGGGAGTGAACGGCGTCGGTACCACATCATTGAATGCCAATGTCGCTTATCGGGACGTAGCATCTGTCACGGCGCCTGACAAGTATACCGTCGTTATGAAATGGAATGTAACCAACCCGGAAATTATCTTGGAAACCATGCAGGCGCATGGCGGCGATACGTGCCAGGAGAATCCGGAGGCCGTAAAACAATGGGGCAACCTTTATGATTGGCATCATGCTATAGGCACGGGGCCGTTTATTTTAAAGGACTTTGTCTCCGGCAGTTCAGCTACTCTTACGAAGGATCCTAATTACTGGGGCTATGACGAGCGCTATCCGCAGAACAGGCTTCCCTATATTGATACGCTCAAGGTGCTGATCATACCTAACCTCGCAACCACGATGGCAGCTTTTCGTACCGGCAAGATCGATGCCATCGACGGGCTCCTGTTTCAGGATGTGCAGACAATTCAGAAAACAAACGCCGGCGTATCGCGGTATGCCAATGCGACATACGCGAACACCAGCGTGGACATGAGAAATGACAAGGCGCCTTTTACTGACATCCGCGTTAGAAAAGCAATGCAGATGTCGATCGACCTGCCAACTATCGCGAAAACGTATTACCAGGGTGCCATCGATCCATACCCGGTTGCATTAACATCGAAAACCGTGGTCGGGTGGGGTTTCCCCTACGACCAGTGGCCGCAAGACCTGAAAGATGAATATGCGTACAACCCGACAGCAGCGAAAAAGCTTTTAGCCGATGCCGGCTATCCTGCCGGTTTTAAGACTGATATCGTAATCGATAATACGTCCGACCTTGATTTGATGCAAATTATTAAATCTTATTTTTCTGCGGTAGGGATTGATATGGATATCCGCCCGATGGACCCAGTGACCTGGCAAACCTTTGTCAGGAAAAATTTCAGCCACGATCAGATGGCCAATCGGGTTAACGGCTCACTAGGGTTTAACTATGAGCCAACCAGAGACCTGCTCAAGTTCCAGGTAGGCTATTCCAACAATTACAATATGGTTAATGACCCTGTTTTTGATAAATTTTATCCTGCGGCGCTAGCAGCAACTAGCATCGAAGACACGAAGAAAATAGTTAAACAGGCGAATGAATATGTAGCCCGACAACATTATGCCATTTCCTTGCTGCAACCGAACTCTTATGCTGTAAGTCAAACCTGGCTCAAAGGCTATAATGGCCAGGGAGATGCCATGACAGGATCAGGCTCAGGTCCCAATTTCCTATCATTCTATCTGGCGCGATTCTGGATTGACCAGCCTTTGAAAAAGAGTATGGGTTATTAGATAATATAGCTCAGGATCAGGGACATTTTAGCGAAGGAAGAGATTTTAATTTCTTCCTTCGCTTGTTGTCTTAACTAAATAATTCAATAAAATCAAAAGGAGTGTTTCATGGCTGAAATTAAACGTATATTTATGGTGGATGGGAAACCGTTCTTTCCACTCGGCAGGCACCGCATTTACATGGGCGGCTATTCCGTGCGCAGTGAATCCGAGATCGAGGAAAATTTAAAGGCTGCCAAATTGACGCACGGCAATACCGTTTGTATGGCGATTTTCTGGGATCAGCTGGAACCGGAAGAGGGTAAGTTCGACTTCTCCAGCGTGGACGTTGTCATCAAGATCGCGCGCAAATACGAGCTCAAATTGATCTTCTTATGGTTTGCTACCTGGAAGAATGGGGTTATGGACTACGCGCCGGAATATATGAAAGCCAACCCGCAGCGCTACCGCAGAGTAGTGGCGTCCAACGGTAAAAGTATCTGGGTGCTCTCCTCCCATTGTAAAGCGAACCTGGAAGCCGATATCAGAGCTTTTACTGCGCTGTGCAAGCACCTGAAAGCAGTGGATAACAAAGACCACACCGTGATCGGACTGCAGGTTGAGAATGAGCCGGGAATCCTGGGCAGCGACCGTGATTATAGCCCTGAAGCGCAAGCCGTCTTCGATAGTCCTGTCCCTGCCAAATTGATCTCCGCGATGAAAGCTGCCGGTAAGGGTGAAGTCTATGATATCTGGCAGCAATCGGGCGGCAAAAAATCCGGCTCATGGCCGGAGTTATTCGGCGCGGAAGCCGGGGAACTGATGACCGCCTGGAGTATTGCAACCTACATTAATGCCGTATCTAAAGCGGGTAAAGCTGTTTATGATATCCCGATGTTTATCAATGTCTGGGTCAGTTCAATCAACTGGTGGCCGGTGGCAGGCGAATGTTATCCTTCCGGCTGTCCAGTCGTGAAAGTGCTGGATATTGTTAAGTGGTTCACGCCGGATGTGGATATTATTGCGCCGGATAATCCCCATGAAAACCCCAGGATGCACGAGTCTCTTAACGATAAATATACCCGTGACGATAACCAGCTGCTCATGGTCGAAGCGCCCGGCGGCGTAAACATGATGCGCGCTATTTCCGATAACAATGCGGTCGGCTATTTTATGCACTTCGATACTAACGAAGATGGCGCCGTTATCCCAGGAGACGTGTGGAATGTTGAACTGACCCGGACCGTGGCGGCAGCAATTCCGCTGATCCTCAAATACCAGGGCACAGGGAAAATCCATGCTGTGGTACAGGAAGAAGGCATGGGTTTTCACGGTTTTATCGGCACGCAGATGGACTTTGACGGATATCTCGGATTGATCGAATTCCGTGAACCGATCGTGCACGGCGCCGGTCTGATCTTTCAGGTCAGCAAAAAAGAGTTCTATCTTACCGGTATCAATTACCGGATAATGCTGCGTCCTAAACCGCCTTCTGTCGCGCTGCTTGCCGGTAATGACCTGTCGCACCCCAGTTTCTGTAATTACGTCATGCGCGTTGATGAAGGCCATTTCGACAAGAACGGACAATTCGTCTCTGACTGCCGGCGCAATGGCGATTCATTGCGCGGCGGTATCTGGGTAAGACCCTCGGACGGCGTGGTGCGGGTGATAATGTGCGATTGATTTTCCCGGTTGAATAAACCAAACCATTAGTAAAATTGTTATCGGATTTTCCGATTCGGATGTGCCGTTGAGTCTGGTTGCAAAACCCGGCTTAACGGTTGCGTCTGATTTAAAACAGCGTATAATTTAAGGCGCGTCAAACGCGCAGGGGGAACAAATTCAAGTTGTCAGATCATCAGTCCGGAATTGAAGAAAAGCAAGTCGGCAACGTTACTGACGGTAAATCTTATGTTCATTTTGAACGGGGTGGTCCGTTTGGTTCGCTGCGCATACGGAATTTCCGATTTCTGTGGATAGGAAATATCCTTGGGTATGCGGCTTCCTGGATTCAGGGGATGGCGCTCAACTGGCTGGTTTACAGTTTAACCGGCTCCGGCACAATACTGGGGACTTTCAACATGGTCCGGTCGGCAACAACGCTGGGCATGATTCCTGCTACCGGCGTACTGATCGACCGCATCAGCCACCAGAAGCTTATATTGTTGAAGAACCTCTGGATGTTCGTGATCACGCTGGGGCTCGGCATTATTTTGCTGATGGGCCGCTCTCATACTTCTTACCTGTTCATTTTTACGTTTCTAGTCGGTATGATTTCAACCCTGGATCAGACTCTAGGCCCGATAGTTATCTTCGACCTCGTTCCCCGTGCCAATACCCCCAATGCGGTAGCCCTGATGCAAACCGGAGGAGCATTCACCCGCGCTTTTTGTCCCGCGATCGGTGGTTTTCTGCTGCTGTGGTTTGCAGCAGGCGGCACGTTCCTGGTCCAGGCGATTGCGTACGCCATTATCGTAATCACTGTTTTTCAACTCCGCTTTCCGCAGCAGCAACCGCAAACCGTCAGGAGTTCGGCGCTCCAAAATATCAAGGAGGGTATTCACTACCTGGCCAGGGCGCCGGTCACCCGCACTTTCATGCTGATGGGGTTTATCCTCTCGGTGTTCACGATTCCGGTAGTGACCATCCTGCCTCCCATTTATGCGGTGAAAGTCTTTCACGGCGGAGCTGATATCCTTGGTATTTTACTGGCATCGATCGGAGTAGGCGGAATTATCGGGGGTATCGTCACTGCCTACCTTTCCCGTCTGGAAAGGTGGGGGCTGCTGCAACTCGCGGCCGTTTTTCTGCTGGGCCTGTCACTGATCGCCTTCGCTTTCAGTACCAGGTTTTGGATGGCCGTATTGCTGCTGGTTTCGGCAGGGACGTTTGAAGCTATTTTCTTGAGCACGAATCAGACATTGCTGCAGCTTTCCATACCGGATCATTTAAGAGGCCGGGTGACCAGTATCTTTAGTGTAAATGCCGGGTTAGGCATCATTGGTGGTTTACTGGCCGGTATCGGTTCAGATTTATTCGGGGGCCCAAAGACAATTACAATCATTCTCGCCGGCAGCGCATCGGGCCTGGCGGTTTTAATCTTTATTTTTTCAACGACCGTGCGTGATTACCGTTTGAGTCAGGGTATTAAATCAAAAGTAAATTGAATTATTAATATACTTTAAAAAAGGAAGAACGACAAATGACAGAAGTTAAACGCGTATTCACCGTCAACGGCAAGCCTTTCTATCCGCTAGGCTGCGAATCTCTTTATGTGGCCGGTTACAGCGTCCGCAACGCAGCCGAGACAGACGAAGCCTTCAAGGCGGTCATAGAAGCCCATTGCAATACTTCGATGATCGATATTTACTGGGACCAGCTCAATCCGAAAGAGGGCGAGTATGATTTTTCCAGTCTGGATATCCTTATCGCCGGTGCGCGCCGACACAACCTTAAACTGATTTTATTGTGGTTTGCCACCTGGAAAAACGGCAACATGGACTACACTCCGGCCTGGGTAAAAGCAAATCCCCGCAAGTTCAAACGTGTGAAATCGCCGACCGGCAAGGAACTATGGTCTCTCTCTCCCCATTGCAAAGCGAATCTGGACGCTGACAAGAAGGCTTTCGCGGCGCTTTGCGCACACTTGAAAGCCAAAGATAGCACCGAACAAACCGTTATCGGCATCCAGGTGCAAAACGAGCCGGGCATCCTGGGCAGCGACCGCGACTACGGGCCGGAAGCCCAGGCTATCTTCGAAAGCCCGGTTCCCGCCAAACTGGTGACCGCAATGAAAAAACGCGGCAAAGGACCTGTGTTCGAATCCTGGCAGCAGGCAGGCGGTAAAGCGTCCGGAAACTGGCAGAAGTTGTTTGGTTGGGAAGGCGGCGAGTTCATGACCGCCTGGGGCATTGCCTCCTACATCAACGGCGTGGCTGAAGCCGGTAAAGCAGTCTATGACATCCCGATGTACATCAACGCCTGGCAGTCCGGGCAAAACTGGTGGCCGCTGCCGGGAGAATCCTATCCATCCGGGGGCGCTGTTATCAAGGTGCTGGACATCTATAAGTGGTACACACCACACATTGACTTGATCGCGCCGGATAATTATCAGGACAATCTGCGGGCGTTTGAATCGGTGTGCTCCGCCTATTCCCGTGACGATAATCCACTTTTCGTGCCCGAATCAGTGCTCAAAGGTCCGAACAAACTGCGCGCAATCGCCGACTATGATGCCATCGGTTATTTCGGCGAGATCCGCACGCTGCTCGGTAAAGACGGCGCGCCTGACCCCGAGTCCCAGACACAAAAAGATATCTGCCGGTGTATTTCGGCGGTAATTCC
>PMMG01000109.1 GCA_003162335.1 Dehalococcoidia bacterium
AGGGAGGAAATAGTTTGTGCTATCCCTCCCTGTATGATTATAAATTTGTAAACCCGGATTTATTTCTTTTTCGGCGTGAAGATCAGCCCTTCAATGCCGGTGTCGACGATGATGGTATCACCTTCTTTGAATTCACCACCCAGCACTTTGACGGAGAGTGGGTTCTCCACGTATTTCTCCAGTGCGCGGCGTAACGGCCTCGCACCGTAGACTGGGTCGTAGCCTTCTTTGGCCAGCCATGATTTGGCGCTCTCGGTGATTTCGATGGTTAGCTTGCGGTCCGCCAGGCGTTTTTCCAGATCCTTGGCCAGCAAATCAACAACCTGCCGCAGTTGAGACTCGTTCAATTCGTGGAAGACGATCACTTCATCCAACCTATTGAGGAATTCGGGCCGGAAGGTTTTCTTTACTTCCGCCAGGACTTTCTCGCGCATATCTTCATAATTGGACTTCTGCGTCTTTGCCTGGTCTTTTTTGGCGGCAAAGCCCATGGCGGACTCGCGCTTGATGAATTCTACACCGGCATTGCTGGTCATGATAATAACGGTATTTTTAAAATCGACCGTGCGGCCGTGGCCGTCGGTCATGCGCCCGTCATCCAGTACCTGCAATAAGCTGTTAAATACCTCCGGATGCGCTTTCTCGATCTCATCGAGCAGAATCACCCGGTAAGGCCGGCGTCTGACTGCTTCGGTCAGTTGTCCTCCCTCATCGTACCCGACGTACCCCGGCGGAGAGCCGATGAGACGTGAAACCGTGTGCTTTTCCTGGTATTCGGACATATCCAGACGTACCATGGCGTTCTCATCGTCAAACAGGAACCAGGCCAGCGTCCGTGCCAGTTCTGTCTTACCGACACCAGTCGGACCAAGGAACAGGAAACTGCCGATCGGCCGCCTGGGGTCTTTCAAACCGGAACGGCTGCGGCGGATGGCTTCGGAAATTGCCTTAACGGCCTCCTCCTGATTGATCAATCTTTCGTGAATCCGTTCTTCCATGTGCAGCAGTTTTTCGGATTCACCTTCCAGCATTTGCGAAACCGGAATTCCAGTCCAGTTAGAAATCAATTGGGCGATCTGTTCTTCCGTGACCTCGCCACTGATTTTTTCTTTTTTCAACCACTTATTCTTGGCTTTGTTATATTCATCTTCCGCGCGCAGGTGGTCGGCACGGAGTTTGGCAGCTTCTTCATATTGCTGCCGTTGTGAAGCAGCTTCTTCTTCGTTTTTCAGCTGTTTTACCTTTTTCTCCAGCTCTTTGACATCCGGCGGCGCGCTTTCGGTATCAATCCGTAATTTACTGGCAGCCTCGTCGATCAGATCGATAGCCTTATCCGGTAAAAATCTGTCGGAAATGTAGCGTTTGCTCAGTCTTGCTGCAGCTTCCAGAGCTGCGTCGGTAATTTTGACCTTATGGTGGGCTTCATAGCGCGGCCTTAGCCCGCGTAACATTTCGACTGTAACTTCTTCCGACGGCTCGCTCAGGAAAACGGGCTGTAACCGTCTTTCCAGCGCCTTGTCTTTTTCAATAAACTTGCGGTACTCATCCAAAGTAGTCGCGCCGACAGTTTGTAATTCGCCGTGTGCCAATGCCGGTTTTAACATATTGCTGGCATCGATGGCGCCTTCCGCCGCACCGGCCCCGACAAGTGTATGGATCTCATCGATGAACAGGATAATTTCACCCTTGGATTGACGTACTTCGTCCATGACTGCTTTCAGGCGTTCCTCGAATTCACCACGGAATTTCGTACCGGCCACCAGTGCGCCCATATCCAGGGCGATGACCTTGCGGCCTTTCAATGAGTTGGGGACATCATCCGCGGCGATTTTCTGGGCCAGGCCTTCGGCGATGGCGGTTTTTCCAACACCGGCTTCTCCGACGATAACCGGATTATTCTTCGTGCGGCGGGTTAATACCTGTGCCACCCGTTTAATTTCATTTTCACGACCGATGACCGGGTCGAGTTTGCCTTGCCGCGCCATTTCCGTCAGGTCTCGCCCGTATTTCTGCAAGGAACGATATTTGCTCTCGGCGCGGGCGTCGGTGACGCGATGCCCGCCGCGCAACTTCTGGAGGGCGGCGTAAACCTTTTCTTTATCAACGCCGAAACGGTGCAAAATGTTATAGGCTTCACCGCTTCCTTCTCCGGCGATGGCGATAAAAATATGCTCTGTGCTGATGAATTCATCCTGCAGCCTTTTTGCCTCCGCGTCGGCGGCATTAAACAAAGTAAATATCCGAGGCGTTGGGTACATCTGCGGTGTTACATTGTAGACCTTAGGCATGCGTTCCAGTACATTGTTGACCTGTATTTTCATACCTTCAACGTCGATTTTCATATCCCGCAGAATCTCGCCGACAATGCCTTTTTCCTGCATCAGTAAGGCATACAAAATATGCTCAACATCCCAAAGACTGTGGCTATATTGCGAAACCAGTTGTTGAGAAGCAATGATTGCTTCCCATGCCATTTCCGTAAATTTTTCCTGCCTCATAATTAACCTCCCCGCTTAATGTTTCTCCCCAAGAACCGTAGTCAGAAAATCGGTTATACGCCCGTGTACCTCAGGATACTTCCACTGATATTCGTGCCCCGGGGTGTTAATGCAATCGGTAAATTTGACTTGTTTACCATGCGATTCGTATTTAAACCACAGCACAAATGCCTTGAAATAAGATTTCGTACCCTTCCACAGGTCCCGGTGGCACATTGGATCGCGCATCAAGCCGTTGCTATCGATCGCCAGATTCCGTTGGGTTAATACACGGCGACGCATGTGCGCAAAAAAAGTACCTAATTCGATACTATAAATCCTTTCCGCGTCGCTCAAATGAGTCATCACCGCATTGTCAAAGGCGGCGCCCTGACTGGCTCCCACCAGGATTATCCTTAACTCAGGTAAATTCGCTGTAATAAAATTCAATTCTTTCGCAAATACTTCTGCCCGGAAATTTTTACCCCAAAGGAAGAATAGACCCTCTTTAAACCAGCTTCTCCCTCCCCACAGGGCATCGCCGCTGCGGAAGTACTGCTTCATAATGGTACTATACCCGAGTTTTTCCACAACCGCTGTGACTCCGGTCACAACGCTCTGTTCCCAGTCCAGCAAACCTTCCCAATGGGTATTCCCCCAGCCGCCCGGACTGTGAATGATGAGGACATCCTTGTTATGGGCTGAAGAATAGAGGTCCTTCAGTCCGGTAAAGAATAATTTGCGTTTTTTGGAGTTATGCGGGAACAGTTTCACTGCCAGCTGGCCGGCTGCTTCGATAACCGGCTGACCTTTTTCTGCAGTCGATGGCGGCGCGGCTTTACCCGATTTTGTCTGCTGCTTCAACAATTTGATGCTCCCTGGGAACTCTATCTTTCCGTTGTTGGAGATGAGTTCTTCCATCCTTTTGCCAAACCCAGATATGATGGTCGCGGATAATCCAGGCGGCAATCGACTGCCTCGAAGGATAGGCGATAAAAACAGACCCGGCAACCCGGTTCATTTCCGCCAGAGCTTGTTCCGCCATCTTCGTAGTAGGCATATGTTCCAGAACATGACTGCTGAATATAGCCCCAAATGATTTGTCGCTGAATGGTATATCGGTACAGCTGGCAACTACTGCGCAGGGATGACCGTCCAGTGCCCGGCGGTCGATGTCCAGGCAGACATCACCGTCTCCGTGTGCCGGTTTGTCAAACATTCTGCGGTAAGCTTTCACGCCCCACGGCCCCCCGATCACGAGCAGCGGTTTTCCGCTTTTCTCGGCATATTCGCAGGCGGCTACGTACTTGTGGTTTTTATCACGGATTTCCTGAATCCAGATGACCAGCTGCCATACACCGATGGCAAAAATAATACTGCTAAAAACCAGGACAGAAATTGTTATTGGTGAGGTCATAAAGCCCTCCGTTCTCAGTCTAGCGATCCATTGGCTTAATGCGTCCACTCCATAATACCCGGCAAACGCGATGATGAAACTCCTTAAACAGATACCCAGAAATGAGAAAAACATAAATTTGTAAGGCGGATATTTTAATAAAGCGATGGCGATAGTCATCGGCAGATGTATCGGGTTGGGGATTAGAGTCATTAAAAAGATCGTCCAGGAACCGGATTTCTTTAACCATTTAACAGACCGGTTATAGGTAGCAGAACTGAAACGGCGGCTTAATTTTTCCGATAGCGACTGGCCGCTGTAACCGATCATAAAAGTGGTAAATTGGGCCAGGCAAGCGGCAATCGCGGTTACCCCGCCTACCCAGACGACCGCCCAAATACCATAGCGCGCAGCCAAGATGCCGGGCAAAGTGAATGTCAGTACCCAATAGGGCATGGCAACCGGGGTCAAACTGAAAATACTACTGGCAAGAAAGGTCAATAAAAACATGCCGGCAAGGCCGAAGTTTTTGATGTTTGCCAGATTCTTGGGGTCGTTGCTGTAATAAATAACGAGAAAGCCCAGGACAATAGTAAGGATTATCCCCAGACTGCCGAAGAAAATTTCTTGTTTCGTAAAAAGACCGGTATGTTTTTTAACGTGATGCATGATATTTTCTTGCCAAACTCACTTAATTATATACCAGGGAGTCAAATACCGGAAAAATCCAGGGTATATTTTCCCAAGCATAAATTTGCCACTATTATAGCAATAATCCGCACTTCATCTCAAGAAGCCGTAAATTCCGCAATAATGCCCAGAAATTGCTTCAGGATAATAGAGGTGGCGCCCCAGATGACTCTATCGCCGAATTTATAACAGCCTGTATCCAGCATTTGGCCGCTGATCAGAACGGTGGTTTCACTGTAATTATTTTTATTCTGCAAGACGGCCAGCGGGACTTCAAGAATTTCTTCGGTCTCCCATTTGTCCGGCTTAAAATTGTAGGGATATGGGATCAGGCCAACAAAAGGCGAAATAATGTAGTTGGAGGTGGTAGTAGGAGTATCATCCAGTTGCCCCAGGATATCAACATCCTTCGGAATCAAGCCGATTTCTTCGCTGGCTTCTCGTAGCGCGGTATCGAGCAACGTGCTGTCCGCTTTTTCATAAGCGCCGCCAGGGAAAGATATTTGCCCCTTGTGGTCTTTGACGCGTTCGGTTCTCTGTATAAAGAGCAGGTGGTATTTGCCAGCTTTTAAAAAAACAGGCACCAGCACCGCCGATATTTTCTTGTCCGGCTCGGTGAGTTGCGCTACAGGACGTTTGGCCAGTACTTCCCTGAGTTTCTGAATCATCAGTTTAATACTAACACCGCCTTTAAACAGAGACAAATAGGACTAAAGACTAATTTGGGCGCAAGAGTTAGGTTGTCAGGAACTATTTCCGATTTGTGAATAATTAGTTTTGATGGTCTGATTTTTTCTCTTTTTTGACGACAAAAGGGGGTGTTTTCGCACTCCCTTTCCTTGATTTTCTATTTATATCCTTTGGGTTTATCAGAGAAAACGCTCAAAACGTTCCTTTTTGGCCTTGCATATCGGGCAAACTTCCGGCGGCCCGTCACGCGCGCATAGATACCCGCACACTTTGCAGCGCCATACCGGATAAGGCAGATTGGTCAGACTTACAGATACCGCTTTAGCCATTGCCTTCCTCTGCTCGGGCGGAGGACGCCGCTCCGGTATCGATGTCAATTCTTGCTGTCCTTTGGCGACCGCCTCGGCGACGTAAAGCCCTCAGTAACAGGTACCGTGTTCCACCACGTCGGCATCCCGGTAATCGCAAGGACAGATGATATCGAGGTCTTGCTCTTTGATACCAGCTGATAAACGGCAAGGGCAAGCCTGATACCCGTATCTTTTTTCGTTGGTCAGCAAGCCCTGCGCCAGCGATTTCGTGAACTCCACATCAGGATTGAGATAATAACCGCCGGAACGGGCATCTTTCTGCAGTTGCTCGTAGAGCTTATCGATCTGTTCCTGGCTGACAGATTGTTCTGCGCTCATTTGCCGAACATTTCCTTGAGTTTATTCTCCTGGAACCCGACTATACTATTGGTGTTGTCAATTATTATTGTGGGGAACGACATGCTGGGATTCCATTTCTGGATATTCACCATCGCATCCTTTTTTTCGGCATCGGTCATCAGATCAACATCATCGAAGTAATAATCCACGCCTAATTCTTCCAGCAGTTTTTTTGTTTTTTTGCACCAGGGACAAGTGCTCAGCGCGTACAAAACGATATGCCCTTTATTCTTGCCCGCTACGTGTTTTAACGCCATTTTCCATCTCCTGTTTCCGAGTATTTTTATCCAGGTCAGCCTACATTTTTATTTTCCCGGGTTGGTTTCCCTGCGCGCTTGTATATATTATTGAATCATTTTCGCTATACCGTACATTATCACCGCAACAGTGAAAAATCAAGCACACCCCGGGGCGACTCAGAATTGTGCCTGATTATATAGAATTACTTAAAAAGAAGAGAAAAAAGAGAGGGATTGTATGAACTGCACCCCTAAAGTTGGACAGTATGATATACTAAAAAACTTTGGGGGTGCATTTTTATGCCAAAAGGGATTTCGTATTCGGGGAAGTTTAAGCAGACGGTCGTAGAGGACTTCAGGAAGAATCTTCTCAGCTATGGGGAAGCCATGAGGAAATACGGGATAGGCGGGAAAAA
>PMMG01000014.1 GCA_003162335.1 Dehalococcoidia bacterium
GTTTATTTGTAATCTGTCCAGGGTATCCGGACATTTTTCTCTTTGTTTGTTAATTGCGTAATCAGCTTTGCGATATTTTTCTTCACTGTTTCTTCCTTTTTGATTCCGGCCAGGTATTTCAGAATATTTTTACGTCTGCCGTCAGTTAAAGAGTTGAAATCGTTTAGCAAGTGGTGCGCGGTTAACTGTTCATGCAAATACGCAGACATTAGATAAACTTTCTCTATTTTTTCCAGATCCTGTTCGATGGAGAAATTTGCGGCACCGCCAATCGCTGTATGAGCGCCCTTTAGCATTTTTAGATTAACAAACAAACGGTACTGCCCGTTTCTGACCGGCACCAAATTCGTGGTGAAACCAAAGCCGTTTATCTGCCCTCTAACCTTAATATAGCCCTTTCGCGGTTTCATTTTGCCGGATACAGCAACCGGAACATCTATACAACCGTTTACCCCGGTTTTATAGATTACTGCGGTGAAGTGTTCTGCCATTTTGTTTTTCCATCTTTCCTGTAGAAATCTAAAGACAGTTTATTTTTAGATCGTGGCTAAACTGATGTGTGGTAATAATTTACAGGAAAGTAATACTAATTAAGGGTTGTTTTAAGATTTAGTTTTTAGAAATTTGGATTTCCAAAGAACCGGAAACCGCCGGCAAACCTAGCGGTTAACCACCAGTTTCGCTAGATCCCAGCAGTACTCATAGATGTGCAGGCCTTTGCTGGAAACCACCATTTCGCCGTCTTCCACGCCGATTTCAGAGGCCATGTATTCTTTTAATAACTGGATACCTGCCAGATTTGATGGAAAACCGGCCCACAGATCCCAGGAACGGAAATAGATATAAAAATCCAGTTTGTTATTTTTAATACGGGTATCGATACCTCTTAAACAGGGTGGGTCCGGCAAATAGATAGCTTTTGGTTCGCCTACAGTCATGTAAGCCTGATTGGTGTTGTGACCGTCTTCCTTGTACATTCGGATGACTTCGGCAATCTGCTTTTCCAGATACTGACCGTAGGTATATTGTTCTCCTTCGGCCCGGTGTTCGGTCATCAGGTAAGGCAGGTAGTTCTCCACATATTCCATGGTGCTGGGGGCAGGAACGCCCTGCGGCACGTCCGGTATCAACGGGCGGGTGCCCGGATATTTGATAGAGCACACAAAGAAGTCCAGTTGTTTACGGCGCTGCCCCTTATAACTGCCGCGCTCGATGCGGTAGTCATAGCCGTCACTCAGGGTTTTACTCAAACAAAGAAACCATGCTTCGGAAAGATCGCGCGCTTCAATTATGGAAATTTGCATTTTTTAATTTTAACACTTCGCCACTATTTCCGAAAGAGGCTGAGAAACCGGTCTTCATATTCAGGGAAAATGTTCCAGCGGTCAAGTTCGTCTTTCAAGACACGCGGGTCTAATTCGCCGGTGGCAGCCTGCAGGAACATGCCATCGATCCTGGCCCTGGCATCGGCGGGAATACCCTGCTCGTCCATTGCCAGCAGGCCGCGGGCATTCATTTGCCGGATATTGTCGCCCAACGAACGCTGCGTCATTTCAAAAATAAATTTGATCAGGGCGATGTCCCACATTTCATCCATCCCTTTGATGATGGTGGTCAGCGGGTCACCGCGCCGGTCAATGTCTTCATTCAGTTTGGCGACAACCGACGGTAGATTATCGGAAACGATATTCATTTCTTTGGGTTCATTGCGGTAGGCATACAACAGCCCCTGGGCAGTGTGCCCGTAGGTCCGGATCAATGAATCAAAATAGCGGCGCGCGTTTTCACTAAATCCTTCCAGGGAAGCCAGATAATAGGGCGTGACAATGCGGGGCTTTTCGGCGATCACCCTGCCTTCTCTGATCACCGTTTCCGTGGCAGTTAGGCCCAGCTCCTGATACGCCGGTTCGGTGACCAGATAGTAATAGATATTGGTCGTGCCGAAAGTGGTCAGGCTTTGTTTAGGCGAACGCAGAATTTCAGTCTGCGCCACCGCCGCCTGGATTTTTACATCGTCAATATCCATTATTACCGCGCCTCACCCGCGCCTCAGTTGATCCCCTGTAATTCATGCTTGTATTCGTTCAAATGCTGAATATATTGCGCATCCAGACGGGTCAGCATCTTCCGCCATTCTTCCTGGAATTGCGGTTGCCGTTCCACGTCGATGTTATTCATCCGCGCAGTCTGGCCTTGCTGCTGCAGCGCCTGCTGAAGTTTCATGGCAAACTGGGCTTTGACCTGCTCGTAAGCCTCTTTTTTCTGCGCTTCCCCCTGTTCGGTGTAATGATTAAAAATATATTTGATCTTGCTGAAAGCATTATCGAGGCCTTTTTTATCTTTCTTGATCGCGCTAAGGCCGTTCATCGCTTTCTGATTAGTCTTCTTGACAGCGTCATTCTTCGGTAAATCGATATTGCGAATGAGAATTGCCGCAACCCCCTGCACAATATATTTGCGCTCGGTGTCGCTGTATTTGGCTAGTTCGGTTGTCAGGTTGACATCGTCTTTCAGATATTTACCGGCCAGTTCCTCACCTTTCGGGACGAACTTCCACTGCAACTTCTCTTCGGGAGTGGCAGATTCCACTTCCTTCATTTTTTCCATCGCTATTTCGTAGGCGCTTTTGATATCAGCCATTCTTGCTTGTCTCCTTTGCGCAGTTAATATTTTATTGGCAATTAGTTTTCAATTAAATTATACAACATGTAATGAGACATAAAGTATTAATTTACCTGTTTTACTTCATTTCAATAAAAAATGATTTGAGTTTTTTCGCATCAGCCCCTTTAATTATTTAAGAAGCCTCCATTTCATATGATTGGAGGCTTTTTACTTTTCCGGTTTGAGCTGATGATGTTTTATAGCTCCAGCCCGGGGAGTAATTATTTCATTTTTGCGATCAGTAACTTCATTGCTTCGTTGGGAGAGATCACTTCTTTGATTTCCACTTCTGTATAATAACGTTGCCATGGTTTAAACTTCATTTCAAAGATATCCTTGCTTTCAGCTTCCCAGATGCTGTAGCCGACGGCAGGATCACTTTTTAAACAATAGGTTTCGCCCCTGATGCAAGTCCTGTCCAATTCTGCTTTTTGCAACTTTTGCCCGAATTCCATCATTGTTCCCGGATTGACCTTTACCTTCACTAAAAACTGCATAATCAACCTCCTTGAGTTTTCTGCTCTATATGTTTAGATACTTAAAACAGGAGGTTTATTGTTCCTTACTTAATA
>PMMG01000065.1 GCA_003162335.1 Dehalococcoidia bacterium
GAGGGTTTCGAGTTCACGGCAAAGAGCGCCATCAGCATCACCCACCTTGGCGCCTATGACTCCAACTATTCTCAACTGACCAATGGCGCCGAGAACTTTTCTCCCGTTCAGGTTGCGCTATATAACCTTACTACCCATACCCAGTTNNGGCACAAATCATTACATTGCATCACCAACCCTCACCCTGGCGGATGTAAATTCAGCGATTACTTATGTTGGTACTGTCGGCTACGGCCCGGGTGGTCTCACGCAGACTAGCAAGATGGTCGAGCCCGATTTCTTCTTCACCGAACAGAGTCACGGCATCAGTGCCCTGAATTACGATATCGGGCCGAACTTTATGTTCAAGGTGAACTGAGACATCCCTATTTTCCATGAACAACATATTGTTTATTGGTAACTCAGGCCTATGATTAAGGATTGTATTTTCACCTCACCGGCAACCACCTGCAATATGTAAGATTAGTCAGTTACCGGCGTTAAGCGGTAAGATCGCCCCTGTCCAAATTTCAAATTAGCCACAATTTATTATAGTCTGGTATAATACCTCGTAAAGTTGTGCTGATCATCAAGTGAATATTGAATTTTTGTTTTTATTTAATGCTGCACGCCGAAATCAGAGGGGACTATTTTGAAAACGATAACACAAATCAAGTATGAGCCGGCTAAAGTTGTTGGTGGTTACACCGACCGTATCCTCAGGATTAATCTCTCAACGAGCGAGATATCCGTTCAAGAACTGCCTCCGGATTTTAAAACGAAATACATTGGCGGTCGTGGTTACGCCATCAAGCTGATATGGGACGAAACAAAAAAGAAAACCAGGTACAATAGCCCGGACAATCTGCTCGTGATGGCGAACGGTCCATTGGGGAATGACCCGGGCTTCCCTGGCACCGGTAAATTTATCGTCGGGACTATCTCTCCATTAACGGATACTTTTGTCGATTCTAATGTCGGGGGACATTTTGGCCCGCTGATGAAACTGGCTGGCTTCGACGCGCTGGCAATTTCAGGAATCTCCGGCAAGGATGTCGTTATCACCATCGATGCAGACGCAAATATCATCACTATTACCGATGCCCCATTATACGGTGAAAAAATCGATATCGGCGCGCTCTTTTATGGCGAAAGATTATTGTTAAACGCCAATAATGGCACTTTTAGCGATAATTTGGCGGCGGTCGTGTCCGGGCAGGGCGCTTTGCATGCCAGATTCGGCGTTATTAACAGCCTGTTTTTTGACCGGCGGAGAAACCGCATCCGTTCCAAGCAGGCCGGCAGGGGCGGTACCGGCACTGTGATGCGTGCCAAAAACCTGCGTGGTATTGTGATTAAATCGAGTTTGCCAAAGGCTAACGGCAACAACGCCGTTAATAAGGAAATGGCAAAACAAGCCGGCGCCAAATTAAAGGAAGTAATTTCCAAATGTGATTCGGCCCAGCTCAATCTTGGCGCCTGGGGTACAACCGGACTTTCCGAATATATGGATAAATTCCATCTCTTCCCAATCAATAATTACCAGATCGGACAGAGTCCGGAATCGTCCAAGCTTTTTGCGCGGGTTTTTCTGGATAAATACTTCAGCAAAAAAATGCCCGATGGTTGCTATTACGGCTGCAACCTTGCCTGTGCCAAGAGTGTGGAAAACTTCGTTTTAACCACAGGACCTGATGCCGGTCTCAAGGTCAATATCGATGGACCTGAATACGAAACCGTGGGCGCGGTCAGCAATATGGGTATTTTCGATCCTCAATTTGTGCTGGAATACAACTGGTATTGCGACGAATATAGTCTGGATACTATATCCACGGGCGTCACCATCGGATTCTTCATGGAATGCGTGCAACACGGATATTTAACCGCGGACGATATCGGTTATGAATTAAATTTCGGCAATATCGCTGGCGCTAATCGCTTATTCCAGGAAATCGCCGCCGGTCGGGGATTTGGCAAAATTGCCGGACAGGGTGTAGCCAGAAGTAAAAAATGGATTGCCAAGAGATTTGCCGCGCGAAAAGCCGTTTCGCCGGAAACTGTAATGGCTGAGTTAGATAAATTCGGTATGGAAGCCAAAGGCCTCGAATTTTCCATGTACATTACTAGGGAATCTTTGGCCCAGCAAGCAGGATACGCCCTGGCGCTTAAAGGCCCGCAGCATGATGAAGCCTGGCTTATTTTTATCGATCAGGTGCATAAAGAATTACCGACTATCGACAATAAAGCCAACGCCTTGATCTGGTTTCCGCTTATCCGCACGTGGTTTAACGCTGCCGGTTTGTGCAAGCTCCCCTGGATCGACGTGCGTAACCCGGAGGCTGCTAATACAGCCGAGCCTTTTAAGAATTTACCCAGCGTGGCCTATTATCTCGATTATCTGAACGGTACTACAGGCAGTAATAAGGTTTTGCAGGACATACTGGATGACTCCGAGCGTCTGCAACTGCTGCAAAAAATGATCAACTTGCGTCAGGGCAAAGGGACCCGCGAGAGCGATCGGATTCCTTTAAGAGCGGTAGCTCCGGTTTATACCAATGAATACCTGACCCGCTCTGAATATTATGACAGCTGGCTAAAGAATCTGGAAGGTGGGAATCTCCCGGATTCTACTGAGCAAAAACATGAACTAATCGTTGCCAGACGGTTAGAAGCATTCCGACAGTTGTGCGATATTGTTTATAAGAAAAAAGGTTATACATCAGATGCCGTACCGAAACGCGAGACCGTGAAAAAGTTTGGCCTTCTGGATAAGCAGGCAGACAAATTACTGGTTAAATACGGCGAACAATAGCGTGGATAAAAATCTGTATATCACAATCGAGTTATTTGGCATGCACGGCATTATTGCCAATACTGATCGTATTCAAATGCCGTTTAGCGGTAAAAAAACTGTTATCGATGCCATTAATTACGTCATTAAGCAATATCCGGAAATCACCATCGATAAAGAGTCCATCTTTGTCGCTGTGAACCATGAAATTGTACCCACTACCAAATTGCTCCAGGCGAACGACACTGTCTCATTGTTACCGCATATTGGCGGCGGGTAATCAAGTATTCCCACCGTATGGAAATGGATTCCTGTCTGTCCGCTCGAATTGAGAATCCTGTTTCCATTCCTTCGAATAATTGAGGTATCGGTTAATGGCTGATCATGCTTTGGTAGGCTTTACCGGTCAAAGATAATTGATTGGTGTTGAGTGCCTGCCTGGCCGATTGGTTTTCAGACGTTGTAATCTGATTATCAATAGCCTCGTTTTGCGTACCGTTTGCCGCCGGATACGTTGGCGTTGTCTGTAATGAGTTGTAATCGACCAGCGCAAACCAGTGATAATGTCCGAAGGCGCTGACGTAATCAAAATGCTCGTCATTTGCCAGTTTATACAGCATCTGGAAAGCCTGCGCATCGAGCGGCGCCCAGAAACTGAACATATCGCGCGCTCTGATATCCGTCAGGTAATCCCCGCTTTCAGTCAATCCAACCAGAGAATTAGATTTATGGAACCAGAATTCTGACATCGTGACGCCTTTTCCCGCGGCATGCGCCATAACGGCGATCTGCATGGCGATCGGCACTTCGCCGAGCTGATTTACATTGGGCTGAAAGTTATATATGTGGGTATCCACTTTGTCCAATCCGGGGATCGCGTCCAGACCGGTGAAATAAGCCTTCCAGTCCGGCTGCCATGTTCCCGCGCCCGAACCGATCTGAATCGAACTGTGCAATCCCCGGATCCCTGCGCTTTCGAGATCAGCCGAAAATTGTCCGATCATCGCGGTATCTCTGTTCGCATTATTCAGTTCCTGTCGGAAATCGTTGACCGCATCGGTTTGCGGCTCGGTCTGTAATAACAGATAATCCGGTTTGACCTGCTGTGCCAGGATGATGTTGTGTTGACTGCGCAGCTTTTCATAAGTGGCAAAATCAAGTGATTTGTAATACCCGGTTGGATTGAAACTCGATGTGCTGCTGATGTAAAAAGACAGCAGCGGGTTTGCTTCCACGATCATTTTTAATCCCCGGCTGTGAATCGCTTGCGCGAGATTTACATAATAATCAAGCCAGTTTTGTACGGTCTGTTGCGCTTGCACGGCGGATTGCCCGTTGAAAATGTAGAAATTCGGGTCAAAGACCGGAAACCCGATCTCGACGGTGACGGCCTTTACTCCCAGGCTGACCTCTCCGTCCAGTTCTGCCGTCATCATTTGGCGTTCACTGGCAGTCAGAATACCGGGACCGGCATTGGTATCTGCCGTGATCAGTTCAGCAGCATAATTTACCGGATAGACGGTTCCATCCCATTGACTGCTGACTAATTTGTCGTCGGTGGTTACGTATCCCTCCAATTGATTGTAAAGAGATGCATATTGAGCAGGCACAGTGTGTGCAGGCGTTAGCGTGGTTTTTGTAGTCAGGCTTGCCGAAGATGGAGTTGGAGAAACCACTGAATTACTTTTAGTGGTCGAAGAAGGCGTCACAATCGTAGTTAAAGGCTGTGTAATCACAGGAGACGTTGATGATAAAATTGATGTCCCCTGTCCGCAACCCGCGAGGAGGGCGGAGAATACAAACAATATAAGCGCCCCAGCTGTTAATCTTTTCTTCTGCATATTGTTATTCGTTAATCCTTTTTAGTGTGAAATCTTCTGCAAAGGAGCCGGATAAGCGGTATCTCCGTTCGGTTTAAAGATGTAAGGCAGGCGCGGTTTCTGGGTAAAGTCAAAGGCGCTCAGCATATCGGTAGCATTTGTATCTCTTGCGGTCATCGGATTCACATCAAACCGCTCCTCGACTATTTTAAGCCAGGATTCGAAAGAATATGTATTGTGGTCGATGTAGTTTTCTTTGGCATAAGGGCTAATGACCAGGCCAGGTACCCGGATGCCGTAGCCATATTGGTCAACCTGCGGCGGAGTTACATGATCGTAAAAACCTCCCCAGTCATCCCAGCTGATAAAAATCGCGGTCGTGCTCCAGTCCGGACCTTGCATGATCGCATTTACAAGGCCGGTGACATACGCCATTCCTTCCTTTACCCCCGCCGGGGGATGTTCGCTTACCGGACTGGAAGGAATAACCCAGCTTACTTGTGGCAAATTGCCGGCGGCCGCATCTATGTAAAACTGGCTCGTACCCTGTAGACGGCTGCGTTCTGCCGGGTCATTCTGTACCTTGGGAAAAGCCGGCAGTGGATTCCACAGAGTGTATTTGTCAGGATCTTGCTGTTCCTGCGACTGCGAACCTACTACCTGGTCGTCGTCTGTATCAGGTAATGTCCCTGAAGTGACATAATATTTCCAATCGATCTTGCCGCTGGTTAACAATTCTGTAATTTCCGGAAAATTATAAGTCGAAGGCTGGGTTTGTTTATAGCCGGTGTAGCCGCCGCTCTGCGCAGCCAACATGTAAAGGTGCGCAGGTAAACTGTAAGAAGCGACGGATTCGAACATGGAGTCTTGCAGTACATATAAATGCGCGTAGTTCCAGTAATTCGGTATCTCGTGATAGTCATGGTATCCCATGACGTCCTGAGGGTTGTGTCCGGCTTTTTTACTTGGAACAAAAGGTGTGCCGTCGGCATTGGTTCCCTTATATGCTTGATTTAGAAAGCCGTCCATCTTGCCGTTATCGATATCGTTCTGGGCATTGATCCAACCATGCGGGCCGCCGAGGTTGATATCGCTTGTATCGTGGTAAGGAGTAACGGTAGTACCGTCATGCGGGTCAACAAATGATACGCCGGCAGGGATTCCGTTTGCGCCCGGATAAGTGCCGAAATAACTGTCGAAACTGCGGTTCTCCTGCATGATAAAAACAAAGTGCTGAATTTTATCCAGTCCGGAAGCCGCAGCAGATGTCGATGTTGTACTCGTCGAAGTTGAACCTGTTGGCGAAATGGACGTGGTTGAACTGGTCTGGAAAGTGGTGGTGGATAAAGCTGTTGAAGTTGTCGTGGCAGTTGTACAAGCAATAACATTCAGGCACATTACTACCACTGTCACCAACGTGAAAATTAACCTGCTGGTATTCGTTTTCATTTTCCTTCTCCTTTTATCAGATATAGCTATGTTAGTATCAACTGCCAGGCTCATTACGCCGTTTACCCGGTTTGGAATGCAATACTTGCCTTTATTTTACTACTTGTATGTGTTTCGGAAATGTACGCCTGATGTAATAGACAACGTAGAAACATTGATGTTTGTTACAATGAATAATAATAGTCAACCTGCATTAACCGCACTTATCCTACCAAACGATTGTAAAATGTATGTAATTTCCGGCGATTATTTCCGGCTGGATTAAATAGCTTAAATGGCTTGTTTCTCGCATAGGCCGATCCGGGGCAATACAGATAGCAGTAGTTTAACCGGAATACCGGTTTCATATATTACGCCGGGATAAACATTCAGTGCAACATTGGCTGATTTGCCATTCAAGTTTGTCCCGTACGGCCGTGAAAATCTGGTCAAATCTACTATTGAGTCCCAGAGATGAAACCTACGTTGTGAGCATCACCGATGGGCGGACAAGTACCAAACACAACGAAATGCTGAAATCTTACGGTCTGACCGGCACAAAAGACAGCATCGATATCGATTTTTATTGTCCATGATAACAGGTTTTGTAACCTTAATATATTCAATAAAATTGAGAGTGTTGGCCGTGGGAACGCGGCGGACCCGTTCGTCATTATCTCATATTGCCATGATATTATTTTGCTGGTTATTTCTTGTCAATATCTCGATGTTTCGTAACATGATCTGGAATTGATAAATAAAACTATTTAATTACTTGAAAGGCCAACCCATAAAATTGATCGCAAAAACAGCATGCACTATTACGGATATCCAGAATATCCACCATAAATAGACATGAAAACGGTAAAAATGCTTATAGAAGGCATGTTGCATCAGATTTTTGGTCAATTTAAATGTTGGAATTATTCGGCATGAAAAAAGTAATAAAAATCCTGTCACAAGATTGACTAAACCAAGAACAAGAATCAATCTGGCTGCAAAGACCGAATGAAAAATATTCATTTAAACCTCCTGTATGTGCCGTAAAAGGTTTCATCGTTATTTGACCGGAAAATTGATTATTTCAACGTAATATTGCTTAATTGTGATTCATTAAAAACAGTGTCGGCGGGAACATAATTATTCTGAACAAGCAGGTAACACAATATATCAAGATAGTCCTGGTGAGATAAACTGCCGGGCGCTTCCAACGGCATATTTGTCGAAATATAGGTCAATAACCCTTGTGCCGTGTTATATTTTGTCAGGGTGGCGTGGCTGCCCATTAAGGCCGGACTGGAGCCGCCCTGTCCGTTCTGCCCATGGGAGCTTGCGCCGTATTTATCATAGATTGTTTTCCCTAAAGTTGCCATCGCGTTAAAAGTGTTTGCAAGCGTCGATGAAGCAGTGGCAGTTGATACAGTTGAGTTAATAATGGAAGAAGTCGCGGCCGTTGTTGTCTGCGATAATGCCGTTGACGAAGACGTTGAATTACATGCGCTTAAAGTGAGTAACGGTATTAATACAGCTGTCAAAAAGAAAACCCGAATTACTCCCTTTTGCATTTCAACCTCCCGATAACTTCAATGAAGGCTGGACACTATAATATAACAATGTGTCTCTTTTAACAATAACCGGTGGTGAACATGCCTCTGTCTATAGCTGTAGTTCAGCGTTCCAGAATCCATTTTTACAAGCGAAAATCTATCAAATCATTTCGTCTTGAAAAGGTTAAACAGGTCATCGCCATCCTGGAGAAAGGATTGAATTTCCTCCGGCGTGACCTTTTTTGATGAGCGGTAGTAGATTATCTTTACCCCGTCACATTCTGTACACAAACCGGGATGTTGCTCGTAATATTCGAGGACCCGCTCGTTGAATAAATTGCGGACGGATGCCTCGTCATCTCCGCGCAACTGATATCGCTTGGAAAATACGGGCGCTGTCTCAAAGTTGATGTCTTTGTTCCCGAAAACACTCCCGATCTTATCAAAAAGTCTTTCAGGACGCAGGTTGAAACGCGGCAGTTGGAGTTTATTGGATTCCATTACTAATACTGTCTGCTGAAAGGTGTGTGAGCTTTTACCGCCGCCGGTCGTGTATTTGTAATCCATGATCGTTACCGGTATTAAATTGAATTTTCCCGACAGCACGTTCGAAATCCGCCGGGAATAGCCTTGAGAAAACAGATGAAATGAGCTCAGCGAATCCATTAATGATCCATCGGCTTTTTCGGAAAATGCGAAGTTCAACGATTCCGCCAGCAATTCGAAGGCTTTTGTTCTTTGCTTGTTGAAATACCGGGTCATGACATAGGTACCGATGGCTATCAATATGATTCCGACCGCAATAATCCAGAATAACATCTATGCCGCTCCATTAACAATTATTCTTATTATGAAATTAAAATAAAATGATCGATTTGTCAACTTAAGCCGCTATTACTCAAGTAAAGTTTCTCCCCAGTCAATGGTTGACGTAATTACGATAGCAATCCGGTTTTGGGGTTTATCCCCAGATAGCGTCCATGATCTTCATTTTCATGATGCCTCTAACCGGCAGGAATGATGCCAGCAAAGACACGCTTATTACGATCACTGTCATGCGTAAAATATCCGCCGGACCGATCACGAGGTAAACTGCTCCGAACGGGAAATAGAAGGGGTATCTGGTTTCCAGCGGGGCTACAACAAAAGCGAAAAGTAAAATTGCCAGGACGATTGCGGTCACAGAATAAAAAACGGCACGCATCAGGTAAGATAGTGTAATTGAGCCGGGTGTGATCCCGATGGCGCGTTGTACGCCGATCTGCCGTTTCCTATTTACCACATCTATGTAAGTCACGATGAAGACCGTAATACCCGCAATCAACAGGTTGATGACATTCAATATTACATTAATGATATTGAAGCTGTCGGTTAAACTGCGCACGATGCCGGCATAATCTTCCCATTTCAGGATCTTAAAACCGCTTTGAATGCCGTTGATTTTGTTGATTACATCCGGTATATCACTGTCCGATTTTACTTTGACATGGATCGACGAGGCAGCATTTTTGGTTAGCGGGTTGATCTTTTCCATTTCAGTCTGCGTAACGAATGCTTCAATATCCGTCTGCAGAAATTCTGTGTAGAATATCCCCTTGACCGTATAACTTTTCTGTAAGCCGTCGCCATAGATTACGTTCACGACATCTCCGGCACGCACGGTCAATAACGAACGGGCATACAGATCCAGGTTCGGTTTACTGGCTCCGGCCAGTTGCACACCTAATATGATCTGATCGGTATCGCCGGGTGAAAGATAAGTACCTTCGATCATCGATTTATTGATCGTAAAGACCTGATTTTCCATGTCCGGTTGCACACTGTAGACATCGGCGTCAGTACGCTGTGTTCCGAAGACGAATTGTGCGCCTATAACATTTATCGGTGCGGCGCCTGCCACCCCATCGATGGCATCAATTTTATTGATCAGGCTGTCAACATTACTTAAGAGCGGTTGCGCTGTGCTGGATTCCACGATGATATCGCTGCTGTACGTATTTCTTAGCTGGCTGTTGGCACCTGATATCAGACCCTGTAATAGTCCGGGGATAAAAAGTGAATTCAACGAAATGATCGTCAGTATAATGATAATGAGCAATATCACTCCGATATTGCCGCGTTTGATTGACGCCCCTGCAAGTAGACCGGCAACCCTGAGTGATTTGATCATTGGATTGCCTCTCCCTCGACGATTTTGCCGTCGCTCAGAGTGATGATTGTATCCGCGTATTTTTTATCTCCGGGGTCATGGGAAACAAAAACAACCGTTACTTTTAATTCCCGGTTTAATCTGACCAGTGTTTCCATCACCAGCGTACTGGATAATGTATCGAGGTTGGCGCACGGTTCATCCGCCAGCAACACCTTGGGATTATTTATCAGCGCGCGTGCGATCGCCACCCGCTGTTGTTCTCCGCCGGAAAGTTCCTTCGGGTGGTGGTTAATCCGGTGCCCCAACCCAACCAGTTCCAGTAATTCGCGGGCGCGGCTTTTGTATGTACCGGCCCCATTCAGCATCATACCGGGCAGGTAAACGTTCTGCAGTGTGGTCAGCTCGCCCAGCAGCGCGTATTCCTGAAAAACGTAGCCCAGATAGCCCAGTCTGAGCTTCGCGCGCTCACCTTCGGGCAACTTCGTAACATCTTTACCATCAAAAACAATCTTGCCCGCTGTCGGCTGGTCGATTAGTCCCATTTGCCGCAGGAGCGTTGATTTCCCCGAACCGCTGCGTCCCATGATAGATACTAAAGCAGCATCCGGGATCACAAAAGTAACCGCGTCCAGTGCGGTCACCCTGACTTTGCCGATATTGTATATCTTCGATAATTCGTGAATTTCGTACATTCTGGTTTTGTGCAAATAACTCCTATAAGAATTCTACCATGTCACATATATCCAAACCAAACGGGGCGAATGTACTTTAATGTCGAAACAGCAATTATTTTGACTCGCTGTAAATTCATCATTATAATCAGATTAATATGGAACCGATTTTGGAAGAAATAATAATCTCATCAGGCGAAGCAAAGACAAAAATAGTCCCCGCACGCGGCGGTATTGTCACCTCTTTTACTGTTCAGGACAAGGAGATTCTTTATCTGGATCGGGAAACCTTCATTGATATCAATAAAAATGTGCGCGGTGGAATTCCATTGCTTTTCCCCAACGCCGGTCCTTTAAAAAGCGGTATTTTTAATCTGCCTCAGCATGGCTTTGCCCGCAGGATGCCCTGGAATGTTGTCGGACAAAAGACCAATTCACTGACCTTGCGACTTTTAGCAAATGCTGCCACCAGGGAAATGTATCCCTTTGATTTTGATCTGACTTTGCATGTGGAAGTCCAAAGAAATAGATTGACACAAATTATGACTGTAAAAAATATGGGCACTAAACCGATGCCGACTGCTTACGGGACTCACCCGTATTTCGCAATTCCACAGGCCGACAAATCGAGGCTGATAACCAATATCACAGGTTTTTACCCGGATGCAATAAATTGGTGGGATGACTTTGATCAATCCTTTATTAATCCTGGTATGCTCAAAGTGAAAATGCCTGGGCAAACAATTGTTATTGAAAGCGATCCGGATATTTTCAGGTTTGCCCGGATCTGGCACCAGCCGGGCAAGAACTTCATCTGTTTTGAACCCTGGACTCGTGACAACTTTGCCCTCGATGATCCCGAACAAAGTCTGTGGATAAAACCGGATGAATCGGTAAATTTATCCACGGCAATGGCTGTTGAACCTGCGAAATAATGCCTGACATTCACAAAGTTGTCGTAGAAAAAGCTTACGCGTTTTGCCAAATATTGAGAGATTGGCTGTAAATGATGGTTTGACAATGTACCGACCTGATGCTACACTTTGTGTAAATTTAAAAATCATATATTAACGTTCAACTGCGGCCATTCCGGATTCTTCATTCTGAAACATCCCGCTTTCTGGTAACGTTTACTAAATATAAGGAGACTAATATGAATCTTAAGGAAATGGAAGAAAAGATTAAAAGGCTTGAGGCGAAAGTCCGGGAACTTGAGGATATCGAACAGATAAAAATTGTCCAAAAATCATATGGCTATTACATGGATAATTTAATGTACGATGACGCAGCCGACCTATTCACCGATGACTGTCATGCTTTCCATATTCAAGGACGGGAAGCGCTCAAAGCATCCTTTAATACCTTTACGACGCCGCGGTTTGAAGGCACTAAAAAGCTGTTCCTCAAACAACAATTAATGGGGATTATCCATGTCGACAAGGAAGGCAAAACCGCGAAAGGCCGCTGGAATATGCTTTGTTTGAAAACCGATTACGTCGGTGATGACCTCGAATCGATTATTTCGCACGGGGTATACGAGTGTATATACAGAAAAGAAGAGGGTATCTGGAAGATCAGCAATCTCGTTTTTAATAGCAGCTTCCAGACTACATTGGAAGATGGTTGGGCAAAGAAACCCGTGATCTATCCGAAGTCACCCGGTGATGTTGCTACCACCTGGGCTTCAGGATATAAAATGCCTCTGCATTATAAGAATCCTGTCACTGGGAAATAATTTTCCGCACAACTTGGTCAATTTGTGAAAAAGCCGCAATGGCTATCCGCTGCGGCTTTTTTTATTCATGCCGCCGGTTATTGAGCCGGCTGCTGCACGATGAAGCTGCCGTTCATTGCAGCCGGGTGAATGTCACACCGGAAGAAATAAGTGCCGGGTGTAGTTGGTGCCCTGAAAGTATAAGTAAATGTAGCGGGACCGTTGACCGCCTTCCCCTGGAATACCGCTGGCAGCGTTGCGCTGGAATTATTATAAACCGAGAAGGTGTGGGGAAGTGCATCCTTATTGTTAAAATTGATTGTCACATCGGCGCCAGCAGGCACGCTGATGGACGATTTATCAAATGTCATATTCTGGGCAACGAGGTCAATAGACACGGAAGTGCCTCCTGAAGCGCTGGTAGTGGTCGCCAGAGTGGTAGATGTTTTAGTACAAGCGTTTGATACCAGAAGCAAACCTGTGATAGTAACTGCTGCCAGTGTTTTACTGAATATAGAGTTCATTTTCATCTGTTAAAATACCCTCCAGGCGAATAGTTTACATAACATTTTGTCACATTATTTTTTAATCGTTTGTCATCAGAAAAGTGAGAACCGGAAAATAATATGCTTGAACAAGCAAATGGACTTCATCGTTAAATATTGACTTTGATGCTGGCTCCTTCCACCTTGATTTCAAATTTTAGTTCATCTTTCGCTGCCGGGCCGCCCGCGAGTTTGCCGGTTGTCACATCAAATTTAGAGCCGTGACGGGGGCACCTTACGATTTTTCCATTCAGCACACCTTTCGAAAGATCGCCTCCGGCATGCGTGCATTTTCCGCCGATCGCGTAATATTTCCCATCGACATTCGTTATCAGAATATCTTTGCCGCCGAGCATAACCCCTTTCATTTTCCCGTTCGTGATTTCACTGGTTTTAGCGACTTCGATAAAACTCATTCTTTGCCTCCTTGGTTTAGCTAATTTTAATAATATTTAAGAAATATATATAAGTTATATAATTCCGGCGCAAGATATAACAAAAGTATGAAATCCATGGACAATTGGCTGTTCTTTATTCCTTTTTAAGGAAAAGGTCTCGTTTTCCTGATCTCCATTGGAGAGATTAAGAGAGGACTAATATTTGTATTTGTTTAGCTATGATTTCGTACCTGGAAATTCGGATTTGTAAATGAAATGTCATATATTTGTAATGCGCGCATCGCAAATTTTATGACTTTTACACGCTGATGTCTGCATAATGTTTGAAAAGAGGAGGATAAGCATGAAAACAGATGCAATTATTCAAAATAATGTAATTTCAGAATTAAAATGGGAGCCCAGTGTCGATGCCTCAAAGATTGGAGTTTCGGTACGGGATGGGGTCGTGACTTTGAGCGGATATGTTGATACATTTATCGAAAAATTGGCGGCCGAACGCGCAGCTAGACGGGTATCCGGGGTAGAAGCAATCGCCGAAGAAATCAAGATTAATTTACCGCAAACATACGAGCGGGACGATGCTGATATCGCCGAAGCTGCGAAAAACTCTCTGGAATGGAATGTACAGGTACCCCATGATCAAATACAGGTGCAGGTTGAAAACGGTAGAGTGATTCTTACCGGTGAAGTGGAAAAAGCCTACCAGAAAGAAGCCGCACATAATGCCGTCTGCTGTTTGATGGGTGTCAAGGGCGTAACCAATCAGATTTCCATCTCACCGTCTATCGGCCCGGTGGGTATTAAGACAAAGATTAAAAATGCCATGAAGCGGCATTCCGCGATCGATGCCCGGGACATCATTGTCGAGACAACAGGCAGTAAAGTAACACTCAGTGGCAGCGTGCATTCCTGGATCGATAAACAGGAAGCCGGTTCTGCTGCCTGGGCTGCGCCGGGAGTGACCGACGTCGAAAATAACATTGTGGTATTGCCCGCGTCCGAGATTCACGGCGTACCGGCTGATTAATCCGGATGTGTTTAAATATAAAAATGGGACTGATTCAGTCCCATTTTTGCGTTATATTTACCTTCAATTTTCTTTACTTTGTAAGGAAATCAAGGAAGACATACTCAAATTGTGCTCGCAAAGCCTTCGTTCTCCCTCCACTTCAAACCTTAAATATGAACTACAATGCCTTCCCTTTTCTGACCGGTTTGGTTTCTTTAAAACCCGGTGGCGGTTTTATCATCATGATCGGAATATCGGTGGCGCGGAAAACCTTGACCGCCGCATTCCCCACGTCCCACCGCCGCAGCGACCGCTTGCCTTTGCTGGCCATTACGATCAGGTCGGCATTTTCTTCTGCGGCAAAATGCGGGATTTCTTCCTCGATTTTACCGATCAGTACCGCGATCGTGGCATGCACCCCATCTTTCTCTAATTGCTCCGCGATATGTGATAAATAGTTATATCCGGTTTTCGCCATTTTGCCAATGGTCACCGGTAAATCACGCATTGGGTCCGGTCCGATTTCTCCTCCGCTAAAGCCCATTGGCGTGCCGTAATAAAGAATGCTCTTTGAAAATTTTCCCGGTAATTGTTCTGCGCGTTCTCCTTGCGGAGTTTTCACGCGAACAGCTTCGGTGACGGTGACCAGAATAACCTGTGGCACTGCGCAACCCATCGCAATTTTTTCCACATGCGGCAAAACGGTCTCAGCCAGTTTTGACCCGTCTAAAGGCACAATTATCTTGTTATATTCCATCCTTTATCTCCTTCATTTCTCTTTCATCGTCTTATTTTATTTTGTTACCGGTTGAGTTTTCTGTTTTTTACTCTTTTTGGTATCGTCCAGGCGGCAGCCTGGCGGCGCGATAACGAGCACCGGCACGGTAGAATGGTGGGAAACCTTGTCTGCAACATTGCCGAAGAGCCAGCGTGTAACACCGGATCGGCCGTGAGTGGTCATGATGATCAGGTCAACGCCGCTTTTTTCCGCGTATTTCAGGATTTCATCTGCCGCGTTGCCGAACGCCAACATGGATTGGGCATTGATGCCCGTTTCGTTGATAAATTCCTGGGTGACTGCTTTGATATAGGTATCTGCTTCCTGCTGGATCTGTTCCAATAAGTTGGAATACATAACAGAACTGGCTGAAAGTGCATCTGCTCCCAGGTAAGTGGGTTCAACTACACGGAAGAGAATTACTTCCGGCACGTTGCAGCCTAGCGCAATTGCTTTAACATGTTTCAGACCGCACTCCGCCAGTTTCGAACCATCCAGCGGCACCAGTATTTTTTGATACATTAAAACCATCCTTTGTGCTATTCTTAAGGTTTTCGTTTATTTTTTTTGCTTGATTCTGTGCCTTTGATGAGTCTGGATATTTTTCTACCGCAATCTGGACATATACCCTGTACGGCATGTTTCAGGTTTTTCAAAACTACATGACGCGGCTTTTTAATTGCTTTCATTTCGTTACAGTACAAACAATATCCCAGTTCCGGTTCAGGCTTCGTTTCCGCAGCTTTAGTTACCGGGTGTGCGGCGATACTTAACGGTTTTACTTCTTTATGGTTGGTTGACAGTTCGTCCAGGAAATTGTTTAGTTTCGTCGAAGCTACACAGACAACCATGTCAGCCCCGCCGTAGTAAACAAAGAGGCGGTCTTTTATCACCACCGCTCCGCATGGATAGACTACCCCGGCTTTCCAACCGTCATTCTCGTAGGATACCACTGGTTCCAGGATGGGTTTTTTCGTACGGGCCAGAACTTTAGTAGGGTCTTTCAGATCAAGCAGCATTGCCCCGATTTTATAGCGTGATTCGTCACAACTGCCTACGGCCTGATAGATTAGCAACCAGCCGTCCTTTGTTTTTAATGGAGGCGGGCCGCATCCCACTTTCAGACTGTCCCAATCTGAGCTTAAGGCTCTCGTCGGGATTTTGAATTGACCTTCCAGCCATCTGGTTTTGCCATCAAAATCAAGATCGTCCACTAAATCGATTAAAATATTGGGAAAAACCCGGTGGAAAATCACGTATTTACCGTTAATTTTTTCCGGCAGGATACAGGCATTCTTATCCACAATATACGGTGGAGAGATCAACACCGGTTTTTTCCAGTACCAGCGCCGTGCAAGGAAGTCATCAAGGTTGATTGAGCTCAAAGCTACCCGCGGGGGGCTGTGCCCGTCATAAGCCACGTAGGTCATATAGACTTGCTTTCCGATCCTGGTCAAGCGCGGGTCTTCGCACCCTCCGAAGCCGCCGCCCCCGGAAATATACGTACTTGTCATTCCGGCTGTATAAGGTTGGAAAGGCGTCACTCCCTCGAAAGGTTCACGGGGGACGTATGCCGGTTTATCGAAGCGTTCATCGATGTGTAGTCCGTCAGTACTGGAGGCATAACCCAAAACAGAAACATCCGTTTCTCCGATCGCCCGGTACAGAATGTGTACTTTACCGCCCTCATAAATCGCGGCGGGATTGAAAACCGCCTTTGTCTCCCAGAGATGAGCTGGATCAGGTTTTAATATCGGATTATTATCAAACCTTTCCAGTGTGAGCTGCAAATTGGAAATCTGCTTTTCCTTGGTATCTTTTCTCACGGCCATGTTTTTGTACCCTCTATTCACATTTTCCGCGGATGGAAAAAAGTCTGTTTGGTCTGCTAATTAATTTTATTATTTACCAGTTTGGCAGTGATGGTAGCCACGTGCCGTCCCTGAAATCTGGCCATTGCCAGTTCATTCTCACTCGGCATTCGACTCCCGGAAACACCGGATATGCTGGTGCTGCCGTAGGGAGAACCCCCGGTAATTTCGCTCATTGTCGTCTGGCGAATTTCTGAATAAGGTAAACCGACGATGATCATTCCTAAGTGCAGCAGCGTGATATAGAAAGTAATTAGAGTGCTTTCCTGTCCGCCGTGCTGGGTGGACGACGAAGTGAATGCGCTGCCCACTTTACCGACAAAATTGTTCTGCGCCCATAAATTGCATGTTTGGTCTAAAAAATATCGCATTTCTACACACATATTTCCAAAACGCGTCGGTGTGCCGAAAATAATTGCATCCGCTTTGGCCATATCTGCCGGTTGCGCAAAAGCAATTTGCGCAAAAATCTCCCTGGCCTTCCTGTCGCCGCATTTCTCCAATGTTTCTCTGGGAAGTAGTTCCGGAACCTGCAGTACTTCTACCTCAGCGCCGTGAACCTCTCCCGCACCTTCTGCCACAGCCTGTGCCAGTCTGTAGGTGTGGCCGTGCGCGCTGTAAAATATCACTTTTACTCTCATCGCTTCGTTTCCTCACTTTTCTTCAGTTGGCAAGGAAACTGAATCAAGCGATAATCCTTGGTTGATTCCCTTTTTCAAATTGCCTGTCAGTACGATAATCATTGATAAATACCTTCCCAAGCGATTCCGTAGGGTTGGAATCGGGCGCGATTTTACAACCGCGGGCGATAGCCGTGTGCGAAGAAATCGCAGCATTTTTACCGACTAAAGTGCATTCCGCCATTCCATTTCGGTCGCTGCCAAAACCGACATAACAGAAATTACCGATATTCACATTTTCATCTGCTATGCAGGAATCGACTACGCTGTGCAAACCAACCGAAACGTTTGACATCAGAATGGAATTTTTTACCACTGCCTGTTCATCGACATACACACCCGGTGAAAGAACGGAGTTTTCTACCCGTCCTTTGATAACGCACCCGGCCCCGACAATGCTGTTTCGGACATTATCGCCCGATATATCTTTTATCGGTGAATTACTTGAACACGTGAGGATAGGCCAGTTCCCTCCTAATGTGAACGGTGGATTGTTGCTTGCCATCTCCAGACTGGTTGCATAATAAGTATCAATTGTCCCCACATCCCGCCAGAACCCTTCGTATTTGTAAGCATAAACATTGTCGTTTCCCACCATACCTGGGATAACGGAATAACCGAAATCATGCAGGGAATCAGCCTCTGCCGCATCTTCTAGCAAACGTTGTATGAGGATATCTTTATTAAAGATATATATCCCCATCGACACCATATTGCTGCGCGGTACATCCGGTTTTTCAATGTATTCCACAACATAGCCGTCATCACGCAGCGTCATCGTACCAAACCGGTGCGCTTCTTCAATCGGCACCGGCACTACCCCGACAGTAACATCCGCCTTCGCTTTTTCGTGGAAAGCCAGCATCTTGCGGTAATCCATTTTATAAACATGGTCGCTGGGCATGATCAATATTCTATCAGCGGCAATTTCCCTTAAATAATCCAGATTTTGGTACATAGCGTTAGCCGTGCCGGTATAGGTGCCGTCGTTCTCCGGTGCCAGCATCTTTACATTGCTTTTCGAGGTATTTTCATTTTGCCATTGCTGTATATAATCGGTTAACTGCTCACGCTTATAATCTACCAATAGCGCAATATCACGTACTTGAGAATGAATACAATTACTTAAATTGAAATCGATAAAGCGGTATTTTCCTGCGAAAGACAGCGCCGGTTTCGGTCTGACCTGACAAAAAATATCCATGCGCGTGCCTTTCCCACCGGCTAGAATCGTAGCTGCCAACCTGTTCATCTTAAACCTCCTGATTGCTGTTCAAAAATAATCTGTGAATACTGCCGAATTTTTACCTTGCAATTATTTTCTTTTTTAAGATTTAACAAACCGAAACAATTATAGTGTCATATACAAACGGCACGGTTCGTTCGAACCACAATCGTGATATACATGACTACCATACTGCGTAAATTTTCGGGTTTGATTTAACGCTCCCTTGGTGAACCAGACTGTTTCGAATGCTTTACACGCAGGGCAAAATACCATCACTTCTTTAGATAGACGATTATCTTCTGCAACAATTGCATTTGGAACCAGGTGGTTTTCCATGACGGACATAGACATTAGCTTTACCTCTCAATATTATTGACAATCAAAATACTAATTGAAAAACAATCAAGAAGTTATAAAATGCGCGGTGAATATATAACGAAAATATGGCATTTTAACGGGAATAATTTTTAAAAATGTAATAAGAATGTAATCAGTTTGGGTGGAATGATATAACTATTTAAGATGAGGTACTGCATAATAATGTCACACAATCTTACATACTTTCTAAGGTAAAAGGGGGTAACATGCAGACTGCCGTTTCGGTGCACTTTGTAAGTACGAATGTCAGTAAATGCTTGTGTTTCCGCTGTCCGGTTCAAACATCCAGCCAGTGTGTGAGCAACAAGGTAATGGAAATCAAAGAAGCTTTAAGTAAGCACCCCCTTGTACATGAGGATATCCCTGGAGTGTATTGCGGGGCCGGCGTGGCGACCTGTTCTGATATTAAACCGGAGTATGAGTGTATGTGTGGAAAGTGTGTTATTTTCCCCGAATACAAACTTTTTAATTTTCAGCCGATGGGGCATTACTGCCGGGATGGTAGCGCAAAATAATATTGATAATCGAAAATTTTGATTTGATTACCGGATCAAAAGACACCATGACAGAATAATTTGGAGGGACACGTGTTAAGAATTGCGACTAAAACGAAATTGACTCCTGAAGAAGTGATCAAAAAGGCAATCAAGTTCTTTGGACCGGATGGATATAAGCTCAAGATAACAAATACAACGGAAACAACCGCTGCTTTTGAAGGAGGCGGCGGGTCAATTGAAATATCAGCCTGTAACGACGATAGTAAAACTACTGTCGATTTTCTTTCACGGGAGTGGGATTTTCAGGTTAAAGAATTTATCAGAATGATACGGTAATTACATGCAACCAAAATGTAAACGGGAGGAATATTAATGGCAGATTTTTCTGAAGTAATGAAAGCCGGCGATCTGACGGATGGTATGATGAAAAGGGTTGTATTGGGTGAACAAGATATCATCATCGCGCGGGTTGAAGGAAAATTTTATGCGGCGCAGGGACGTTGCCCTCATATGCGCGCCTATTTGTCTCGCGGAAAATTAAATGGAACCGTAGTAACCTGTCCCCTGCACGGCTCGCGTTTTGATCTGAAGACCGGCAAGGTTGTACGGTGGGTCACCGGAAAAGGAATTATGTCGATGATGGGCAGGCTGATGTCCATGCTGGGAGTCGCGGCAAAATCAGAAAAACCGCTTGCAATCTACGAACTCAAAATTGACGGTGAAAGGGTAATGGTCAAAATTCCCTGATAAGTGGCACATTCCTGCGTGCCTGTGTTTTTCGTGTCAGGTTATTTGTTTTTATATTACTATTTATTTTATAATTCGCTTATTTGTTAAATATATACCCGGTTTTCGGCACCGTGCTGATGATTGTCGGTTTAGAAGGATCGACTTCGATTTTTTGCCGTAAACGGCTCACCCAGGTTCTTAATATTTGTACATCGTCACGGTATTCCGGCCCCCAGACTCTGGCTAAAAGATCATAATAAACCATTAGATGACCTGCATTGCCGGCCATTTCATTAAGTAATAACCACTCGATTCTGGTAAGTTTCTCTTCTTTTCCGCGCACGAATATGCGGCGTTCATCGAAATTGATAGTTAATCCGTGCACGTTAAGTTCTTTGGGAGCAGTTTTCCGTTCCGGTGAGTTTAGCCGCCTTCTGATTGCCTCAATTCTGGCCACCAGTTCATCGGGNNATAATCATCCGCGCCTAATCCCAAGCCTTTTATTCTATCGGAATCGTCACCTCTGGCGCTGAGCATGATGACCGGCACAGAGGAAAATGCACGTAATTCTTTTAATGTCTGGAAACCGTCCATTTTCGGCATAATGACATCCATTACCACCAGGTCCGGTTCCTGTCCCTGCACCTGTTCGATGGCATCCACGCCGTTATTGGCTAGAAACACTTCATAATTTAATAATTTAAGCTTTGTCTTGAGAAAATTCAGGATCCGTTCCTCGTCATCAACCAATAATATTGAAAATCTTTTCATTCTTTCGCCTCTACTCAGGTTTTTTACGATTTAGCGCGGTAACTGCCCAAACCGGATAAGGGTAATGTAAACTGGAAAGTGGAACCCTCTCCCGGTTGTGATTCCACCCACATCCGCCCGCCGTGCGCTTCCACCAGACGGCGGCACACGATTAGTCCTAATCCGGTTCCGGTAGCTTTGATGTTCGGCTGTTCCAACCGCTGAAAAGGCTCGAAAAGTTTTCCCTGCAGTTCTGCAGGAATACCGATACCCATGTCTTTGACACCGATAAGCACTTCACCGCCATTTAGTCGTGTGAATACTTCGATCTTCGTACCCGGATCGGAATATTTGGCGGCATTATCCAGTAGATTGTGTATTATCCGCTGGATTCTCACACGGTCTGCAGTGATAACGATCGAATCGTCGCAATCAATAATGAATTGATGCGTTTTTGTTTGCTCTGTCATTCTACCGATCGTGGCTTCGATGGCATCGCGGATATTAACCGGCTCTTCGGTAATCTGCAAGCGATTCGCCTGCGCGCGCGCCAGTTCCAGCAGATTAGCCAGGATATCTGAGAGATTTTCTGCTTCAAAATATGCATCGCCGATGAGCTGTTTGATTTCCCGCCGGGATATTTTATCCCCTTCGGTCATAACGGTGCTCAAGGCTCCCAGGATGACCGTTAACGGGGTGCGCAGCTCATGCGAGACCAGCCCGATGAACTCGTCTTTCAGTTGATTCACTTTTTTCAATGAGCGCAATTCATCTTCGCGTTCCCGTAATGCCGTGGATGCCTTTTCGCTCTTTATTCGCATCGACGTTTCGTACAATTCACGCTCGATCGCAGGTCCCAGTCTGATCAGATTATCCTTCATAATATAATCGGATGCCCCGGCTTTCATGGCTGTTACTGCCGTCTCATCACTGATTTTACCGGACATAATGATCACCGGTACATCCAGTTCTTTGCTCCGGATCATCTTTAGAGCCTCAAGCCCACTGAATTGCGGCATGACAAAGTCAGCAATAATAATGTCCCACGATTGTTTTTCCAGAGCCGAAATTAAATCAGCTGCAGCGTAAACACGTTCGTAAGTCGGATCGTACCCGCTGCGTTTCAGTTCCCGCAAGAGTAACAGCGCGTCGTTTTCCGAGTCTTCTATGATAAGCACTCGCAGTGGCTTAGCCATCTATTTTCCTGGTATCGTTCGGCGGTGCTTCATTCAGTACGAGCCAGTATAATCCCAATTGCCGTACTGCATCTGCGAACTGGTTGAAATTTACCGGTTTACGGATGTAGCTGTTCGCACCCAGCGCGTAACCGTTAATCAGATCTTTTTCCTCTTTGGATGACGTGAGAATAACCACAGGAAGCAGTCTCGTGCGGCTGTCTTCCCGGATTTTCTTTAATACCTCCAAACCACCTATTTTCGGTAATTTCAGGTCTAACAGGATTACCTCCGGCATGATTGTTAAATCTCGGCCTGCATAGTTACCTTTACCGAAAAGATAATCTAACGCTTCGACCCCGTCTCTTGCTACTACCAGCCTGTTGAGAATGTGTGATTTCTTCAGCGCGCGTTCTGTTAACAAGACATCGTCAGGATTGTCTTCTACCAACAGGATTATTTTGTCTTCCAAATTCAGCTCCTTTCAAGTAACCGGTTTTAAAATTTCAGTATTGAGTAATATATCTTCATTACGCATTATTCAATATTTCAAACAGTGATAATTATTGCTATTCTAGCTCACTTGTCAACCAAAATACAATTGATTAGTGAAACATTAACAAGATAATGCTCTATCGCTGTTTATGGAGAGGGGGTCAGGGTGTGAGTTTTTTCCCTCTTATCCCAGCGTAAAATAGAAAGTTGCGCCCTCCCCTACTTTACCCTCTGCCCGGGCAACGCCCCCGTGACGGTGAATGACCCGTTGTACGGACGCTAGTCCGATGCCGGTGCCGGGAAACTCCCCTACAGTATGCAGCCGCTGGAATGGATTAAACATCTTATCCGCGTACTTCATGTCAAAACCGGCGCCGTTATCGCGCACAAAATAGGTTGTATTCCCATCATCGTCGACAGCGCCGAATTCGATATGTGCAACGGGCACTTTGCCGGTAAATTTCCAGGCATTTTCCAGCAGGTTATACAAGGCTATCCGCAATAATTTCCCATCTCCGCGCCCGATCAAGCCGGGAGTAATATTGAATTCTACCTGCCGCTGCGGCTGGAGTTTTTTCAATTCTGCGGCAATTGATAGGGCCATATCGCTCAGATTAACGTTGTCCACCAGCATTTCCACCCTGGTCAGACGGGACAGTTGCAGCAGATCATCGATCAGTTGGGCCATCCGTTCCGCGGAATTCTGAATGCGCCGCAGGTAGTCCTTGCATTCATCGTTCAATATATCTTTACAATCTTCCAGCAGAGCCTGGCTGAAACCCTCCATGCTGCGCAAAGGAGCGCGTAAGTCATGGGAAACGGAATAAGCAAAGGCTTCCAGTTCTTTATTGGATGCTTCCAGCTCGGTGGAGTGGTGCTTTAGCTCTACGTTCAATTGTTTGATATTTTCTTCGGCTTTTTTACGTTCGGTAATATCCCGGATGTTACACTGAATGATTTTCCGGTGGTCCACTTCGTAGAGATTGCTGACAAACTCCACTTTTCTCTCCAAACCGTCAGCATTTCGCAACGGCAGGTCTTCGTAACGGATATATTTCTTCTTTTGTAATTCAGTAAAATTATCTTTATTGGATACGATATCCTTAAAATATCCCAATTCCCATAAGTTCTTCCCGATAAATTCTTTATAAGACAAACCGAGCATTTCTTCTAAAAATGGATTTACATCGATAATTTGCCCGGTTTCACCGTCGAGCAGTAATATTCCGTCCTTTGCAGCCTCAAAAAGACGTCGATATTTTGTTTCGGAAATTTTCATTGCTTCGTCCGCCTGTTTGCGCTCGGTGATGTCCTGTCCTTGCGCAATTGTGGCAATAATTTTCCTGCCGTCATTATCATAAACATTGGCGGAGTTCCACAGAACTGTACGCACTTCTCCATCAACTCGGAGTATCGGTATTTCTACCACTTCCCATCGTTCGCCTGAAAGAGTCATGCGGATCAGTTGCATCGATTCGGTTTTCTTGTCCTCCGGGAAGAGAATATCCAGATTCAGCCCGATCACTTCGTGCGATTGGTAACCTGTGAGACGTTCAAACGCCGGGTTGAACCTGGAAATGCGGAAGTGCGGATCCCACACAATGATCGGGGCGTTGGCGTAGTCCAGCAGGTTGTTTAGATAGTTACTGGTTTCCCGCAATAATTCTTCCGCCTGTTCCCGATCTGTAATATCGATGGTTGTCCAGTTGATATGCGTTTGTCCGTTTAACATGATCTTTTCTGCTGATGTCAGTGCCTTGATTTCATTGCCGGTTTTTGTGCGTGCAGTAACTTCATAGTTCACGACTTTACCTTGCTGTTCCAGCCTGCGTATGATTTCCACGCGGTTTTCCGGATTATCGTAAATATTCAATTCAGCAGCTTTTTGTCCGATTATTTCTTCCCGTTTGTATCCGAACAGATGCAGAAAACTATTATTTACATCCACAAATTTCCCGTCGCTGACACGCGAAATGGATAAAGCGACCGGACTGGAGTGGAAAGCGTTGGAAAACCGCTCTTCACTGGCTTTCAGTTCCGCTTCTGCTTTCTTACGTTCGGTAATATCTCTCGCAAACACAACAAGTTGACCGTTACCGATATCTGAGTATTTAGCGCTGATCTCGATGTCCAGTATTGTGCCGTCCTTGCGTTTATGCTTTGTTTCGAAGCGGTCTCCTCCCTGTTGAAAGACTTTTAAAATGTGTTCTTTTGTTTCATCTTGTTTTTCCGCAGCCTCGATGTCAGATATCCTCATCGTCAGTAGCTCTTCGCGTGTGTAACCGATCGTTTGACAATATACATCATTGACAAAAAGAAACCGGCCGGAAATATCGTTGGTCCACAATCCGTCCATGGCTGTCACTATGATTGACCGGCTGCGTTCTTCGCTGGCTTTTAGATCAGCTTCAGCTTGCTTTTTGCGCATTGCCACGGATATCTGGTCTGCTACTATTTCGATCATACTGAGCTCGTCATAGTTAAAACTGGTGCGTGACCTCGTGCCGAAGGAAATCGTACCGATCGTCTTATTTTCGTTCCGTAGCGGGTAGGAAGCATATGCCTGAATGCCGTAAGACCGCACCAGCGCTGCCCGTTCGTCGCCATTCTTTTGGACATTCACCGAAATGATCGGTTGATTGTCGCGGGCGACGCAGCCGCAAATGGCCGCGCCAAAATCCAGCCACTCGATTTCTTTGGCTGCTTCCGGCGGAATACCGGCATAACCGTTCAACTTGAGCCGGCCGCTGGTTTCGTCTACGATAAAATTGAAGAAGGCTTCGCAATGCAGGTATTCCATAACCTTATCGGCAATTGTGCGTATAATGGTCTCCGGCTGCTTGCTGGTTAACAGCAGGCTGTTTATTTCACTTAATAGCTTGAAACGAATCTGGCTGTTTTGCAATTGTTCTTCGATCCGTTTGCGCGCGGTGATCTCACGGTAGATCCACAATCGTCCGTATTTGTTTTTTCCCAGATCGATAGGAATAAAATCCCGCAGTAAAGTACGTCCGCCTTGCAGGGGGATATCCTCATCTTTAACAATCTTGCTGGCCGCTACGATATCGTGAATGCGGAGCACCGCTTTTTCCGGGTCCTTGTAAACATTCTTGATGCTGTCGATCACCTGATTCGCAGTCAATTTTTTCAACTCTTGCGGGTTTTGTTTCAAATCAAAGATTTCGCAAAAGGCCTGGTTGACGAATTCGGTCAGCCCTTCATTTGTGACCAGCAGGATTCCTGAAGGCATTTCCGATAGCGCTGAGTAAAAACGGTCGTGGGAAATTTGCAGTGCTTCCTCATTCTTTTTACGTTCGGTAATATCCTGTGTCGTTCCTATGTAGATGAAGGCTTTTCCTTCGTCATCTGTCTCGGAAACGGAGCTCGTGGCGTGCAGGTATTTTGTGGATTTATCGCGTAGTATTATCCTGAAGTCGAGGTCAACCGATTGCCCTCCGAACATTAAATTGTTCAGTACTTTGTTCACGAAATCCCGGTCATCGGGATGTACAAATTCGCCGTACGCTTCAATCGTCGGCGTAAAGGAATCAGGATCTTCGCCGTAAATCTCGTACAATTCCTTCGACCAGCGGAGGTCGCCGGTTTTTGTATTCCACACCCAGGTGCCGAGCTGGGCAATGTGCTGCGCATCTTCCAATACCCGTTGGGTTTCTTTTAATCTTTCCTCAGCCTGTTTACGCGCGTTGATGTCTTGCACCACATAAGCGAATTGCGGTTGCCCGGACAAGTTATCGCGCAAATAGCTGACGGTAGCTGACAGCCAGGCTTTATTATCCCCACGCTGGTCCAGATACTCGAAAGTGATTGGTTTATGTATTCGTAAACTCAAGCGGTAATTATTTACCCAGGTGCGGATTATTTCCGGCGGCTCGCCCAATTCAGAGCTTAATTGATTCGCTAACGCCTTTGGTGCCATTCCGATAAAGCCGCCAGTTGTAGAATTATCTCTGATGTGACGGACAGTTGTGTCGTCCACGATCTCGACAATTCCGCGCATGATGCCGGGGCTGTCGAAGAAAGCAGTCATCAGCTTATCATTCTCGATTAAGGCATCCTGTGCGATTTTCAGCTCAGTCACGTTGCGCCCGTAAATATGATAGTTTTTTGTCTTTGTTACGTACGTTACAGTCTGCAGATACCAGATCTGCCCAACCTGAACCTCCCTGAGAATCGATTGATTTTCGCCGGTATTGATGGTGTTGATCAATTTGTCCCATTCATAGAGAAATGGGTGTTTGAGGCCGTGCGATAAAAGGTCCGGGAAATCATTTTTCGCTGCCGGATTGAGGTAGATAATATTGCCGCTCGCAGTGAGTTCAACAATCGGGTTTGGGTTTAATTCCGGGAACGAAGCTAAATGGATTAATTCCTGCTCGGCTTGACGGCGTCTTTCTCTATCGCGCAGCGCCAGAATACCAAATGAAATATCACTGGCCAGTTCCTCCAACAAGCGGATTTCTGCCGGATTAAAACTATTTGGTTCCGCAGAATATAAACACAGTATCGCAAAAACTTTATGGTCGCTCTCTTTTAACGGGATAGCAATGCTCGAACGGTAACCTTGGGCTAATGCAGCTTTTCGCCATGGTTCTGCTTTTGGATCGGAAGCAAAATCCTGAAAAAAGTGCGTTGTTCCAGTGCGTACTGCTAATCCTGTGGGACCGTTTCCCCTTTCTGTGTCAGCCCACGTTATGTTTGCCGAGGCTAGATAATTGCCGTCGCCGTTCCAAACCATGGGGTGGATGGATTTTGCCTGATCATTCTCAACAGAGCCAACCCATGCTAAATGGTACCCGGCTGTCTCGCATAGAATCCGGCAAACATCAGCCAACAGCGAGGTTTCATCAGCCGCATGCACTATGATCTGATCGCACTCACGGATCGCCTGCACTTCGCGGTTCAAGCGGATGACGTTGTGCTCAATTATTTTACGTTCGGAAATATCAAGCGAAGCGCCCATGACAGCCCGTTCCCCGCCAAAGTTCACAAAACGCACCGAAGAAGAAGACCAGAAAGGCGTGCCGTCTGCTTTTTTCACACGGACTTCGTAATTCTGGAGGTAGCCCTGTTCATTCAGTTTATCAATTAAAGCTTTCCGTTCTGCCGGGTCGTAATAGACATTTAATACCGGTTTTCCGATCAGGTCTTCATATTTGTAGCCCATCGCATCGGAATAAGACTTGTTTACATAAAGTACGACGTTGTCCGAAACACGCGTGACGGAAATGATCACCGGGCTGGCTTCTGCCAGCACACGGAAACGTTCTTCGCTCTCTTTTAAAGCATTTTCGGCTCTCTTTCGTTCAGAGACATTCTGGAAATACCCGATCAATCCGTCTACTCGGCCTTCTTCATTGAACCTCGGCACATAGGAACCGCTGAAATAATCCATTTCCCCTTTTGAATTGGTTACTGAAGTCTCCAGATGCTCAGATTCCCCGTTTTCTATTACTTTTCGTTTAATTTTTGTCAGTTTATCTGCATCGGCTTTCTTCATGATGTCGTAATCTGTTTTCCCTATCATGTCTTTTTCAGTCAACCCTAATTGTGGGTTCACGACAAATGTATACCGCAGGTTATTGTCTTGTACCAGGATATGGTCGGGGGTACTTGCAGCGATTGCCTTAAAACGCTCTTCGCTTTGCCGCTGTGCTTCTTCCGCCTGTTTTCGTTCTGTGATATCAAGCAGCATATAGGCAAATTGTCCGGGTTTGACACGGTAAGCGTATACATCGAACCATCTGGCCAGATCACGGCTGTAGTTGTCAAAGTGAACCGATTTACCGGTTGTTACGACGTTGCCAAATAATTCAATGGCATTCGGCTGCACATTTGGTATAATTTCGCGAGCCGTTTTTCCGGCTATCTTTTCACTCGTCAAACCGAGGAACTTTTCTATCAGGGGATTGACACTTAAAAACCGGTAATCACAAGGCTTCCCGTTTTTATCAAAAATCATCTCGCAAAGTGCAAGACCTTCGGTCATGTTTTCAAAAAGATTGTGGTATTGATCTTCACTCTCTTTGAGAGCATCCTCCATCTGTTTTTCCCGTGTCAGATTGACAGTTGCCACCTCGACGCCCGTTATTTCCCCCTGTTCATTTCGCATCGGTTCAAAATAAAGCTTCAGGAAGACCTTTTTATGGTTACTGGTCATCCACATTTTTGTATTTAAAGGCTTGCCTGTTTCCATGGCCTTGTTTTTCAGTGCGGATAGCTTTTTCGCATCTGTTTTAGAAAATATGTCAAAGTCGGTTTTACCCAGGACATCTTCGGGCCGTATCGTTTGTTGGTTATATGCCCACAGAAAACGCAGGTCGCGATCCTGTGCCGCAACGGTGACCGGCGCGTTTTTAAGAGCAAGACGAAAAAGTTTTTCACTCTCGATCAGGCCTTCTTTGGTTGTTTTATAACGGGAGTTTTCAAGAATCTCCCATTTATCTTCGCGTTTGATTAAAGCGAATTCATGGGTGCTTATCGCATCCACGATTTCTGCCGCACTGCATTTTTCCAGGGAATATGTGCACAACGCGACCATTTTGTATTTTCCGATCGCGTCATTAACCGTTTTTTCGTAATCCGCAAAACTGCGCCGGTCTTTTTTCTCCAGCCAGAAGGTATTACCGGTCAGACGCAAACCCGCGAAGCCTTTTTTCTGCGCCTGTTCCAGCTTTTTAATTAAGCCGTTCACTACCACCTTGCTTTTAAAGGAACCGCCGTGGAGGTACCATTCATCACATGGCTGGATTTCAATCTGCCCTTTTTTTAGATAGTTTGTTGTAAATCCCGGTATGGCTTTGGTCATCGCTTTCCGTGCTTCCTCCACGGTCAGATTATTATCCGTCACCCACATGCAGAATTCGTTATTTTCCAGGCCGGCTTTAAAATAAGGTACCAGCGTATCGATCAAATCCTGCTTTGTCTGATAGAATTCGCAAAAATGTGTACCCCAGCGAATATCACCCACTGCCGCTATGCCGCTTTTTCTGATATCATCCTGCATATCGCCTCTTTAAAAACTGTTTTAATTTACATAATACGGTTGGAAGAATAAAAAGTTATAACAAATTCACCTAAATATATAACCGATTAATAACAGAGTCAAGCGAAAGCGTAAGAATTATTCCCACAGCCGCTTTAAAAATAATTGATATTAGACACACATTTCATTCGTTACCAGAGACAAAAAAATAAAAATCAATCTACTCATTATAAGAGTCGGATTGTGTAATAATCATATTATTTATGCCAATTTTATAACAAAAATATAACATTTCGATGTCATGAGGCAAATAATGATGATATTTTTGCCTCATCCAATTATCGGATAAATTCATAATTTTGTAATCAAATTTGACAGAATGTTATAACTTCTACATGCTTCCGGCGTTATAATTCCGACAATAAAACTGCTTGTTGCAGGGTATATATTTGGGACAGCATTAACAAAATAAACCGGATGGGTGGTTAATAAACGTTTATTAAAAAGGAGCACAAAATGAAAATGTTCGGTGAATTATTCCAGGAAGCAGATTGGAAAAAGGAAAAACACATCCCGGTCATCGAATGCGCGGAGAAAGTAAAAGCGGGGGAATTTTTCCCGGTTAAAGTTACTGTCGGCAAGGAGATCCCGCATCCCAATACCACCGCACACCACATCAGCTGGATTGCTGTTTACTTTCAGGCTGAAGGAGAAAAGTTTCCCTTTGAGGTTGGACGGTTCGATTTTAATGCCCACGGCGAATCAATGGATGGCCCTGACAAGGGTTCCGTCTATACCGGTTCCGAAGTCACTGTAAACATGAAAGTAACCAAGCCGGGAGTGATTTACGTGTCATCACAGTGTAACCTGCACGGCCTGTGGAGTTCTCAAAAAGAATTGCAGCTTGGCTGATTAATTTGATTTACGGTTGAGTCCTGCAAGTGATTGTCGAAAAATTCAATATCAAGCCGTTATCGACGCCGGAAGCTGATTTGAAAGCGATATTGGCGAAATAATAAAACTGACTAAACAACAGGAGAATACATGTTAGAACAGGAGCATCAGCATAAATATCGTAAACAAAATGGTGAAACACCGGGTATTAAAGCATTCCACGAAGTCTATATTACCAAAGATTTAGGCTCGACGAAGAATGAAGAAATTACCGCTTTTATCAATGAAAATATTACCGCCGCGAAAGGGCATACCGAAGAAAAACACGGCATCCCGGTTATGCTTTTCGATCGTAATCAGGATGCCCAGAAGTTCGTCAATGAACTCAGTGACAAATTCAAAATTCCAAAGGAACATATTACTATTAAAGCGCAGAAATTTACACGCTGACCATAACGCAGTTTAACAGTCGGAGGTGGCATATATGCCAAATTTCAAATGCCGTAATACCGGTAAGAAATGCCGGTTTGAGGTCGAAGCGGATACAGAAGACCAGGTTATGACCGCCGCGCTCGAACACGTCGAAAATGAGCATGAGAACGGCTCTGCCTCACCGGAGACTATCAAAGAAATTCGCAAAGCTATCAGAAACGAGCGCCCGCAGCGTTAGGGTAACACGCTGATAAATCGCAGTTTATCTTCCCGTAAGGCTTGAGTTTGTAAATATTTTATGAAAGAAATGTTTCACTTATTACACTTTTTCGAAAAAGCGGGATTAATGGGGATTTTTCAATATTATCCCCAATGTCTGGTTTCAGCTTAGCACCCTGTTGTAGAAACCCTTGATCCCGACCCATAAGAACAACGCACACAACCCGACCAGTACCGGGTAGATCACATAAAGTTGCATGTGCGGCGCCGTTGTTAACGCCGCCCGGAATCCCTCGGTGACATATATCAGCGGATTAATACACACCAATGCCTGCAGCCAGGAAAAACCGCCGATCTTGACCGCCGCCAAAGCTGTCCATGGGTAATAAGTGCCGCCCAAAAAGGTAATTGGCAGTACGATAAATCCGAACATCAATCCAATATTGCGCGGCGCAATACGTGTTCCCAGAAACAAGCCCAGCGCCGAAGTCATTACGCATGTCAATGGAATGAGGGTTAACAGGATTACCCAATTCACGGTCAAATTGGGATGCACGCCTTTGGCATGAATCACCGCCGCGATGGGGAATACGATCAATGCGGCGATCAATCCCTGAATTGCCCCAGCCGCCACTTTGCCGATTGCTACCATTGATACGGGCAGGGGTGCCAGCACACGGTCTTCGATTTCCTTGGTATAGCCGAACTCATTCGCTAATGGTAAAGCCACCGCCTGGATTCCCTGGAACATTATGGACAATGCCACAACTCCTGCCACTAACACAGTTGCGAAAGACGACTCTCCATTGGCTCCGCCGCCTCCGCCGATCCCCTGTCCGATTTGCGGGAATACATACAGGAAAACAAAAACCAGCAGGAAAGGTTGGACAAGCGTACGGGCGATAAATATCCCCAGGCTTTTTCTCAATACGGTCAAATCACGTAACAGTAAAGCGCCAAAAGCTGCACGGCTGGCTGCCATCGCTGGCCTCAACTTTTTAAAATGCTCTGCGGTTTGAGTATCGGTAATCATGTTCATTAGTCGCGTAACTCCTTTCCTGTCAGGTTGATAAAAACGGTTTCCAGCGTTGGTTCCGCCACCGATAGATCGGTGATATTGAATCCGGCCTGTTCGGCGATCGAAACCACTTTTGGCAGCACGCCGGAAGCGCCTTTGATGTGCAGCTGAATAACGTTGTCAACACGCTGGCTTTTGGTTGCTCCCTCGATTTTTTCCTTTAGCAGTGCCGCCAGTGCATCGAGGTTTCCGGCAGCGGAAATGGTGACGATGCTGTCTGCGCCTACTGATTCTTTCAGGCCTTTCGGTGTGTTCACTGCCAGAATATGACCGTGATCCATGATTGCCAGGCGGTCGCAGATCGAATCCGCTTCTTCCATGTAATGGGTAGTCAGCAGGATCGTCTGACCTTCTGCGTGTAATTTGCGCAAAATTTCCCAGAGGGCAAGGCGGCTCTGTGGGTCCAGCCCGGCGGTCGGTTCGTCCAGAAATAGCACCGAAGGACTGTGCAACAAAGCGCGCGCAACCTGCAGGCGTTTCGCCATACCGCCGGAGATCGCCATTACTTCCGCTTTGGCGCGTTCGGTCAGCCGGAATTCCACCAGCAATTTGTCTGCGGCTGCGCGCGCTTCTCTCGATTTCATTCCGAAAAAGAGACCGTGGTAATATAGATTTTCCCATACGGTCAGCGAACGGTCCAGGTTGTTTGTTTGTGACACGACCCCGATCACCTGCTTCACCAGCGAAGGGTGAGCTACCACATCGATACCGCCTACAATTGCTTTCCCGCTGGTTGGTACAACCAGAGTGGTCAACATACCGACGGTCGTCGTTTTACCCGCGCCGTTTGGTCCCAGCAGCCCGAAAATTTCCCCGTGGTGCACGGTCATATTTAACTGGTCAACGGCTAAAATATTACCCGCCGGATAAAGCTTGGTTAATTTTTCGCAGCGGATTACCTCATCCATCATGGGATGTTCGCTGACATTAGGTGCAGGTTTTTTCGTAGATGTTGTATCGGGCATTGAATTCCTCCATTAATGAGGTTACTATGATTTTATTGTACTATATATTTATACAAGTCAAGTGTATCAGTTTTATAACAGATTTAATTACAGGAGGAAGCAATGAACATTAAAGGTAATACGATCTTGATTACCGGCGGCGCCACCGGCATCGGTTTCGCATTAGCAGCGGTTTTCCTGCAAGCCGGTAATCAGGTGATTATCTGCGGGCGCCGGGAAGCCAAACTAAAAGAGGCCACCGCAAAATTGCCGTCAATTATCACAAAAGTTTGCGATGTCACCAAAGAAAAAGATCGGGCAGAACTTTTTCACTGGGTTAAAGAAAATTACCCGGACCTTAATGTCTTGATTAATAACGCAGGGGTCCAGAAAATGGTCGACCTGAAAAAAGGCCGCACCGACCTGCTTGAAGGTGAAAATGAGATCGAGACCAATTTAATTGCCCCCGTCCGGCTCTCGGCATATTTTATTCCCTGGTTTTTACAGCAAAAGAAAGAAACCGCGATTATTAACGTTTCTTCCGGTCTTGGTTTTGTGCCAATTGCTGTCATGCCTGTTTATTGTGCCACTAAAGCCGCGCTGCATTCATTTACAATTTCTCTCCGGTACCAGCTCAAAGATACTTCTGTTAAAGTATTTGAAATCGTCCCGCCGGCCGTCGAAACAGATCTGGGTAAAACTTCCCCGGACGAGGAATCCGGCTATAAAGGTATTCCCCCCTCCGAACTTGCCGAAGCCGTCATAAAGGCAATATCAAAAAATCAGTACGAAATAGCCGTGGGTGAAGCAAAAGGTTTAGTAGCCACCGTCGGCCCTGGCTTCAAGGAAACCTTTGAGAACATGAACCGGTGGTGAGGAATCGTAGAAATTATAGGGACATGTTTCGAATTTCTCCGCCTCATCGATATGGCAAAATAGGTATTATTGTTTAAGTGCTTCGTTTCATCCTTTTTTGCCTGATAAACACTGCCATGAAGATGATCATTGCCGCAATAATGACCCCGATGGCAGTCAATTGCGCCTGCTTAAGTCCCATGAATATCACATCATTGTCCCGCCAGGTAAATACAATAATCTGACTCACCGAATAGCCGATAATATAGATGAAAAACAATATGCCCGGTTTTACTTTCTTGCGCAGGAACCACAGCATACCGAACAGCAGTATGTCGATAATAGCTTCGTAGGCCGCCGCCGGCTGGTATGCTACATCGTGCCGCGCCGCAAACGAATTGGGATTAGCATAAACTACTCCCCACGGCAGGTTGGTCTGATAACCGATAACATCGCCGTTTATCAAATTTCCAATGCGTCCGAAAAATTGCCCGACTACAGCCATGATTGCCGCCACATCCAGCAGTTTCAGGATCGAAATTTTCATCCGCCAGCCCGCGATAAATAATACGATGACTACCGCGAAAACTGCCCCATACCATGCCATGCCGCCTTCCCAGAAGGCTAAAATACGGAAGGGGTCGGTAAAATATTGCCCTAAAGGCTGTTGTAATACATAATATAACCGCGCTCCGACCAGCCCGGCAGGAACAGCCCAGATGACAATTTTTTCCAACTGGTCCTCTGTAAATCCTTTCCATTTCGCGTACGGCCAGGCAGTAAAAAAAGCAGCTGAAATACCCACCACGTACATCATCCCGTACCAGCGGACATTTAACGCCCCCACCGAAAATGCGATCGGGTCGATATTAATCGTTATCATCAGTTAATTCCAGTATCGTTCTCATATAAACCTATTATAAACAAAAAGAAACGTCCCGGCTTTTTGCGGCCGGGACATTCAGAAAATTACTTTTTGCGGGATTTGTCCTTGTCGTTATTTTTTGGCGGTACAGTCGGTAAATCACTGTATGGCCGCACCCTGGTCGGCACAATAAGAACTACCACGACCGCAGCCACTGCCATAATGATTGCTGCCACCAATAATGTGTGCGCCATACCGTTAGTAAATGCTTGATCGGCCTGGCTTGCGATGAACTTGGCCACGGTCGGACTTTGTTGCTGCACGTTTGCCGCGACAACGTGGGCTCCCTGGATGCCGCCGCGAATTCCCGCAAGAGCCGCAGCTGGCAGTGGTACCGGCCATTTGATCTTGTCGATACTCACGGCATACGATGAGTTTAGCAGCGTACCCAGTATCGCCACGCCTAAAGCGCCCCCGATTTGCCGGTTAGTATCATTCATGGCTGATCCGACTCCTGCTTCATCGATCGGTACGGAACCCATGATTGAATTTGTGGCCGGGCTCATCGTAACACCCATCCCGAGTGCGGTGATGCACATACCAATAGCGATATCAAGATAACTGGTGTTCACTGCCGCAATGCGATTGAAATAGTATAATCCGCAAGCGGCAATAAAAATTCCCAGCGCGACGGTTATTTTAGTCCCTATTTTATGAGCGATACTGGCAGAGGACATCGCGCCGACGAACGCTGCAAAGGCCATTGGCAATAACCGTATCCCTGATTGTAATGGACTATAACCATGAACTGTTTGGAGATATTGGCTTAAGAAAAAGAAACAGCCGAACATGGCGAAAGCGACCAGTGTCAGGGCGATATTTGCCCCCGTGAATGACATGTTTTTGAAAAATCTCAACGGCAGCATTGCATGATCAGAATGAAGTTCCCAGAATGCGAATATGGTCAGGATTACTGCGGCAGCGGCAAAAGCAATCAATACATTATGTGCTGTCCAGCCGTCGATTCCTGCCTGGATGATCCCGTAGACCAGTGAAAACAGACCGGCCATGGAAAGGATACACCCTGGAACATCTATTCGGCGTGGTTTTTCGGCTCTTGATTCTTGAATAAAGAACCACCCTCCAACAACGCCGATTACAACCACCGGCAGGTTGATATAGAATACTGAGCTCCACTCAAAATGTGTGAGTAGCCAGCCGCCCACCAGCGGCCCGATTCCGGTGCCCAGGGAAAATGTGGCAGCCCAGACTGCGATGGCCTGGGCGCGTTCTCTTGGATCACGGAAGGTAGCCGTAATGATGGACAATGTTGAGGGCATTATCGCAGCCCCTCCGATGCCCATCATCGCGCGCATCGCGATCAACATGCCGGTGGTTCTGGATAAAGCAGCGCCGAGAGAAAAGATACCGAAGATGCTCAAACCAACCATCAGCAGTCTTTTCCTCCCGTACCTGTCACCTATGGATCCGACTGTCAGCAGCAAAGAAGCAAATACCAGTGTGTAGGCGTCAACGATCCATTGCAAGCCGTTCAACGTCGCTCCCAGGTCCCTCGATATCGCGGGCAGGGCCAGATTTAAGACCGTATTGTCCAGTGAAATGACCAATAGTGCGAAAGCCAGGAAACCCAGCGCTAACCAACGCCGTTTATATTGTTTGGTTTGTTCGATCACCGCGTCCTCCATAATTGTGTTAAATACCGAATTTATCTGAAGGGTAAATTAAGTGAATTCAAATTCAACCAAGTAATTTTAACACATATTTATTGCTCGCATCCTGTATTTACACAATAATTAAGTCGCCTTAATTAAACCAGCTTAATTATTGCACGGCTGTATTTTCCCTGTCAAGCCGTATTTTTCATATTATTGATTCTTCTTTATCCGGTTTTGAACGGGTCGAGCAGATATTTGCCCAAACCTGATTGTTTCTCGTAATCCGGCCAATCTCGCATTAGTTGCGGTAAGCTGACAATACCGCGAATTATCGCCCCGGTGTATTTCTGTCCGAAATTTTGAAGTTGCAATACGTATCGCAACATCCCGGGTAAGGATTGGTTTTCCAGATAACGCATGATTGAAAATGTTTCCAGCCGCAGGTCCTTCCGGCTGAATACGCCCTCGTCAATGACCGGGTCTCGCTCTGGAAGCATTCCATAGAGGATTATCTGCCCTCTTGTTCCAAGTGCTTGCGCAATGCGCGATGTCATTTCTCCGGAAACTGCGTCGAGAAACACCGTTGGTTGAAATCGCTTGGTAATCGTCTCCAGTTCCCGGTCAAAGTTAACTGCCGACGAATTTAATGTGGGAAATCCGAATTTCAATTGCAATAAATCGACATCTTCCTGCTTCCTGACAATGTTTATAACCTGAATGCGGTGTTCTCTGGCGGCACATTGCAGCAGCTGTCCGATATCGCTTGCCGCAGCGGTCTGGATAAAGCATTTGACGCGTCTTTTTTTAAGGCCGTGAAAAAGCGCTAGCGCGGTATTTGGATTGCTTAACAGATTTGCCCCGACTTCGTTGGATATACGTTTTTGCAGGGGCATGACTGATGTATTGGCGGCAGGCATGTACTGTCCCCATGTCCCGTCACCAGTATAGTTTCCCGCACAGGCGACCCTCTTTCCCTTCAGCCATCTTGAACGGATCGCACTACCGGTTGCAATTACAACTCCGACTCCCACAGTTCCGGGTACTGCAGGGAGTGTCTTCTTCACCACATATTGGCCACGTATCACCATAAAATCCGAGGGGTTAACAGCCGCATAAATCATCTTGATTAAAACCTGATTGGATTTTAGCTGAGCAGGTATCGGTAAATTTTTTTTCAGGATGAGTTTTAGCGTTAGAGAATCGGTTTGCTGTAGTTGAATAGCAGCGTAGAAGTTTGTTTCTGTCACGCTTTTCCCCCCCGCTTGGTACACTGTTGATTAGCGCTTATATGTACCATATCCAGGATTACGTTCAAGGCATCTTCAATGGATTTTCTGTCAAGCGAGTAAAATACCTCCTGCCCGTTTTTTTCGGCGGTAATTATTTTAGCTTCTCGTAAGACACGCAGATGATTTGAAATAGCCGGTCGGCTTATTTTAAAGTGGTCAGCGATCTGCCCTACATTGAGAGATCCTTGCATGCCCAGCAAGAAGGCAATTTCAATCCTGATCGGGTTGCCTATCGCGCTTAGCGATTTACTGGTGCGCTCCCTGTATTCAATAAATGGGATAGACATATTTACCTTCTGTAACTATGTAATTAAATAATTAATTATTTACATGATAATTTGAGGTTACATGTTTGTCAAGTTGTTAAATCATATTAAAACATGAATTAGTGTAAAATATAAATAATGCACAATAATCAAGCGAGTTCTAAGAAATGGCCTTAAACATTGACAAATTCGGTAGATTTACTTATTCTGAATTTGTGAGAAAATATATACGGGTTATTATTACCGGTTTAATTATTTGTACTTTATGCATGATGACTGCTTGCGGTAATAGTAATTCGAAAACAACGACTCCTACAGTAACCGGACCTCAAAGCCAGTCGCTCGTCGATGGCGATATCAGTGTCAGCGCAGAGACAAACTTTGACTACGCGTTTACCGTCACCGCGGCAATGAAACAGGTGAACGTCAACGGAACATTCAGAACTTTCGGTGGTGCTCCCAATCATATTGAAGTCTATATAATGGATGACTCAACCTATACCAATTGGCTGAAAGCGAAGACTGTCCATATTCTTTTTGATTCAGGTTTGATGTCCAGCGGCAGTATTGACCAGGCAATTACAGTTCCCGGTAAATACCACCTGATTTTTACGAACTACGCTCCTGCGACCCTGGCAGCGGCGCAGCAGGTCAACACAAAAGTTATCCTGAATTGGGTCTACTAGCATTGTAAACAGGAACCGTGTAGCAAAAATAAAATCATCCGGCGCAAAGAGTTATTCAAAAAATCATGCAACAAGATATAAGTAAAATTACCAAATTATCTCATCGGATAGAATAATTGTTCAATCTGTTACATATTGTAATTCGAAATCGGCTGTAATGTCATACTGCGATTAAATCAAACAATTAGACTATATCCCAGTGAGCGCGTGATTTTGCCCAAAGTTGTGCATATCGTTCGCGGTCTGACATTAGATGCCATCGAAGGCGGGTAGTAAATTTTTGTAAAGGTTTGTTCATCGAACTATACTCCTAATTAAATTCTCCACCCGAAATACATGGTTGACAAGAGGGAAAACAAAAAATATTTTTCGAAGAAAGCCTTAAACCATTCAATGATAAAATATATAGGATTTAATGCACTTCAATGAACTTTCAGTTATAATAATAGAAAAATTAACTAAGTAGGTCAGGAGAATATGACAAATCCACGGGAACCAGCAAAAAAAACATCCCAACAAAATGAAAATAAACAAAATCCAGTTAACATAAAAAGTGTTCATCCCCCGAAACCTGTTAAAAAAACACCGCCCCGAGCCGGCAGGAAAGCTCAAATAGAAGTGGATCACGCACAGCAAAAGGCGTTGGCCAGAAAAAATAATATTATTACCTTTTCTGTTTTAACCGCAGTTGTGGTAATTGCCGTCGCGGTTACGGTATTTCTGGTGGCAATACTGCCGATGCAGCGTTCGATTTTAACGGTTGATAATCAAAATGTAAAAACCAATTATTTTCTGAAGCGGGTAGTTGCCACGTCCAATCGCGATCCTTCTTCTACCTTGCAAAGTTTGATCAATGAACTGACCATCAAAGAAAAAGGCGCTGCGGAAGGTGTTACTGCGGTCACTTCGCAGGATATTGATACCTTCTTGAAAAACCAGGCCAAGGGAACTAACGATAGCATTAGTGATGCTGATTTTAATAAATGGTATAAGCAGCAGCTGTCCAGCACCGGTCTCTCCTCGAGTGAGTACCGGGACATCGTCAGCCGCGAAATTCAACAGCAGCGTCTAAGTGATATTCTATCAGCCAAAGTGCAGGATACAGCGCCTCAGGTTCATCTCTGGTGGATGGTTTTTAGCTCCAATGACGCCGCGACTGCCGTTAAAACAAAAGTAGATGGTGGAACTGATTTTGCGACGATCGCGGCAGATTCAACTACTGCGGGATGGGTGAACGGCGGCGATCAGGGGTGGATGCCGTTAGGTATTATCAATGCCCAACTAGAATCGGCTGTTGCCGGATTAGATGTAGGAAAATGCAGCGCGCCCGTCTCCGTGGTACAATCGTCAGATACCACCGGTAGCGACTTGACCACGCGCTATGTGCTGCTATGGATTTCCGAGAAATCAGATTCTATGAAATTGACAAGTGATCAAATCACCACATTGAAAAATCAGGCTCTGAGTAATTGGGAAACAACCGAGCAGGGGAAAGAGAAAATTACTGTCCACGGTTTGAATGGGGCTACATCTTTGGATAGCGCAACCTTAACATGGATAAATAGCAAAGTAAACAAAATGGTGAATGCTCTCCCGAAGGTAACACCTGCGACTACATCGGTGACGACAACGCCGACATCTGCAACTTCTACGACTACTACGCAGACTACGACTGCCCCCACTACAGGCACCACCACTACACCAACAGGCGCTACCACGACGACCGGCACTGCGCCTTAGTCTGGCAAAGAAAAATCTGAGTTTAAAGGCACGCTCTGAAGGGAGGCAATAATCTCTCACAGCGTGCCTTCTCTGTTTTCTTGATGATAAATTGTTGTCTGGCGGTCAGGTTTGAAGTAAAATAGTAAGTAAAAACGAATATTTGAAGATAAAAACACGGTCCGGTTGGTAGTCCGGGCGTATCAGTTATCACCGATATCAGTAGCCTTCCCCTTGGGTCGTCCGTTCTTCATTTTCAGTTGTTTGCTGGGGGAAGGTACGTTATATAGTCTTACTGTTTTCTTTGAAGATCCCTGGTGGGTCTGGCTTTTTACAATTTTAGATAAAGGCGCCTCGCAATATTGCTGAGTGGTTTTCAGAAAAGAACCTGCGGACACTGAAGTTTATAAATATTTCCTCAATAACTATTATCAGTTAAAATTCACCGACGGAATTTCCGCAATGCCCGAAAATCCCGTGAACGGCAATCCCAAGCGGAGAAAGCGGGAGATCGCCAACAACTTAAAAGTGAAATTGGCGTCAAAGCGTCCTACGAAATAATTAAAGAATCCATCAAGCAGAGCAAAAAGAAAGCCAGACTGCGAGAGAGAAAAGTCAGAGAAAGCGCGCAAGATGATTACAAGTTACAAAAAAGATCGAAAAAAGAAAGGCCAAACACCAGGGACATTGACTATTTGATCGCGTAGAAACCTGCCTGAATATGCGATTTCCAGAATAGTTCTACTGTCTGAAAACCGGTTTTTATAAGTAAATTGATGTGTTCATTTATCGTGATTGGAAAATATTCGGAATTAAAACGTTTGGTGTGTTTTATTGCCTTCTTGGCTGTTCTCCCCTGCTCAATCTGAAATCTCTTCCACCGTTCGAGAGATAAATGGATTCCCGCCATTGAGTCAGGCATTACATGCTCTACCATTACATATAGACCACCGCTTTCTAGCAGACTGTAACAGATTCCAGTAGCTATTCGCCTTTGGCGCGGGCGGCAATAGTGATGGCACAGGATAGCGGTGATTACCTGCGGTTTGAATTCCCCGATGTATGGCGGTAAACCTTCGGTGGGTGTTGGCGGCAGGAACTTCACGCGGTGATCTGGATATGATTTTAATCTTTGTGTGGCTGCGTTTAGCATATCCCCGGATGGGTCAGCCAGGATAAAAGTCGCATCGGGGAATAATGGCGCAGCTTTCTCTACCATGTATCCGGTACCGCACCCTGTATCCAGCCATTGCTTCACATCGGGTTTGACGGTTCTGACAATATCTACGCTTTCGGTTAGAATGGTGTCGTAAAACGGAATCACTTCGCGAACCGATTTGTCGTAGTTTTCCGGGATGAAAGGCGTGGCGTTTTTAGAGTTTGTCATTTATTTACAGTATATTTATTAGTAGACATAATTGTCAAAACAGCTTCTGGTCAGACCGTCTGACCAGAAGCTAACTTGGTAAATCTTTTTTATTCGGGGTAAAAGGTTTCCTCCCCAACCGGCCAGTTAAAGACTGTCCTAACGTCTACCGTGATTCCCCCTGTATGAATAGCGTTATATTAAAGCATTTTGTTTACACTGAAAATATCGGGTCCGGAGTAAGTTTGGTAAGTCAGAACATGGAAAAGCAAAAAATAACGGATAGCGCTAGGATGAAACGGAGCAAGATCCGTTCTGGCAGGGCGGTTAATGGCATAAACTTTCCGGAACGCAATAAACAAAAAAGAGATTGGTTCTCTTCCTGCCTTGAGTATCAGGCACAAAGTAACGCTTTATTTGAATACATAATGACGGAGGATGGAAATGACAGACAATAATTCGGAGAACAAATCACAAACAGAGACAACTCCCGGAACCGACGGATGCAATTGTCAGGACTGGCGGGCACAACGCTGGGAGTGGCGAAGAAAAAGGATGGAAGCGAGGCGTAATCGCCCGTTTCACGCCCTGTTTCCAGGTCTTGTTTTAATTCTCTTGGGCGGTTTGTTCCTGGCAGATCAGCAAGGGTGGGTATCAGGTAATGCATGGTGGCAGTGGTTGCTTATTGGTCTGGGCGTAATTTCAATCGTTAGTGGTCTGGTTCAATACCGCGAACCGGAATTCCATCATTCACGGAGGCATAAATTCGTCTGGGGGGCTGTTCTGATTGCGCTGGGTGCTGTGTTTCTGGCTGGTTTTGCCCAGTGGTGGCCCGTCGTTCTCATCGGTGCGGGAGTGGCTGTAATATTGGGAGGAATATGGTAGATGTGGGGAACAGCAGCGGGAATCGGGCGAAAATGTGTAAATATGAAAATTTGGCATGCTATAATTACTTTACTTAATTGAGTTTGGTGGCCAGATATGCCCGATGAAAAGAACACCGAAGATACCCGTAACAACATTGAAGATGATGAGTACGGGCGCCCGGATCGCCGTTTCAAAGAATTGCACGGCGAGTTCCGGCGTTTAAGACGGTTAAAAAAAGAACAAAATCGACAGAAGCGAAAGCAGTCAAGTCCGGGCCGCTACGTTTTCTGGGGTCTGGTGCTGATATTGTGGGCGGTTCTGCTCATTATCACAAATCAAAAACTGATAACAGCAGATGATATCTGGAAGTATTTACTCATCGGAATCGGTGCGATATTCATTTTCCAGACGGTATTCAACTACTTTTCCAGCTCCGACCGGTCCGCTTCGCTCAACCGTCTGATACCCGGGTTCATCCTGCTATTTGTCGGCTTCGGATTTCTATCGAATTTCAGCGCCGTCTGGCCGGTAGCATTGATCGCCGCGGGCCTATCAGTGATATTCTTTTCCTGGTTTGCCCAGCGGGAAATTGAAAAACGGAAAGTTACCCAGGAAACTCTGGCCGAAAGTGAAATCAAATACCGGCACATTATCGACAACGCAAATTCCGTGATCATGGAAATTGACACGATCGGCAACATTACCTTTGTAAATAAATACGGCATTGATTTTTTCGGATTTAACGAAAATGAATTGATGGGACATAACCTGGCAGGGACCATCCTGCCGTATTTTACCTCTGCCGGTCAGGTCCCGGATAAACTGGTAGAAGCTGTTGCAGCAGACCCCGGGAAATACCTGCATTATGAGCAGGAAAACTTGCGGAAAAACGGAGACAAAGTCTGGATTACCTGGACATATAAACCCATTTTTGATGAGGCAAACCACTTGAAAGAAGTATTATGTATCGGGATTGACAGCACTCAGCAAAAGAAGGCTGAAGATCAGGCAGCCGAACAACTGAAAGAAAAAACGGCGGAAGAAGAACGCACAAGGCTGGCCCGCGACCTGCATGATGCGGTCAGTCAGACACTGTTTTCGACCAGTCTGATCGCCGAAGTACTGCCGCGTTTGTGGGAGCGTAATAAAGATGAGGGATTGAAAAAACTGGAAGAAGTGCGGCAATTGACAAGGGGCGCTTTGGCCGAAATGCGAACATTGTTGTTTGAGTTGCGGCCGACAGCGCTGGCAGATGCTGAATTGAGTGATCTGCTGCGGCAACTTTCCGAGTCGGTGATCGGGAGAGCAAGGGTGCCGGTCACACTAGAGGTTGAGGGTTCTTGTGTAATACCGACTGATGTTAAAATCGCGTTCTACCGCATCGCGCAAGAATCCTTGAATAACATCGCAAAACATTCCGCCGCCAGCCGGGCCCAGATAACCCTGCACTGTCAACCACAGCAGGTGGTAATGGATATCATAGATAACGGGCATGGTTTTAATGTTGATCAGGTAGCGCCGGGCAGTTTTGGATTGGGGAATATGAATGAGCGGGCAAATCAAATAGGCGCTATATTAAAGATTGAAAGTAAACCAGGCGAAGGAACTGAAATTACAGTGACATGGCATGAGAGTGCCGGGGAGGTAGCGAAATGACACAAGCAAATCCAATTCGGGTGTTACTGGTGGATGATCACATGGTAGTACGCAGCGGATTGAGCACGGTGTTATCCGTTTACGATGATTTGAAGCTGGTGGGAGAAGCGGGAGATGGGGAGGAAGCGATCCGGTTGTGCGAGCGCTTGCAGCCCAATGTCGTATTAATGGATTTACTGATGCCCAAGATGGACGGTGTAACGGCGATAAAAGCGATTAAAACACGCTGGCCGCAAATTCAAATTATCGCGTTGACCAGTTTTAAAGAAAAGGAATACGTGGAAGGGGCATTGAAAGCAGGCGCTAACGGCTATTTATTGAAGGATGTTTCCGCGGAAGAACTGGTAAATTCGGTACGGCGCGCTGCAGCGGGGCAGCCAAGTCTGTCACCGGAGGCAGCGCAAGTGTTAATAACAAACGTAAATGCGCCGGTTGAGACGCACGTGGACATGACAGGACGCGAAAAAGAAATCTTAGCCTTAATGGTGGAAGGACTCTCCAATAATGAAATTGCTGAACGGTTAATTGTCAGCCAATCAACGGTAAAGTTTCATGTCAGTAATATTCTGTCCAAGCTGGGAGTAACCGGCCGCACCGAAGCCGTCGCCATCGCGGTAAAACACCACTTGGTCAAGTGACCAGTATCTAATCTGGTTACCTATCCAGTATTAAATCCCCCCGAATGCACGGCGCATCAAGGGGGGATTTCTTTTTATACTGAATCTATCAATGAGTTTATCTTGTATGAGGGAGGCCGGAAACACGGTAAATCAATGGAGAGAACATTATGAATAACATCATCGAAGTGACCAATCTGGAGAAAAAGTATGGTGACATAAATGCGGTAAACGGCGTCAGTTTTAATGTAGAAAAGGGAGAAGTATTCGGCATACTGGGGCCGAATGGCGCCGGTAAAACAACAACCGTGGAAATGATCGAGGGTTTACGGAAACCGAATGCCGGTACTATTAAGGTATGCAACATCGATGCGTTAAAAGAACCGCAACGGATCAAGGAAATCATTGGCGTACAGCTGCAAGCAACGAGTTTGTATGATAACATCCGCGTGAAAGAAGCCATCGAGCTTTTTGGCGGCTATTACGCAAAGTCGATTCCGGCGGCAATTATCATGGACGAGGTTTCGCTGACAGAGAAAAAGGACAGCCAGGTCAGCAAACTTTCCGGGGGACAAAAGCAGCGTTTGAGCGTGGGTTTAGCGTTGGTAAATGACCCGGAGTTGATTTTCCTGGACGAACCGACTACCGGACTGGACCCACAGGCCCGTCACAACATCTGGAGCATTGTCGAGAAATTAAGAGAGCGCGGGAAAACGGTGGTCATGACCACGCATTATATGGAAGAAGCGGAGCAGTTGTGTCACCGCCTGGCGATCGTCGACCAGGGGAAGATCATCGCGATGGATACGCCGGACAACCTGATCAATAAAGCCGAACTGGCAACATCAATTGAATTTTCCACATCCAAAGAACTGGACGGCCTGGCGAAAAAAATTCCCGGCATCTGCAAAGTAAATAACGGGAGCGCCCGCAAGTATTCGGTGAGTACAAAAGCCGTATCGCGGATTTTGAAAGATCTGACCAATCTCTGCTACGACAACAATATCGAACTGCAGAATATCTCGGTTAGACAGGCAACGCTGGAAGATGTTTTTCTGGCAATGACCGGCCGGAAATTAAGGGAATAAAAAGGAATAATAATGAATACGTTAATCCGACAAACCAGTATGCAAATGAGATTATTTCTGAGGAGAAAAGACGAACTTTTCTGGACACTGGCCTTCCCTGTTCTGTTTATTCTGCTTTTTGGCGCAATTTACGGTAATTCAAAATGGGAAGGAATGAACATTCGGTCGATCGATTATCTTTTACCTGGCATCGTAGTGATGGCAGCGATGGTAACCGGTATTATGCGGACAGCTACCGGTTTGGTGCAGGAACGCGAGGCCGGAGTGTACCGCCGCCTGGCTTTGACTCCATTAAAGCGAACAACGTTGATTGGCAGCCAGTTATTGCAGCATTATGTGGTTATTATCGTACAAACACTTTTATTGGTTGCCATCAGCGGGGCGGCTTTTAAAACTAACCTTACGGGTAATACGGCACTGTTCTGGTTAACTCTCTCGATTGGCGCTTTGTGCTTTATGAGTATCGGGTTTGCGCTTACCGGGTTGATTAAAACTTTGCGCAGCGCTACACCAATCATCCAGATAGTATACTTCTCGATGATGTTCCTGGGCGGTATATTTTTCCCAAACAGCCTGCTGCCTACCTGGCTGGGGAATGCTGCTAAAGTGTTGCCTTCTACCCAGTTGGGTGATGCATTACGGGCGGTTGTATATAACGGCGGCGGAATCGGTGATATCTGGCAGAAATGGTTGATCATGGGCGCCTGGATCGCCGCCTGTCTGATCATCTCGATCCGGTTTTTCAGATGGGAATAGGATTAGAAAATAGTCAACATTCGGCGCGTAACAATATTTAAGTAAACCGGGAATTATAATCGTTTGATATTATCATAATTAATTGGAAACACTTTTTACCACCACATATACAATTTTAATATAAAATAAGGCGCTATCAAGAGTAATTCATTAGTTCGGACTACTAAAAGACCATTAGTAACAGCAGTAAGTAATGCCGAAAAAAGAACCTCCGTTATGGAGGTTCTTTTTAGTTTGTTATTTTACTTCTACGACACTACCGGCATCAGGGCAGGGATGGCGCGTGTCGGCTAAACCGGCAAGGAAGAGTCAACGCACTACTTTTTCATCATCGACGATCAGGATCATTTAATCAGGCGCTTTCATTTGACCATCTCCGGGGCTGTCACCAGATTGCCCTGCCATCATCATTGTATTAGTTTTTTCTTTAAGTAACTCAATATCAAATGGTTTGGCAAGATAGGATANNTGTTTTTCATCGCCGGAGCTTTTTCCAGGATACGAGAGTACAATTCAATTCCGTTCATACCCGGCATTCTGACATCAGAAAGGATCAAGTCATAGACAGCGCCTGACTCGAGTTTCTCGATCACTTTGCCGGCATCGGCAATTGCATCCACTGTATGTCCCATTTTGGTCAGCACTCTGGCAAGAGTACTTCTGACTACGGGTTCGTCATCAACTACAAGAATTCTACCTTTCCGGCTGACGGTGGGCTGCGGTTTGACAACTGCATCTGCGGTCGCAACAACGGGTGGAGGGACTTCGATAATGGGCAATTCGATAATGAAAGCGGCGCCGTGTCCCGGCTTACTTTCAACGTTCATTTTCCCGTCATGTTCCAATATAATTGAACGTGATAGACTGAGCCCCAAACCCGTCCCTTCTCCGGGGGCTTTAGTAGTGAAGAAAGGTTCGAAAACGTGTATCATGTTCTCTTTTGTGATACCCGGGCCGTCGTCCCGGAAAACAATGCGGATAACATCTTCTTTCGTCTCGGTGCTGATAGACAATGTGCCTTTTCCATGTGTTTCTTTCATTGCCTGTTCGGCATTGACGATCAGATTGAGGAAAACCTGCTGTAATTGACCAGGGTCTACATACGACCAAGGTAGATCGGGATCCAGATGGGTGACAACTTCGATATTGGCGGTCTTTAATACATAATCCCTCAGTTTGAGTGTATTATCAATAAGATCGTTCAGATTAACAAATGATTTCACCGGTTTGGCCTGCCGGGCGAAGGTAAGCAGCCTTTTCACGATATCGGCGACACGCTGGCTGCTTTCGGCGATCATTCTGAGATCATCCTTGATTTCTTCTGGAATGTTTTCTTTGGCGATCATAATTTGAGAAAAACCAAGAACACCGGTGAGCGGATTATTAATTTCGTGCGCAATGCCGGCAGCCATTTCGCCCATGGCGGCTAATCTACTGGCAACCTGGGCTTTTTCCTCGATTCGTTGTTTTTCTTCATCTGCTTTCTTGTCTTCGGTGATATCGCTATATATTGTTTGAAACCTTTTATTGCGGTCCCATAGTATTTCTTTCATCGCTACCCGCAAATGCCGGATAGTGCCATCTTTGCGTGCGATATCCAGTTCCACCTGAGCCGGCATCGGTTCCCCGCGGTGCAGTCGCTTATTCCGTTCAAGATAACCGGCATAGAATTCAGGCGTATAAAATTCATGCGGCGGTTTTAACCTGACCTCTTCAACATCGGTATAGCCAAAAATATCCATCAGCGCCTTATTGATATACATGGTGTGGTTTTCCATATCGGAGATGCGGATACCGGTGATGGAGGTATCCATCGAGTTGCGGAAGTTTTCCTCCGAAGCTCTAAGAGCTTCTTCTGTTATTTTACGTTCGGTGATGTCATTGGCAATGCCGAGGAAATTAAGGAAGTTCCGGTTTTTGTCACGCATAATAGTGCTCTTGGTAAAAAGCCAGCGGAATCCGTTATAACGGTGACGGACCCTGTATTCAAGGTCGGGGTATTGATAATCACCCTGCAGGTTGCGTGTGCGCTGTATTATATCCCGTAATAATTGCAAATCCTCCGGCATAACAATCGAGAGAAAAGACTTGCCAATGAGTTCGGCAGGGTTATAACCCAGAACCCCGGTAATAGCAGGAGATACATAGACGAACTCACCTGCAGCGGAAAGCGTGAAAATAATATCCTGGCTGTTTTCTACGATCAACCGGTATTTTTCCTCGCTTTCCTGCAGCGCTTGTTCTGCCTGCCTGCGTTCGGTAATATCATTAGCGATGCCGACGAAATTACTTTGGCTGCGATCTTTACCTAATATTATTGTTCCCTTGGAGGAAATCCAGCGCCATTCCCCGGAAGCATGGCGGACGCGATATTGGATATCCGGAGAATGATATTCCCCAATTGCGGCATCTATAGCGGCATTTGCGGACTGGATAATATGTATGTCTTCGGGATGTACCAGAGAATTAAAAGGACGACCGATTATTTTGTTCGGACTATAACCGAGGATGTTTTTAATCGAAGGCGACACATAAATAAACTCTCCCGGACCATTGAGGGTGAAGATAATGTCCTGGCTGTTTTCGACAATCAACCTGTACTTTTCTTCACTTTCCTGAAGCGCTTTTTCGATTTGCCGGTGCTCGGTGATATCCCGGATGACGCCAACGAAACTGATAAATGAACCTTTATTATCACGCACAACGGTGCCGATGCCATTTTGCCAGCGCCATTCCCCGGATTGGTGGCGAGCGCGGAATTCAATTCCCCCGGGCGTATTTAATCCTTGTTGAATGTTCAGGCGTATTGATTCTAAAACGCCCGGCACGTCATCGGGATGGATGAGCGAAGTAAATGTGTTGCCAATAAGTTCGTTTTGGCTATAGCCGAGCACTTTGTTAATAGAAGGCGAAATGTAAATTAACACTCCATCAGCATCGAGGGTAAAGATAATATCATGGCTGTTTTCGACAATCAACCTGTACTTTTCTTCACTTTCCTGAAGCGCTTTTTCTGCCTGCACGCGTTCAGTGATGTCGTTAAAAAGCACCATACGCTGATTTATATTGTCCCAGATCACCTCACGGCGAAACACTTGCAGATGGCGCGTTTGACCGTCTTTACGGATAATAGCTATCTCGATTTGATCCGGGTTCCGTTCACCGCGTTTCAAAGTATCTAACCGGCTTTGATAACGGGCACGCTCCTCCGGCGTGTAATGTTCATGCGGAGGACTGGCTCTGACTTCATCTATATTTTTATATCCGAAGATGTCCAGAAAGGCCTGGTTTACGTAATAGACATAACCCTGGTAATCTGCAATATCAATACCAATGAATGAGTTCTCGAGTGAGTTACGGAAATTTTGTTCGGATATTTTTAGTGCCCGTTCCGTGATTTTAAGGTCGGTGACGTCGTTGCAGAGAATCTGGTATTCCTTTTGTCCATTCCATAACACTTCATTGCGGGAAGTCTGTACATAGCGAACAGCGCCATCTTTACGAATAACTTCGAGATCCAGATTTTCGGGTACGTATTCACCACGTGCTCTTTTTTCCTGACGTTCCAGGTATTGCCGATAGCCGTTTGGCGTGTACAGTTCCTTCGGGGTGACTAAATCGATTTCGTCAATATTCTGATAGCCGAAGATATCCAAATAAACGTGATTTGCGTAGAAAGTATGCCATCCGGCATCAACGATACGTATTCCAATTACTGAACTTTCCATCGAGTTGCGGAAGTTTTGTTCCGATGCCTTCAGGGCTATTTCAGCTTTTTTTCGCTCGGTGATATCTTCTCCGGAACTGAGAATGCCTGTAATCTGCCCCTTTTCATCATGCAGCTCAACGCTATTCCATGAGATTGTCCTTTCGTGTCCGTCTTTTGTTACCACCTGGTTTTCATAATACCCGATAGGACTTATTTTGCCGGCCAGCACCATCCGCATAGTTTTAAAGGATTGATCACGTTTACGCTCCGGGACAAAATTGAAAAACCAGTTTTTACCGACTATTTCCCCGGCGGAGTAGCCCAGTATTTCACAACCCCGACGGTTAATCAGTAAGACATTGCCCTCGATACTGACGACGACCATCATAACACCTGCAATATCCAGATAAGTTTGTGCGCGGTCTCTTTCCTGCCGCAGAGTTTCCTCCAGCTGCAGATGCTGCTGCCTACGCCGGATTTTTTCGATACCGAGTGAAAGATCACCGGCAAGTTCTCCCAGTAGATACAACTCCTTTTCATTAAACGCATCATCAACGGATGAATATAAACTTAACACACCGATTACCTTATCCTGGATAACCAGCGGTAAGGATACAGCAGATTTAAAACCTTTTTTTGCTGCGGCGTCCCGCCAGGGTGAAAAACGCGGATCTTGCGCGATATCTTTGACGATGCTCATTTTGCCGGTTTTAATTGCCGTACCGGTCGGTCCTTGACTATATTCGGAATCATCCCATGTGATACGCAGGCCGGATAAATAGTCAACATCTTTGCCTGCCGTTGCGCAAGGTACGATATCATATGTTCCTTCTTTGATCAAGCCTATCCAGCCTAATTCAAACCGGCGGTTGGTTACAAACTGATCGCATGCTTGCTGCAGCAGGTCTGTTTCATCATCTATCTTGACGATGAGTTGATTGA
>PMMG01000051.1 GCA_003162335.1 Dehalococcoidia bacterium
AAAGTCAGGCGTCCCCTCGGTCATGCCCGGTTGAAACCCGGCAAGTGTATTGCCTGCGGCGCGCGCTGTCAGGCTGAATGTAAGGCTGATGCCGTCGAGATGAACGATAAAGGCGAACCGGTTATTAATCTGCAAAAATGTACCGGCTGCCGCCGCTGTCTCCGGATTTGTCCGGCAGAAGCCATCGANNCAAACTGGCGGCGAAGCTTAAAGAATACAAAGGCGTTTGGGTTTTTGTGGAGCAGAGCGAGGGTATTCCGGCGGAAGTCTCCTGGGAATTACTCGGAGTTGGCGCCGGACTGGCGAAAACCCGCAATGTTGAACTCTGCGCCGTCGTTATCGGCGATAAGGTAAATAATCTCTGTCAGGACGCATTTGCTTACGGGGCGACCAAAGCTTATTTGATCGATTCGCCCATCTTTTTACACTACCGTACCGAGCCGTACCAAAAAGCGGTCTGTTATCTGATAAACAAATACAAACCGGAGATTGTGCTTGTCGGCGCGACCGGTCTGGGTAGAGATCTGGCGGGCGCAGTGGCTACGGAAATGGCTACCGGCCTGACCGCCGATTGCACCGGTTTAAGCATTGATGAGAACGGTTTTCTGCTGCAAACACGCCCGGCTTTTGGCGGCAACATTATGGCGACGATTAAGACGGAACGTACCCGGCCGCAGATGTCCACGGTTCGTCCGCACGTGATGCCGATGCCGCAGAAAAACACCGCCTGCAGCGGTCAAATCGTGCAGGAGTCATTACCGCTATCGGAAAAAGACATACTGGTCAAAGTGCTGGAAGTAATCGATAACCGTAAAGGCGGCGATGTCGATATTGCCGGCGCTGATGTGATTGTTTCCGGCGGGCGGGGTATGCAGGGAAAGGAAAATTTCAAGATTTTACAGGAATTGGCGGATGAACTGGGCGGTATGGTGGGTGGTTCCAGAGCGACCATCGAGGCCGGTTGGCTGCCGGTGGAGCGCCAGGTCGGGCAGACCGGAAAAACCGTCCGCCCCAAGATTTATTTCGCCTGCGGCATCAGCGGCGCGATTCAGCACCTCGTCGGGATGCAGGACTCGGATGTGATTATTGCCATCAACCGCGACCCCAANNACAAATGGAACCAGTTAGCGGCGTTTGGGGCTATGTCCTGTTCTGGGGCCTGACAGCCTTAGCGGCGGGCATTTTCTTCCAGCGATTTTTCCAGATTACTAAACTGATTTCATTGGGTCGTGATGGCGAAAAACCTGTCCGGACCATGAAGCAATCATTCCTGGCCATCGTTCATTTTATCATCCAGTCGTGCCAGTTTAAGAATATCCGTAAAAAAGACCGGGCCGGCATCGGCCATCTCTTTATGGCCTGGGGATTTTTGTTCTTCATCACTTATTATTTCTTTTTCATTATCATTGCCTCCGGGTTTGGTATTCCGGCCATGGAGCATAATTCCGTTTATGTTGTTTATTGCTGGATCATGGATTTTGTGGCGCCGTTTGTCGTCATCGGGGCGGCGTGGGGCATTATCCGGCGGTTTTTCTTCCATCCCACCCGACTGCAAGGGCAGCGGACCTGGGAATCTTTATTGATTCTAATCACGGTGCTCCTGCACCCGATTACCCACGTGAATAAAATTGCCACCCAGATTGCCGGAAATGTTGCGCCTGCCGGCCTGGGTTTACCCAATCCACCGCTCAGCGCCTGGGTTGCGCATCTTTATACCAATTCAACTAATATTGCAGCCTGGCATACCTTCTGGTTCTGGGCGCACTGGGCTTTCGTGCTGGTGGTGCTGGCGATCATTGCCTACACCAGATATTTCCACATGTTCGCGGCAGTAATTAATGATATTATGCTACCGGAAAGGAAAGGCAAGCTTGCCCTGATCGATCTGAAAGACCAGAAGACCTTCGGCGTGGGCAGAGTGGATAATTTCACCCAGAGGCAATTAATGGATACTTATGCCTGTGTGGTTTGCGGCTATTGCCAGGATGCCTGCCCGGCAAATTACACTAAGAAACCGCTAAATCCGCGGTTGATCGTCCGCGATGTCAAATCGAATTTAATGACCAACGGCCCATTACTGCTGGATCAGAAAGAACCGTCATTAGCTTTGATCGGCGGCGGTAAAGAAGGCAGTATCGCTGAGGATGCGCTGTGGTCCTGCACCACATGCTACGCCTGTATGGAAGTTTGCCCGGTGTACATCGAGCATGTACCGAAGATTATCGAAATGCGCCGTCACCTGGTGCAGATCGAATCCAAATTCCCGCCGGAATTACTCAACCTGTTCGAGAACATGGAACAGCGCAGCAACCCGTGGGGAATCGCGCCTTCCGACCGAGCCAAATGGGCGGCTGACCTAAATGTGAAACCTTTCGAAGCCGGTAAAACCGAATACCTGTTCTACGTCGGGTGTTTCGGTTCATTCGATGCCCGTGCCAAGCAGGTCACAGTCGCGATCACCAAGATCCTGGATGCCGCCGGGGTGACCTGGGGTATCCTCGGTAAGGATGAAAAATGCTGCGGGGACAGTTTGCGCCGGCTGGGTAATGAATATGTCTTCGACCGCATGGCTCGCGAAAATATCAAACAGTACCAGGATAAAGGTGTGACCAAGATCATCACCGAATGCCCGCATTGCTTCACCGTTTTAAAGAACGAATATCCCCAATACGGAGCAAAGTTCGAGGTCATCCATCACACGGAATTGATCAATCAATTGATCAACGAAGGCAAGTTGAAACTGAACGGCTCGGTTGACGTCGGCAAGATGGTCATTCATGACTCCTGCTATCTGGGACGGCACAATGGTATCTACGAAGCGCCCCGCGCAGTAGTCAAAGCAGCAACCGGTAAAGCGCCGGAAGAGATGGAGCGGAACCATAAGCGCGGTTTCTGCTGCGGCGCAGGCGGCGGCAGGATGTGGCTGGAAGAAAGCCTGGGCAGCCGGATTAATATAGAACGCACGGAAGAAGCATTGAAAAATGATCCCAAGACCGTTTGTGTCGCCTGCCCGTACTGCATGACGATGTTCGCCGACGGACTAAAAGATAAGGGCGTGGATAACAAGGTACAGGTATTGGATGTGGCGGAGATCGTGGCGAAGGGATTGCAAAAGTAAAACCCAAAATCCAAAAAGTTAAATTTAAAATGGTGTCCCGCGGACACCATTTCTTTTTCACCGAACAAGAATAAAAATGTATTTATTAATAAATATATATCAAACAAATTCCAGTTTATCAACACTGAATCCGCTTTTATCATTCCCGCGCATAGTTGAGGCCGCAATTTGAGTTTTAAGGCGAAATACCAGGAGATTTTCTGATTCAGAAGAAAATTGGAGGTCATTTTTGACTGCAGTTGAAAAGGATATAACGCAACCGAAATCTACGGGAATTCACGTTTTACTTATATGCGCATTGATGCTTACCTGAATGACCAAATGACCAGGTCGTATTAAGGCACTTCGATACCAGTTGACAATAATCAAATACATTACTATAATTACACGCATATGCACCGGTAATAATGGTGTAATTAAAGAGGAGGAGAAATGTCACAACAGAATCCGGAAGTCAAGGGTTACCCCATCACTTTTAATGCAGTGTATAATGAGAAAATGTCCAGATTGACTACTTTCTTTCGAGGTCTTCTTCTTATTCCGCATCTGATCGTCCTCTATTTTCTTGAGATCGCCGCCGGTATTATTGGGGTTATTGCATGGTTCGTGATTCTCTTCACCGGTAACTACCCCAAGGGACTGTATAACTTTTCTGTCGGTTTCATGCGCTGGATGACACGGGTCGGTGCCTATGGTTTTCTTTTGACCGATAAATATCCGCCTTTCAGCATGGATTAGTTTCAGGCAATTAATATATTTAGTGTAATAAAAGCATCATCCCTTGCTTGAGAAAGCGGGGATGGTGCTTTTTGGTGTATTAGAAGGGATTATAATAGGATAATGCTGTAGGGACGTTAACCGTATTAAAAAGCAATTGCCACTATTTGCTCAATATTGTCGCGCTTCTGCAAATTATGTTTTATGCACAATAACTGAATATTTTCTGCTACCAGCGAGGAACCACCTTTAGAATAAGGAATAATGTGGTCGAAGTGGAGGTTTTCGTGGCTTCCACATTTAACACAGCACCCTTTATCACGTTTCCAGACTTCTAATTTGACCGATGCAGGAATAACACGCGAATGTTCGATGTCAATTTCGGTTGTTAGATTGCTACTATTATTTCCAATCATTTCTAATTTAAATTTAAATACTTGTCTATTATTACTTAATTCTTGCCAAGCATCGACTAACTTAAATAATCCGTTGTAAGTCCAGATTCCTGAAAGAATTTTTTCATAGACTCTGATAAACTCGAATATGGCTTTGTGTTCCTTGAACTTTATTACCGCCTCATAAAACAAACCATTTTGAGTTAAACTTCCGCCTGGATTATACATTGGCTGGTCAAACTATCTTTGGATTTGGGGTTTCAGTTTTTAGGGATACGTCATGTCCCTCGTAAATTAGCAGACGGCCATTTTCTTGTATCCTATCTGCATAAGGGGCATTTTGTCTTAAACTCATCAGGATAACACTTATATTGTTGCGTAAATGGAAATTCATTCCTCTTTGCAGACTAATACCTTCGTATTGACACATCTCTAAATAAGAAATTACGTCGCCTTGTTTAAACATAAATCATGCACAATTAATTATTTTGAATATCCTGCTGTTCTTGTATTGGATTCTATTATAATACTTTAGTCAATAAAATTCCGATATTCAGCATTTCTTTCTTGGCTAAATCGTTGTGTTATCATTTAATTAAATGAGTAAACACAATTATACTGAATCAAATCACCACTCGGATCACAGCAGCCGTGGATTACAATTTTCGTTAGTCATCGTCGCGGTAATGATGGCGGTGGAAATTGCCGGGGGGCTGCTGAGCAACAGTCTGGCGTTACTGGGAGATGCCGGTCATATGCTGGTGGATGCGCTGGCTTTGGGATTGAGTTTGATTGCGCTGAATCTGGCGAAAAAACCGGCGACGACTAAGCGCACGTACGGCTATCACCGCGCGGAAATCATCGCGGCGCTGGCCAACGGTGTCACGCTGGTTTTGGTTTCAATTTACATTTTTTATGAAAGTTATCAGCGTTTCCGCAGCCCGCCCACGGTCAAAACTCCAATCATGCTGGTGGTTGCCGTGGTGGGTCTGGCGGCTAACCTGATCACGATGCGGTTACTGCACCACGACCGGCACAGCAATCTGAATGTCCGCGCCGCGTTCTTTCACGTTTTCGGGGATATGATCTCCTCGGTCGGTGTGATCGCCGGAGGCATTATCATTGCCGTGTCCGGTTGGAAAATCGCCGACCCCATTATCGCGGTGATGATCGGCCTCATTATTCTTTGGGGAGCCGTCGATCTGGTGCGGGAATCAACGGATATCCTGCTGGAGACTGTACCGAAACATATTCCGCTGGATGAAGTGACTGCCGCGATAAAAAGTATCAAAGGTGTGGTAGAACTGCACGACCTGCATGTCTGGACAATTACCTCGGGGATATACGCGCTTTCCACGCATATCCTGATCGAGGACCAGATGCTCAGCCGCGCCGCGGAAATAACTGCTGCGATCAACCGCGAACTGGCGCAGAAATTCAATATCACCCATACTACTTTTCAACTGGAAAATGAGAAATGTGAAAATTGCGCCGATGGGCTGGTATGCCGGATGCAGCGTGCCGAAGTGCAGGATAGACATTGAAATCAATAAGCTACCCATCCTGCAGGAGGAGTCATTGAAACAAAATAATCCAGCCAGCCTGCAGGTATTGTATACCCGCCGCGAAATCGAGATGACGGTCAACCGGTTGGCGGAAGAAATCACGCGAGAGTATCAAGGGCGCAAACCTTTACTGGTCAGCGTTTTGAAAGGTTCTGTGATATTCCTCTCGGACCTGGCACGGCGGCTGGATTTTCCGCTGGAGCTGGAATTCGTGCAGTTGTCCAGCTACGGCAGCGGCACCGAGAGCAGCGGAAAAATCAGGATGGCGCAGGTTTTGCACACTCCGCTCAAAGACAGGGATGTGCTGATCGTGGAAGATATTGTAGACAGCGGGCAGAGCATGGCTTATCTGTTGGAACGGCTGCACAAGAAGAAACCGGCTTCGATTAAACTGTGCTGTTTGCTGGATAAACCGTCACGCCGTAAAGTACCCGTTACCGTGGATTATCGCGGTTTTACGGTGCCGGATAAGTTCATCGTGGGTTACGGGATGGACTACGCCGAGCAATACCGGAATCTGCCGGATATCTATGTGATTGAGAGCTGATAATAATGAGTTTCAAGTTATCAGTAAATTGTTTTGCCGGTGTCACTTTTTTAATTAATCCAGGTTTTTAAGGGATATTCAATCTGGAGGGTAGAATGACGGTGGCTTTGCCGGAAGTGGTGACTTCGCCCTTGCCGTTCTCCAGTCCAATGCGGCAATCGGCGATGTGCAGGTTGCCTTCAACATATTTCTTCGTCACTTTCCCTCTGCAGTGCCAGGTCTCGCCGGGTTGCGGTTCGGAGATCGTCTGCATGTGCCGGGGGTAATCCATCGCGCCGTACTGGCAGGAGAATTTCTTCAACGTACCCTGTTCGCCGATCCAATCCGTCATCAGCTGGATCAGCCACTGTCTTTTCAGTGCGCCGTGGATAATCACTTGCCCCAGCCCGACAGATTCGACATAGGCGCTGTCAAAGTGCAGGGGGTTAAAATCGCCCGAGGCCCCGGCCCACTTGACCAGCATTTGCGTCGTAGCGATTTTAGCCAGGGGAGTGATCTCCGTCCCGACTTCGATGTCTTCCCAGTAAAGTTGTTCAGACATGGGCGGGCTCCTTTTCCGGCGGGTTAGCAGAGCGGCGGACGAACATCAACTGCTGCTTGGCGGCCAGNNCCTGTCTCGCTGCTGCGCTCACGCAGATTGCGGACGGTTGTCACCGCCGTTAATGTATCACCGGCGCGGATTGGCTCAAAGAATTCGTATTCCATGCCGCCGTCGAGCACTAACGATAAGGGGTAACCGACCTGTTCAAAAGCGGACTCCAGTTCCGGCGGGATGTCAACGGCTAACGGACTGCCGCGCGCCTGTTTTGTGGGCCAGCCGAAGAAGCCCGGCGGCGCGATAATTGCGCCGTAACGCGATTTTTGCGCGTATTCGTCGTCAGAATAAATTGGATTAAAGTCGCCGACGGCATCGGCAAAACGGCGGATGGCGCCTTTTTCCACTTCGTAGGTTTGCGGGCTGCCGCTGGCGCCGATCAGTTTTTTCAGTTCTTCCGGTATCACTTTAAGGTAACTCCATAACCTATAAAGGTCATTTTACCTGCGGCTAAGGGGAACTGTCAAACGGTGTGATTAATTAGCAGTAATAAATTAGGAGTTGCCGGAATACAGTCGCTGTCATCATGGACTTGATGCCGTATGCGCCTTAAAAATATTGGCAAGGATGCCTTTTCAACATAAGCTTGACAAAATACACGGAAACGTGTAACATGAAAGTAGTGGGAAAGATGGTGAAAATAGAAATTATTGAAGGCGATATCACTCAGGTCGCCGCGGATGTACTGGTCAACGCCGCCAATAATCACCTGTGGATGGGAGCCGGAGTGGCGGGCGCGTTGAAAAAAACCGGTGGTCGGGAGATCGAGGAAGAAGCCATGCGCAAGGGGCCGGTTGCGGTGGGTGAAGTAGTGGTGACCAGTCCCGGCAGATTACCGGCGAAATACATAATTCACGCGGCGGTCATGGGCCAGGATCTGCGGACAAACGCGGTGATCGTCGGGCAAGCAACCATCAATGCGCTCCGGGAAGCGGATCAGCTCGGGGTGCGCAGTATTGCCTTGCCGGCGCTGGGCACCGGCGTCGGTGGATTTCCCATGGCCGAGTGCGCCCGGATCATGATCTCCGCGGCGCGGGCGTATTCACCGCAAAATCATCTGGAGAAAGTCTTTTTTGTGCTTTACGGACGGGCGGCTTACCGTGTATTCAGCCGGGAACTGGCGGAACAATCACATAATTAAAAATAAAGGCTTGCGTTTTCGGCAGGCTTTATTTATCGGGAACAGCACACGTTAACGTGTCGGAAAAGAGGTTGAATAAATGCCCGAAGACATCAACGAAAAACAGGTGACAGCGGCCTGGCAAGGTCTGCTGAGCGCGGGCTGTGCGTTGAAAACAGAATCGGGCCGCAGGTTGCAGGTTGTGTATCCCGGGAAAACTACCGACGGCGCCGGTTCGGATTTCCGGGACGCGGTGATCAGAATCGACAGGCACACTTTTAAAGGGAATATCGAGGTGCATGTCAACTCCAGCGACTGGCGCAATCACGGGCATCACCTCAATCCGGCCTATAACGGCGTGATTTTACACGTGGCGCTGCGGCATGACTGTCCGGGCGACATCACCGCGCAAAATGGCACGGTAATTCAAACCGTCGCGATTGACCGGTATCTGCATAACGAAACCGGTGCTCTTTTATCCGGGCGGGTGCTTTGCGCCGGGACCGGGGCTTACGCCACGGATTGGCTATCCGCAATAATCGATGCGGCGGGAGCGGCGCGGTTTTACGAAAAAGCCGCCCGGTTCCAGCAGGAATTACAGGATGCAGAAGCCGGGCAGTGCCTGTATCGCGGGTTGATGACGGCGCTGGGATATTCCCATAACCAGGAACCGTTCCGCGAACTGGCGGACAGGGTGCCATTAACGGCATTAGAATCGCTGGTGCGCGCAGAACATGAGGCCGGTAAAAAGCTACTGCGGTTGGACGCGCTATTAATAGGCACGGCCGGTTTATTGCCGTCGCAGCGGCCGGAATGCACCTATTCACCGTTTGAAGACTATGGTTACGTCAATGAACTGGAAGGCGCCTGGGAAGAAATGCGGCGCAACGACATCATGAGCTTTGACAGCTGGAAGCTTTTCCGGGTAAGGCCGCCCAATTTTCCTGCGCGGCGCATGGCCGGGATTTGCGTGCTGATTGACCGGTATCAGCGGATGGGGCTTTTGCCGGGTATGCTGGAACCGGTCAAGGATGCCCCGACAGAGAAGGGGGCGGCTTTTTTAGCAGAGGGGTTAAAAGCTGCGGACGACGGCTACTGGGCCGGCCGTTATGATTTCGGGAAAGGATATCCGGGGCTGAGCAAATGGTTGATCGGGCAGTCCAGGGCGGACGACATGGCGGTCAATGTGCTGCTGCCGTTTGTTTACGCGTGGAGTAAAGAACACGGTCAGGCGGATTTGGCGACGAAAGCCTTCGCCCTGTATTGTCAGTACCCGGCCGTGGAAACAAACACCGTCGAAAGGCACATGCGGGCGCAGTTCGCGCTGAAAAACGGACAGGTTAATTCTGCGCAACGGCAGCAGGGATTGTTGCATTTATACAAGAAGTGGTGCACACAGGGAAGGTGTCAAGAATGCGGAGTGATCGGGGGGTAACAATTCCAAATACCAGGCACAAAATAACAAACAATAAAGAAATTCTGAATACGAATATCGAAATACAAATATCCAAATTGACAATAATCAAGATTCAAATATCAAGCATCGTACATTATCAAATCAGTTCCCAAAATAATTTACTCTCAATTCTGAAATTGGCACGGCGCTACGCGCCTCGCTATGACAATAGAGCGGTGATAAGGTCATTTCCTTCAATTGTCATTCCCGACCTGATCGGGAATCCAGCCTTAAAATTCTGAAGAGGGACCTGTGGAGAGGTTTCTTATGGGGTCCAGTCTGCGCTGGAATGGATAATCATTCTTTGGAGTATTAGATTGGTTTTGAATTTGCAAGAATTTAGAAATTGGTGATTGTTTGATTTTCGTTAATTATAATTTGGGAATTTATTATTATGCCAGCTTCATATTTGGAATCACATCCAGATCGAGGCTGCTGATTTTGCCGGCCCGGAAACGGAAATAACCGCAGGCAGCGATCATGGCAGCGTTGTCCGTGCACAGGATAAAGGGCGGGATGATCACCGGAAATGGGGAGCGTTCGGTCAGTGTCTGACGCAGGTGTTTGTTAGCGGCTACGCCGCCGGCCAGCAGGACCTGTTTTGCGTTATATTCCTGCGCAACATCAATGGTTTTCGTCACCAGTACATCCACAATGGCTGCCTGAAAACTGGCGGCGACATCGTTTTTATTGATATTTTTGTCTTCGGTGACCATGCGTAAAAGCGACGACTTAATGCCGCTGAAACTGAAATCGTTGGTGCCTTTGATCCAGGACTTGGGCAGAGGAATGTTAATTTTACCGCTTTCGGCGGCTTTCTGGATCACCGGCCCGCCGGGGTAACCCAGACCCAGCAGGCGGGCGGCTTTATCGAAGGCTTCACCGGCGGCGTCGTCGCGGGTGCGTCCCAGCAGGATGTAGTCGCCGTGGCCTTTCATCAGCACGATATCGCTGTGCCCGCCGGAAACGATCAGACAGATTAACGGAAACTCCAGTGTATTGCCGGTCAGCCAGTTGGCGTACATATGGCCTTCCAAATGGTTAACGCCGACCAGCGGCAGGTTCTGCGCCAGGCAGATAGCTTTGGCGACGTTGACGCCGGTCAGTAATGAGCCGGCCAGGCCGGGGCCGTTGGTCACGGCGATGGCGGCCAGGTCTTGCCATTCGACATTGGCTTTTTTCATTGCGGCTTTGATGATCGGGATGATACTCAGGGTGTGCTGGCGGGAGGCGACCTCCGGTACAATGCCGCCGTAACGGGCGTGGATCTCCACCTGTGAGGCGATCTCGTTGGAAAGCATATTCGTGCCGTCTTCCACGACGGAAGCGGCAGTTTCATCGCAAGAGGTTTCGATGCCGAGTATTTTCATACCTTTTGATTATAACATAAGGGGTAAATTATTCGAATCTCTAGCAGGAGTAAAGTTTTTTTACTTAGAGTTTTTAGAAATGAATCTATTTCATCGAATCTAAAAATATAGTCGCTCCAAGAAGAGCGATGATAATTCTGGCACCACACCCCATCTCTTTAATGAGGTTGTCCTAAATTCCCTGGATTGTCGACCGGATCGGGAATCCAGATTAATTTATTCCAATAGTTATTTTCGGATAGCCTCGGATTTTTTCTATAAGAAGGGCTTAACGCCATTCTTTAACTACCTTGGATAGAGTTGGTTTTTTCCCGAATCTTTGACACCCTGCCTCGCGGTTGTTATGATGGCAGAAGCGAGGGCAATTTTTATGTTCCGTTTACGAGTCAGATTCTACCGCGGCGAAGAATTGAAATTTATCTCCCACCTGGACATTATCCGTCTGTGGGTGCGGGCTTTACGGCGCGCTCAGATTCCTTTGGAATATACCGAGGGGTTTTCGCCGCACCCGCGTATTTCGCTGGCGGTGCCGCTTTCGGTAGGGGTGACCGCCGACAATGAATTGATGGATATTTCCATCACCAAAGTTGTTTCTCCGCACTGGTTCATGGATACCGTCAACCGGCAATTACCGGAGGGCATGAAAGTGCTGGAGGCGACGCCGATCAGTCCGAATGTGTCGTCGTTACAATCGCAGGTGCGCTTTACGCAATACCAGGTCGCGGTGAAAACCGACAAGACCGAGGAAGATGTGAAAACCTCGATCGATTGTTTGCTGGCGCAGGAAACCCTGCCCTGGCACCATGAACGGGACACCGGCACGCGCAGTTATGACATCAGGCATTTGATCGATGATATCTGGCTGATCGAGGCCAGAACGGCCGGCTGTTTGCTGGGGATGCGGTTGCGTTGCGATGAAAGCGGTTCCGGCCGCCCCGAACAAGTAGCGCTGGCGTTGGGCTTTGCGGATTACCCGGAAGCAATTCAACGCACGAAGTTGCTGCTGGGTTCGCACCGGTAGGCGCTGCCGGTTATCAGGTGAATGTTAAGCATATGGCCAGAAAACCGGTCAATATAACGCCCTTAGAGCAAAGAGTCTACGACTTTATCCGGGAAAATCGTCTCGTCACCAGAGGACAAATTTTGCTAGTCGCAGTCTCCGGCGGGCATGATTCCGTGTGTCTGCTGCATATTCTGGCCGGTCTGCAATGCAAACTGGGCATTAAATTACACGCGGCTCACCTTGATCACCAGCTGCGGGGTAAAGAATCAACCGGCGACGCGGAATACGTGTCCGCGCTGGCCAAGCAACTCGGCATTCCCTGCACGGTGAAAAAGGGTAATGTCCGCGCTTATCAGAAAGCCCACGCTGTTTCGCTCGAAGAAGCCGCCCGCGAAGTCAGATACGATTTCCTGGCAGAGACGGCAGCGGCAATAGGTACCAATCGTGTGGCTGTCGGGCATACACTGGATGACCATGTGGAGACAATTCTGTTGCACCTGGTCAGGGGCACCGGCACGCGGGGACTGCGCGGCTTGCAGCCGGTTACTTTAAAGCAATCCCCTGCGCGGGAATTAACGGTCGTCCGTCCGCTGATGGCGGTGCGGCGTGACGACACTGCCGCCTATTGCATTGAACACAAATTGCAGCCGCGCCAGGATTCCACCAACCTTTCACTGGAACCGTTGCGTAACAGGGTCAGGTTGGAATTGCTGCCGTTATTACAGAGTTACAACCACCAGGTCAAAGAAGCTTTACAGCGCACGGCGCAAATCGCCGGCGATGATATTGATTATCTGGAAAAAAACGCCGCTCATTTATATCAGAAATTGGCGGTACGGCAATTGGAAAATATCCTGCTGGATAAAAAATCTTTGCTTAAACAGCCTATCAGCATGCGGCGCTACATATTGCGGCTAGCAATAGAAAACGCGGCGGGTAATCTCAAGGATATCGAAGCGCGGCACATCGAGGAATTGGTAACGGCGCTGGAGAAACCGGCGGGTAAACAGATCCACCTGCCCTACGGGTTAATTTTTACCGTCGATTACGACCGTTACACACTGGGCAAAGACAATGCCGCGCTGATCCCTTTTCCGGTGTTGGAAGGAGAGTATTCAATCAAAACCCCCGGTACTACAAATATTCCCGGCTGGCAGATTAAAGCTGCTGTTATCAAACCCGGGTCGCCGACCGGTGGCAACAATAATTTCCTGGCGCATTTTGATCGCGCTAAAATCGTGGGTGCCTTGACATTGCGTACTCGCAAGCACGGCGACCGTTTTCAGCCGCTGGGTATGCCGGAGATGAAGAAGATCGGGCAATTTATGCTCGATGCCANNAATCCCGCGTGACTGGCGCGACCGCATCCCGCTTGTCGTATCAGGGGAGAGTATTGTCTGGGTTACCGGGTACCGGATCGACGAACGCTTTAAGGTCACCGCCGGTACGGAAAAAATACTGTATCTGGAATTCACGCGGATTTAACGCGGCGGTGGGTTTGTGCTACGATTTAGTTACCGTGGGAATCACGATTGGAGGTCACAGATGGAAAACAAGATAATTGAACAGGCCAGGGCGGAGGGCAGAACGCTGCTGACCGAGATTGAAGCTAAAGAATTATTAAAAACAGCGGGCGTTAGTGTTGTTGAAACAAAACTGGCGGTTTCCCGGGAACAGGCAATCGAGATCAGCCAGAAGCTGGGTTTCCCTGTCGCTTTGAAAATTGCCTCTGCTGATGTCATCCACAAGACGGATGCCGGCGGTGTGAAATTGGGATTGAAGACTGCCACGCAGGTTGGCAAGGCCTATGATGACATCATGAAAGCCATCACAAAAGCCTTCCCGCAGGCTAAAATCGAAGGTGTTTCGGTTCAGACCATGGCTAAACCCGGCGTCGAGGTGATCATCGGTATGTCCAAAGACGCGCAATTCGGACCCGTGTTGATGTTCGGTTTGGGTGGTATATTCGTCGAGATTTTGAAAGATGTTGCTTTCCGTATCGTGCCGTTGGAGAAAAGAGATGCCGCAGAAATGGTCCACGAGATCAAGGGTTTTCCATTGCTGCAGGGATACCGCGGCTCCGAACCGGTAGACATCGTAAACCTGGAAAATATCTTGCTCAAAGTCTCCGAATTCGTGGAGAAGACGCCGGAGATCAAAGAACTCGACCTGAATCCCATTTTCGCATATAAGGACGGAGCAGTAGCGGTTGATGCCAGAGTGATATTGGAGAAAGCCGCGTAGCTTAAATCCCAAAATCAAGCGGTATGCTATTGGTATCATGCCGCTGAACATTATCTACGACGGCAAATCCTACCGCAATTGGGTGGATATCACCCACGATCAGGCTTACGCGCCGCGAGCCTGGCTTTTTACTCCGAGGATTGATATCAACTCTCAGCTTACAGTTTTATTTATTGTCAAGGATTAAATATTAGTCTGTTTCTACGTGTAATTTCCTACTTTTTTAGTTTACATATAATATTATTTATTTACATAATTTAGACAAATATTACCTAAAAACAGCAAAAAAAGATGCTATAATAGTTATAAATTGGAACCTGACCAACCGGTTTCTGAGTGTTATGGTTTGCAGGATTGTTCGGGCGGATTATAGCGCAGGACAGGGTGGGGAACGGGTAACTTTTTATTATTACCGTGTTTTACCAAATACCCTCCCTATGCAAGAGTTGCAAACAGGCAAAACCGAGAACTATGTCACAGTACCGGAATGCACATGAACCAGGTGGCCAGCCAAATGGTTATCCATCAGGTGCGGGAGGCTTACAGTGAAGATAAAAGTTAGGATTGGCGATATCGGCACAACGAAAGCTGATGCAATCCTGCTCGGCATTTTTGAAGATGAGAAAAAAACGGCCGGTGATATAGCCAATTTAGATAAGTCACTGAACGGTGAGATCGCCAAACTGCTCAAACAGGGTGAAATCAAAGGGAAACAAAGTGAAATCACCGTTATTCACAGCCTGGGGAAAATACCATCGGACAGAGTTACGGTCATTGGCCTTGGGAAGAAAGAAGATCTGACAGAAGATAAAATCCGTATTATTACCGCCGATGCCTGCCGAGCGTTACGGAAAAAAGGCGCCAAACAAATCGATGTCACTTTATCAGGTGTTGGAGTTAACGGCATCACCGCGCAGACTTCGGCACAGGCGATCGCGGAAGGAGCTCTGCTCGGTTTGTACACTTTCACCCGGCATCTGTCTAAAAAATCGGAGCAGGGTGAAATTGAGCAATTGATGATCACCGATCGCAATAATAAAAACAAAACAGCAATTGAACACGGCGTTAATACCGGTACAATCCTGGCCGAAGCCGCAAACCTGGCGCGCGACATGGTCAATGAACCGGGTAATTTCATGACACCGGCGATCATGGCGGCAGAAGCCAAAAAAATCGCTAAGAAATATAATCTGACGGTTGATGTTTTCGAGCGGGAACAGATTCAAAAGCTGGGGATGGGCGCTTTCCTGGGTGTGGCCCAGGGCAGTGCGCAGCCACCCAAATTCATTGTTTTAAAATACCAGGGCAAAAACGCTAAAACGATCGATATCGCGCTGGTGGGCAAGGGCCTGACCTTTGACTCCGGTGGGATTTCGCTAAAACCGTCGGCGGATATGGGCGACATGAAGAGCGATATGGCCGGCGGAGCATCCGTGATCGCGGCGATCAGTGCGATTGCCCAATTTAGGCCGAAAGTAAACGTGATGGCGATCGTGGCGGCGACCGAGAATATGCCCAGCGGGACAGCGGTGAAACCGGCGGATATCCTGACCGCGATGAACGGTAAGACAATCGAGGTTGAAAACACCGACGCCGAGGGCCGTTTGACCCTGGCAGATGCGCTGGGTTATGCCAACAAACAGGGCGCGAAGCAAATTATCGATATCGCGACATTGACCGGCGCGTGTGTTGTGGCGTTGGGAGATGTCACCACCGGCGCTTTTACCAATAACCAGGCATTGGTCGACAAGGTGATTGCGGCGGCTAATTCGGCCGGCGATAAAATGTGGCAGCTGCCAATGTTCGATGAATACAAAGAACAGAACAAGAGCGACGTAGCCGACCTGAAAAACACCGGCGGCAGAAAAGCCGGGGCGATCACCGCGGCTTTGTTTGTGGGTGAATTCGCAGAGAAGACACCGTGGGTACACCTTGACATTGCCGGTACCGCGCTGCTGGACAAACCGAAAGGCTATTACGTTAAAGGGGCGACCGGTGTGCCGACCCGGACGCTGGTGAACCTTGTCCTTTCCTTAAATAACACCGGAGACATTGCTAATGAAAGTTAAATGGTTGGGAGTGGCCTCTTTCCTGCTGACCACAGATAAAGGCATTAAAATAATCATTGACCCGTATAAAACCGGCGGGCCGATCAAAGCCGCGGAATATAAAGGTCCAGCGGACATCGTGACCATCAGTCACGCCCACAACGACCACAGCTATATTGTCAATATTGAGGGTAGTCCGCAGATCATCAGGGAAGCAAAACCGGTTGAGGTAAAGGGGATCAAATTTAACGGCATATCTGCTTTTCACGACGAGGTGCAAGGTCAAAAGCGCGGTAAGAACATCGTTTTTACGATGGAGGTTGACGGTATCCATTTCTGTCATTGCGGCGACCTCGGCCATATGCTCAGCGACGAGCAAATCGCGCAGTTGGGGAAAGTAGATGTTCTGCTGACGCCGGTGGGTGGTTTGTGGGCTATTGACGCGGCGACTGCCTGGGACATTGCTAATAAACTTAAAGCGAAAATAGTCATTCCGATGCATTACCGGGATGACCGCTGCGATTTTCCTGTGGCTACCGTGGATGATTTCCTCAAGGGAAAGAAAAATGTTATCAAAAAGGATTCCAGTGAAATAGAATTCAAAGCGGGAAAATTACCCGCTGAAACTACGATTATTGTCCTCAAACCCGCTCTGTAATAGGTTATAATTAACTTGGGGGATATGAAATCTTGATATTTGAGGCTGATAAATTTGTCTTTGAACCGCCGCCAGCGGTTTCGGTAGCGCGCCGTGTGCTGATCAAGCCCGATGCGGCTTATTCTGCGCCTTATCCGGTCACGACCAGCCGCAAATTATTGACATCTATCATCGAAGGGATCAGAAAGGTCAGCGATGCCGATATTGTGGTGCTGGAAGGGACGCACAGCGGCGAACCTGTCGCGCCGATATATCAGAAGCTTGGCTATAATTTCCCGCGGGTATTAATGCTGGATGTGAAAGATTGCATCTGGGTGGAAGTAGATAATCCTTTGCCTAAACCGCTGGCTGTACCGGCATTCTGGATTCCAAATGTTATTCTTTCCAGCGATTATTTGATCAGCGTCACTCCGTTGAAAGTCGCCAAAGGAAAAGGGAATTTAAGTATTCCTAACCTGATGTCGTTATTACCCACGAAAAAATACCAGGAAACCGAGGGCGGCTGGGAAGCACTATACGAGCTGGGTATCGATAAAGTAATCGCCGATCTTTATTTCACATTGCCGTTCGACATGGGGATTATCGAAGCCAGCCAGAAACTCGAATACGATGAAGACCCGACCGAAGGCGAGGCTGAAGGCGTCGGTAAGATCTTTATCGGCGACCCGTTCCAGGTGGACCGCGAGGTCTCAGAGACGCTGGGCATCAGGGCAGACTACCTCCAGCTGATCAGAATGGCCGAATCAGGATTAGACACCATTTGAGATAATTAAGGGGGGCGCTGGTATGAACAAGCAAGTAACCACCCCGTCCGACCCGCAATGGATTATTGACCTGAATTGGCTGAAAACCCACCGGCGTAGTTTTAACGTCCTGACAAAGAGCGCGTTGTGTCCCAAATGTCGCAAGAAACTCAAGGCGGATACCGAGGAAGTCAATCCTGCGGAAATTTTAAAGGCAATCCAGGGTTGCTGTTCTAAAGTTGATGATTACATCGCTCCGCGGTTACCTTTTCAGGAGACTATTTTCCGTATTTTCCTATCAAACGGCAATAAACCGATGACATTGGTGGAGTTAGGTAATGAGTTGAAACGGCGGCGTGGGCCGGACGGCGCTAAAACTTCCCCTGAATATCTGGCGCGCATACTGCAGGGCGATACGTATTACGGGATTAGAATGAAGTAGGGCTGAAAATAAATTCCAATATCCAAATGCCAAAATCCCAAATAAATTTAGTATCGTCTATCCTGTCACGGAAAAATCACTATACCGTCCAGTATATTCGAACCAGGATGTATCCAGGTCATCCACGCGGGCGCCGGGAGGACCTTTCTTCAGCTGCTCAATCAGCTTTTCCAGCTGTTTTAGTTCACCTTCGGCGATAATTTCCACGGAATTGTCAGGCAGATTGCAGACAGAACCGGTCAAGCCGAGAGAAGCCGCGGTCCTGGCAGTGAAAGCACGGTAGTAGACGCCCTGCACGCGTCCCCGCGCTACCGCGTAGATAGCCGCGGAATCACTCATAAACAGAAAATCCTAAGCAAATTTCAATAGTTTTGAACTTTTTACTTTAGTATTTTGGTAATTGTTTCGTGCTTCGATATCGGTATTTCGAATTTCAAGTTGTTATTCTTCGAACTTATCTTTCTTTCCGCGGCGGATCACCTCGACCGGGGGAAGCGCTTCCAGGTTGCTGCTGGAGATTGTCTTTTTTGAGTCCTTCCCTTTTTTCTTCTCTTTGTGGCCCATATCTCTGTTACCCATATCACACCTCGATCAGATAGATTAGTCAGTGAATACTTAATTTAATAGAAGTTTACCAAAGTATCGCGATTCTGTAAAGAGGCTACTTCAGTTTTTCCAGCGCAATGCGGGCAGCTTCGGTTTCAGCCTTCTTTTTACTCCTGCCGATGCCGGTGGCCAGCACTTCGGTTCCCATGCGAGCTTCGACGGTGAAGTTTTTATTGTGGTCCGGTCCATGGGTCTCGATCAGATTATAGACGGGAGTTTGCTGTGCTTTGGCTTGCAGCAGCTCCTGCAGTTGCGATTTGTAATCGATGACCGCGCCCTGATACAGGGTTTTCATCATTTCGGTATCCAGTATTTCCAGCACCAGCTGCTCGGTAACCAAGGAGCCGTGGTCGAGATAAACCGCGGCGATCAATGCTTCCAGCGCCCGCGCCAGATTAGCCGGTTTGTCTTTGCCGCCGCTAGCCTCTTCCCCCTTTCCCAGATACAAATAGTTTCCCAGGTTAATCGATTCCGCCACGCGCGCCAGCGTTTCCTGTTTGACCAGGATAGAACGGAACCGGGTCATTTCGCCTTCGGTCATACCAGGGAAATCGCGAAAAAGGTTTTCGGCAACGATCAATCCTAAAATCGCGTCGCCCAAATACTCCAGCCGCTCGTTGGAAGAGGGCGCACTACCGGGGTTTTCGTTAGCGTAGGAACTATGGGTCAAGGCCTGCGTCAGCAATTCGGGGTGCTGGAAAGACACACCGAGTGTTTTCTCCAATTCATTCTGGTCATCCACAATCGGTCCTCCTGGCGGATAAATCAATAGTCAGCATAAGATGTACGCGGATTCATGTCAACTAGATTAAATCCCAAAATATTCTTTTGGGAAACCTTACAGGATAGAGTATAATATACCATAGTAAAATGTCTCAAGTATTTTATCGTAAATGGCGTTCCCAAACACTCAGCGATGTCGTCGGGCAGGAATCTGTCACGCAGACTTTGCTTAATGCCCTGAACAGCGGCAGGATATCGCATGCCTATCTTTTCTGCGGGCCGCGCGGCACCGGTAAAACCAGCACCGGCCGTATTCTGGCCAAAGCCGTGAATTGTTTGACTACCGGCGGCAAAGGTGAGCCGTGCAATACCTGTGAAATGTGCAAAGCCATCACCGAAGGCCGGGCGATGGACGTCATCGAAATCGATGCCGCCAGTAACACCGGCGTGGACGATATCAGAAGCCTGCGGGAAAAGGTTAATTATGCGCCGAATCAAGCCCGCTATAAAGTTTACATAATAGATGAATTCCATATGTTGAGCGGCAGCGCTTCCAATGCTTTATTGAAAACGCTGGAAGAACCGCCGCCCCACGTTATTTTTATCCTGGCAACGACAGAAGTACACAAGATTTTACCCACCATCATGTCGCGTTGCCAGCGTTTTGATTTTCACCGGATTTCCCAGACGGCGATCATGAAGCGCATGACGCATGTCTGTAAAGAAGAGAACCTGACCATTACCCAGGAGTCCTTGCGGCTGATCGCCCGCAGTGCTACCGGTAGTATGCGTGATGCCTGGAATGTGCTGGAACAGTTATCGATTTATTACGGCTCCGATATCAGTTTTCAACAGGTGCAGGACCTGCTAGGCATTACAGGAGACGCCCGCGTGCGGGAGTTGATCAAATATATCGTCGAGGATAATGTTTCGGCAGCCGTGGCTACCATCAACAGCGTCAACAACGACGGGCTGGATCTGAAGAATTTCAAACGCGAACTGATAGAGTACCTGCGGTCGCTTTTGTTGGTGAAAACCGGCTCCGAAAGCTCGGTGGATATGACCGGCGAAGATTTAAACGAACTGAAGCAATTGGCAGAAAAAGCGGCTTTGCCAAAGGTGTTACGAGCTTTAAAACTCTTCAGCCAGGTAGAAATCGATAGTGAAAACCACTCAACATTGCCTTTGGAGTTAGCGATCGTTGACAGCACCATGAAAACGGACGAAGACGCTCCCAGACCTGTCCGCCAGGCAGAATACCAACCGCAGGCTGTTCCGCAGTTCACACCTGCGCCGTCTGCAACGGTACATCAGACAGCGCACCATCCCGCGCAACCGAAAGCGGGGACTGTGTCAGTGCAGCCTTCTGCTCAATCCATAGCTTCGGAAGCCAAAAAGTCCGAGGTGAAAGTTGAACCGCCCCCGGCAGCAATAGTCGCGGATAAACAACATTCGCCGCTGGCGGCCGGCAATATTACAGAAAGACTGCGCACGGAATGGAGAACGGTTATAGACCAGGCTCCGGCAGATACCAAGCGCAGCCCGGCTCTGGCCATATTACGCAGTGCCGGTGTCAGACCGGTGGCATTTGAGAGCGATACCCTTACTTTGTCCTTCAGGCATTCCTTTATCAAGGAAAAACTGGAGGAAATAGAAAATCACCGCGTGGTGGAAAAAATATTCAGTAATTTTCTGGGGCATACCTGCCGCGTGCAGTGCGTCCTGGAGAACAATAATAATCCGATGAAAGACGCGCTAAAACAACTAGGCGCGCAAATTGAAGTGGAGGAACCATGAATTTCGAACAGATCAGACAGGCCCAGGCATTAAAATCCAAATTAGACAAAGCGCAAAAAGAACTGAAAAAAATGCAGATCGAAGGTGAAGCCGGCAAGGGCTCCGTCACCGTCGTGGTCAACGGGGAACAGCGAATCATGTCGGTAAAGCTTGCACCCGAGATTGTCGACCCCAAGAACGTCAAGAAGTTAGAAGACTTAATTATCAAAGCCGTTAATGACGCCCAGGAAAAAGCGCAGAAAGCCGCGGCCGAACAATTGAAAGAAGTCACCGGCGGATTAAAGATTCCCGGTCTTTTCTAAGGAGAACTCCATTGAGTCAAGTTCCCGCCACCGTGGGCGCCGACGCAATCAACCGCCTGATCCAGGAATTGAACAAATTGCCCGGCATTGGCCCCAAGAGCGCCCAGCGCCTGGCTTATTACCTAATGCGCGCGCCGCAGGAACAAGCAATCCAGCTGGCAGAGTCGATTTTATCTATCAAACAGAAGATAAAATTATGCTCTACCTGTTTTAATGTTACGGATGCCGATCCCTGCGTGATCTGTCGCAACGACCAGCGCAACCGCACGCAGGTTTGCGTCGTGGAGCAGCCGCAGGATATACTGGCCATCGAGCATACCAACGTTTACCACGGTCTTTATCATGTTCTGCACGGCGCGATATCACCCACAGAAGGAATCGGCACCAATGATGTCAGGATCAAGGAACTGGCGCTGCGGTTGCAAGACGGCGTGGTGAAAGAGTTGATCCTAGCCACTAATACCAACCTCGAAGGCGAGCAAACCGCTAATTACCTGAATCAACTGCTTTCACCGCTCGGTATCAGAATTACGCGCCTTGCACGCGGGTTGCCATTCGGTACTGAACTGGAATACGCCGATGATACCACACTAACCAGAGCCCTCGAAGGCCGACAGGTATTATAATCCCTAGAGACTGATTAATTATTCCGGGAGGCTCACATGGCTGGACAAGTCTCTTGTTCCAATGAACTCAGGCTGATTTCGGGCAGAGCTAATCCCGGACTGGCAAAGGAGATCGCCGCCAATTTAGGTGTGCCTTTATGCGATATCCGGATTAACACCTTCGCAGATTCTGAGACCCACGTTCAGATCGAAGAAAGTGTGCGCGGAAAAGACGTTTTTATCATTCAGCCGACCTGTCTGCCCGTCAACGAAAACGTGATGGAACTTTTGATCATGATAGACGCTTGCCGCCGCGCTTCAGCACGCCAGATCACTGCCATCGTGCCCTATTTTGGATACGCCCGTCAGGACCATAAATCGACCGGGCGTGAACCGGTAACGGCTAAAATGGTGGCGGATATACTTACCACGGTAGGTGTTGATCGGGTCGTGGCTGTCGACCTTCACTCTCCACAAATTCAGGGCTTTTTCAGTATCCCGATGGACCATCTGACCGCAGTGCCGATTCTGGCAGATTATTTTAAGAAAAAGGAATTTCAGGATGCCGTGATTGTTTCTCCCGATGCCGGCAGGGTAAAAATGGCCGAGAAATATACCGACATTTTGCAAATGCCGATGGTTGTGATGACCAAGCGGAGAAAAGGAATCGGTGGAAAAGAGTTAGAGTTTTACGATGTTGTCGGTAACATCGAGGGAAAGAATGCCATCGTTATTGATGATGTTATTTCCGGTGGAAGCATTATCAGAGAAGTAGAAACGCTCTTCAAGGCCGGAGCTAAAGACGTATATCTGGCGATAACCCACCCTATTCTGGTCGGCGCCGCGATGGAATTGTTATGTTCTTCCCGAATTAAGGAGTTGGTTGTTACGAATACCGTTCCGGTCTCGCAAGAAAAACTGGCAAGCGGCAAGGTGAGAGTACTCTCCATCGCGCCCTTGTTAGCGAAGGTCATTAACAGCATTAATGGTAATCAATCCGTCAGCCAGATTTTTCGAGAAGAGCACATGGTATTCCCCGTATAATATGAACAGGTGGTGTAATCAAAGGAGCGGGATTTGATAAAGGAAATCAGGGAAGAAATAGTATCGGATTTTAAAGGCACTATCATCGATATCGAAACAATCGGCGATTTCAACGGCCGCTACCGTAATACCGGCGATTGGCGCGAATACGAGGGCATCCAGCAGGTGATCTTCGGGCTGATTGACAGCGAACACCTGCAGATTTTATACGTGGAGAAAAAAGAAGAAATCGGCGAATTGAACGATAGGGTTTCCAGCATGATCGATAAACTGGAAAAGCCTTTTTATGCCTTCAATCTTTCCTTTGAAAAGAGCGTTTTAACCTGCCAGCTCGGCAGAGCAATTAATTTCGAGTGCGAACTTCAGGCCGAAAAGTTCGAATCCAAATACAACGCGGTGCGGGAATTACGCATCCCCGCCCACGGCGACCCTTTCAACGATAAAGGCCTGCTTTGTATGTATGCCTGGCAAGCCGGGGAATTCGATAAGGCTGTCGCGCATAACCGCGCGTGCCTGATGAAAGAACGGGATATCCTGCTCAAACGCGGCTACCGCAAACCGGACGGTCTGCCGCTGTTATTTAAATAACGGCCAATATGCCAAGTTTAACGAGAATAAAGAAAATACCCATTAATCCCCCTTTTTCGAACGGGGGAATCGCCGCAAGCGCGCACTTTTAAAACGCTTGTCTTTCTTGACATCTTCCCTTTTAGTCGCTAGAATTCCAGCAACACAGACACACATTAAGGGGAATTGATGTCCGGCAGCGGTTACGAAGACCTGGAATTTATCTCAGACCTATACGATGCAATATATGATTCCCGCACGCCGAGGGATGTCCGGTTCTTTGTCGATTACGCAAAACAGGCCGGCGGCAAAACGATCGAGCTAGGCTGCGGCACCGGCCGGGTGCTCATTCCGACGGCACTAGCCGGTTGTGAAATTACCGGACTTGACCTGTCAGCGTATATGCTCAAAAAATGCCGGGAAAAATCGGCTAAATTGCCTCCGGAAATTGCGGAAAAGATAAATTTAGTTCAAGGCGATATGACAAATTTCAACACCGGCGAAAAGTACGCGCTGGCGACAATTCCTTTCCGCCCTTTTCAGCACCTGATCACGGTTGAACAGCAGAAGGCCTGCCTGAATTGTATTCACGCTCACTTGCTTGCGAAAGGGAAACTGGTATTCGATGTGCATCACACGAACCTGCCGCGCCTGATCGATCCGCAGTTCATGATGGAAATGGATGTAGAACCTCCCATGACATTGCCGGACGGCAGAGTGGTGAAACGCACCAGCCGCACAGCGGCGTTTCATCACGATGAGCAGTATAATGAGATTGAGCTCATCTATTACGTACAGCATCCGGACGGCAAAAAGGAAAGGCTGGTGCATGCATTACCTATGCGCTATTTTTACCGGTATGAGGTCGAACATTTATTGAGTCTCTGCGGGTTTAAGGTCATGGAATTTTACGGTGATTTTGATAAATCCGCTTTCCGCGAAGACTCGCCGGAAATGATATTTGTCGCGGAGAAAACAGGTTAAATAATGCCACGTTCGAGAGAATATCAGACCGCAGCGATTATTATTAAAAAGACTAAACTTGGTGAGGCCGACAGGATCCTGACTATGTATACTCCCGGTTTGGGGAAAATTCAGGGTGTGGCCAAAGGTGTGCGCCGTCCGAAAAGCAAGTTGTCCGGGCATTTGGAGCTTTTAACCTACAGTCAGGTGACGCTGGCGCAGGGGCACAATCTGGACACGATCACCGGCAGTCAGACGATCAACGGTTTTACGCCTCTAAAAACTGATTTGTGGCTGACTTCGTACGGGCTTTATGCAATCGAACTGGTCAATCAGTTTACCGCCGAACGTGTCGTGGACGAAAACCTTTTCCATTTGCTGCTGGATACGCTGCAAAATCTTTGCCAGACCAACAACCGGGAGCTTTTATTACGCTATTTCGAGATTCACCTGCTGAACGAAGCAGGATACCGTCCGCAGTTGCAGGAGTGTGTAACCTGCCACAAAATACTGGAACCGGTCACTAATTCGTTTTGCGCGCGCATCGGCGGTACTTTATGCCCAGCCTGCGGGGCGAACCAACCGTTTGCCCGCCCGATCTCCGTGGATGCGCTCAAAGTGCTACGGTTCATCCAGCGGAATGATTACGGCGCAGTGGGACGGTTAAAGATAAATTCCGCGTTATCACGCGAGTTAGAAGATATTACCCGCAGCTACCTCAAATATCTGCTGGAGCGGGAGGTACGTTCTGCCAACTGGCTGGATGAACTTAAAGAGCAGATGAAGCAGATGGGGAGCCTGAAACCGGTTAAACCGGCTGAAGAGTGATCGAGGTTGTCCGAAATTTTCTGTCATTCCTCGCTGGTCGCAACCGGAGATACTTTGTGTTGCCATTCGAAGTAAATGTACGACCTGATCGCCATTGGTCCCACACTTCTACCAATTTCCAAAAAGAAGCGCGGGAGGAAACCACATAAATAATTACAAATGGTCATTTTTGGACGGCTTCTGTATAGAAGATTAAACGTTAACGATTACCCCGCCTGCTTTCAAATCGGCCTGCATGCTATAATTAGTAGAGTGAAAGACTATTACCGGATCCTTGGCGTTGATGAAAATGCCAGTCTTGATGATATAAAGAACGCTTTCCGCAAACTCGCTTTCAAATACCACCCCGATAAAAACCCGGGCAATGAAAAGCAGGCTGAAGAGAAGTTCAAAGAGATCAATGAAGCCTACAGCATTCTGGGTGATGCCGAGAAGCGTCGGCAATATGACTTTGCCAAAAAAAGCGGCTATGCCGGCACAGATTATCCGGGTGTAAATTACACTCAGTCCGATATTTTCCGCAGCGCTTTCTCCGACCCGGCGACCATTGAAGACCTTAACCGCATGTTCGCCCAGCTGGGTCTCAGATTCGATCAGGATTTCCTCAACCGGACGTTTTTCAGCGGCAACGGCGTTGTTTTTCAATTCTACTCAACTCCACGCGGCACGCGCCAAACCGTCTACCGCTATGGGAACGGAACTGGGACTGTCGAGCAGAAAACAGAAGAGCCTATTAACGGGAACGTAAATGAAAGGTTAAACGGGAATACAAACAGTATCCCGCCTGAGTATTTCGCTTCCTCCATCCCCGACAGAAAACTGGGATTCTTCGAAAAATTAGAAATTAAAATGGTGAATTGGTTCACCAGATTTACGTTGAGGATGCTCTTCGGTGTGAAAGTACAGAAGCCGGGAATCGATCTGCATCAAAATTTTAAACTGTCCGCCGATGAAGCTGCCAAGGGCGGAGAGAAGACCGTGACGGTGAAAACCGGGCACGGTAAAAAGAAATTGGCTGTGCATATACCGGCAGATATTCACACTGGTAACAGCATCCGGCTGCGTGGTTTGGGCAAGAACGGCGGGGACGTTTATCTGGATATACGGGTATCCTAGCGTATTAGTGGAAAACCCTGTCGTTTACAC
>PMMG01000134.1 GCA_003162335.1 Dehalococcoidia bacterium
TATTATCAGCCCTGCCGTTGCCAGTAAAAATACTACGATAATCGCCAGAAATAATAAATCGCTCATATTTTTTATTATAACGACAAAAAATCTCGAAAATATCAAGAAAGTGTCAAGAAAAGGCATAACTGAGACTAGATGCTTCGCTCTTTGTGGCAGACTCATTTTTAAATCGGAGGGCTCAGCATGACGAAACAGTAGACATTCCCAATCTGAATATTCATCACTCATTACTGTTAACTTTCCCACGTTTGACATCCCGCTGCGCAATCGGTTAGAATGATTTACTCTGTTCCTGATTCTATATCTATTTCCAAAATCAAGACAAACAATCGCGGTAAAGGAGAAATCATGGCGGTGGAAAAACTAAGTCCCATCGATGAATTGTATACAGAATGGAATAAAAATATCGGTCACATCATTACCAGTGAAGAGCACCGCGCGAAAGGGCCGGGATTTGCCAATAGCGTCCTTAATTTTGATTGCACCCGTGATGCCATTCGCATCTTTGTGGATGGCAAAGGGGATCTGAATCCGCTGTACCGGGATCCGGAATATGGTAAAAAGACTAAATACAAATGCATGGTCGCTCCTCCTGACTACCTGTATACCATCTGTTATGCCCAGCGTCCTTACGACCACGGCCCGATGATCCCCGGCATCGCCGGATTTTATTCCGGTTGCGAGCGTGAATTTTTCCGCCCGGTTTGCGTGGGGGATAATTTTACCTACAGGATCATGTGCCCATCGGAAAATATCATGAAAAAGAGTCAATTCGCCGAGCGCATAGTGCAGTCGTTCGAAAAAGTGGACTATTACCGGCAGGGCGGCGAATTAGTGGCCGGTTACAGCAGCTACGAAACCTGGGCCGATGAGGCGAAAATCAAGGAAAGAAATAAATACGGGCACCTCGATAAGGAGCCGGTTTACTCCAAGAAAGAACTGGAAGAGATCTACGCCGAACAGGATAGAGAAGAGATCCGCGGCGCAAATCCCCGCTTCTGGGAAGATGTCAATGTCGGGGACGAATTATGCCCGGTCGTACGCGGACCATTGAGCGTAACTGACGCACGGGCATGGCATGCCGGCGGGCACGCGCACTTATTAGCAGACCGGTTAAACCGGATTCTGTGGGCGGAGCAGCCCATGGAACAGGATTTCGATAACAACGTCATCGGCATGGCGCATCCGCGGGAAGCGGTTGCCGGTCAGCATCCCGAAGCATGGCGGTTCACTCTGCTGACAAACTGGATGGGGGATGATGGATTCCTGTGGAAATTTAACACGCAGATCCGCCGGTTCGTAATGCTGGGCGATACTACCCGGGTGAAAGGAAAAGTGATCAAGAAGTATTGCGATAAGGGCAAGTACTGCGTAGATATCGATGTGCAAAATGTGCTGCAAACCGGCGAGCTTTCTATCATCGGCGGAGCGACGGTTATCCTGCCCTCCCAGGAATTTGGGCCGGTGGTATATCCGGAACCAAGGAATCGTGTACCCTACGCTAAAATAGGCCAATAACTGCAAATCAAATGGAAAATTGGCAAGAAAAGTAGTTTCATTCGCTTAAAGAATTCGCTGGCGAAACTACTTTTATTTTTTGCTTGACAAATTTATATCCCCGTAATACAATGAGCAAACACTTAGGAGGTAAAAAGTGAAAAGAAAGTTTATACTGGTACCCTTGGGCATCCTGCTCATCTCCGCCATGGTATTGGCATCCTGTTCCAAGTCCACAACAACGACCACCACCACATCAATAATTCCTACATCCACGACCACAAAAACCACGACTTCAACTGCAGCTACAACCACGCTCCCACCCACTTCAACCACAAAGACTACGGCAGTAAGCGGAAACTGGTGGGACAAACTGGGCACACCGCAATACGGCGGTGAAATGGTCATCCGCAGTCCAATGGACATCGTGTTCTTTGACCCCTACCAGGGCGAGACCCTAATGTCTTTCATGTGGGGCTGGGAGGAACAACTCTTCGCGACAGACTGGAAAATAGACCCGTCGGTGCAATCGTATCAATTGAGCTTCTGGGATAACTCCTTTGCCCGCGGCCAACTGATCACCAGCTGGGAATTCACTGCTCCCGGCGTTTACGTGATGCATGTTCGCCCTGGAATCCACTGGCAGAATATCGCGCCGGCGAACGGCCGCGAGTTTGTTGCCGATGACATCGTTTTCCACTTTAACCGGATGTTAGGCCTAGGCAGTGGTTTTTCCAAACCCGCGCCATACTGGGGCACGGTCGCCTGGACCAAATCCATCACATCGGTAACCTCTACGGATAAATACACAGTTGTAATTAACTGGAGTACACTCAACCCCGAATTCGTCAACGAGAACCTGGAAGCCCCGGGCGCCTCGACGACAATCGAAAACCCCGAAGCTGTGAAGCAGTGGGGCGATGTCGTTGATTGGCATCATGCCGTCGGCACCGGTCCGTTTATTTTGACGGATTTTGTTTCCGGCAGTTCAATGACGATGGTCAGAAATCCGAACTATTATCAAACTGACGAACGTTATCCCAAGAACCAGCTGCCTTACCTCGATTCCATCCGGGCGCTGATAATACCGGATAACTCAACCGCAATCGCGGCTATGCGCACCGGCAAAATCGACCTGATGGACTCCATGCCACTGGCAACCGCTTTACAGGTAAAGAAATCGAATCCGTCAATCGTCCAGGTTGCCGTGCCGCAAGGCGTCGGTGTTTCCATGGACCCGCGGAATGATATGAAACCATTTAGCGATATCAGAGTACGTATCGCCTGCCAGGAAGCGATCAACCTGCCGGAAATCGCCTCAACCTATTACGGCGGCACGGTCGATCCTTCCCCGCTATCACTGACTTCCGCGAACCTGGTCGGCTGGGGCTGGCCTTATGCTCAATGGCCGCAATCACTGAAAGACGAATATGCCTATAATCCGACCAATGCCAAGAAGCTGCTGTCCGATGCCGGCTTCCCGACTGGTTTAAAATGCGATATCTACCTTGATAGTCAGGCAGATAAGGACTTAACACAGATCGTCAAGTCCTATTTCGCCGCCGTCGGCATTGACATGGAAATCAAGCCGCTGGATGCCGCAACCTTTGCATCTTTTGTAAACGCGGCGCACAAGAATACCGCGTTTGTCATGCGCAACTCGGGCGCGCTGGCATTGGCTTTTTACCCGCTGCGGCACCTCTTACGCTACGGCACCGGTCAACCGGCGAACGCAGCTATGGTCGCCGGATTCGATCATTTCTATAATGATGCTTTGGCCGCCACCTCGGTTGACGGCGTGAAGAAAATCGTACAGGCCGCCAATGAGGATGTGGCCAGAAACCATTACTCAGTATCCCTGCTGTGCCCGATGAACTTTAACTTCTGCCAACCCTGGCTGAAAGGTTTTAACGCACAGTACGGCTCTTTCGCCGGCACTAACGGTCCGTTCTTCCTGTTCGAATACGGCGCACGCTGGTGGATCGATCAGAACGTGAAAAAGAGTATGGGATTCTAATTTCCCGCTCATAAATCAAGTGAAAAACAAGGTATAAAAAAGTGGCTGCGGACAAAATCCGCAGCCACTTTTATTTGATTTTCTTTACGATAATTAAAAGATGATTTTCCGTTCGACCATGGCGGCAACTTCCTGCTGAGAGTAGCCTAACAGGTCTTTGAGCACATAGTCGTTATTCTCGCCGATGGAAGGAGCAGGCCGCCGGATGGTCGGCGGCATATCCGCTAAACGCATGGGGTTATTATATACATATTCGGTCCCGATGATGGGATGCTGAATTTCAACATTAACCTCCCGCTCACGGAAATGCGGGTCGCTGAACTGATCTTCGCAGTTCATCACCGGAGTTGCCGCAACATTCACTTTCTGCAAAATATCAGTGATATCATATGCGCCGTGCTGCGCGGTCTTCGCGGCAATCAACTTGTCCAATTCTTCCCAATGCTGCCGACGGGCGTTTTTATCGGCGAAGCGTTTATCAGCGATCCATTCCGGCGCCCCCAGACCCGTGCACAGATTCTTCCATTCTTCTTCAGTATCGACAGCAATGGATACCCATTTGTCATCACCCTGGCAGGGGTAATTGCCGTGCGGGCATAGTGTGGGATGGCGATTGCCCTGTAATCCCTGCACGCGGCCGTTCATTTTATAGTCCATGATCGCTTCGCCGAGCAGGTTGGTGACCGCATAAGACTCAGCTAATGAAACATGCTGCCCTTCGCCGGTTTGCTCACGGTGCCACAGCGCGGCCAGTACAGCAAATGCGCCATGCATACTGGCATTGGTATCGCCGTAACCGGGCGCCAGGTTCATCGGGATTTTATCGCCGTAATAACCCAGCAGGCTTTCCAGTCCGCCGAGGGCGATGATCAAGGGAGCGTAAACGAGGGTATCTCGCATCGGGCCGAATTCACCGCAACCGGTCAGGGTGATGGAAATGATGTCCGATTTGATCTTCTGCAGCTCCGCCTGGTCCAAACCCAACCGCGCCATGACGCCCGGACTGGAGTTATCCAGCACTACATCGCTAATCTTAACCAGCCGTTTAAAAACATCCATCGCGCCCGGCTGTTTCAGATTGATGGTAAAGCTCAGTTTATTGCGGTTGGTGACATGGAACATCGGCTGCATATCCAGCCATTTGCCGTCGTCGCCGCCGGCAATATCATCGCCGACAATGGGCCGGCCTAACCGCAGTCCGTCCGGCTTCACCCGTGTTTCGATCTTAATAACTTCCATACCCAAATCAGCCAGCAGCTGTCCGACCTGCGGCCCGGCCAGCGCGGTACCGAAATCCAGTAATCTATATCCTTCTAGAGATTGCATGCAAATCCTCCGTTGTTAAATCTGAGTTCTAAATTACACCCGACTTTTTCATTGCAGCGATTTCGTTTGGCGAATAACCCAGGCGCTCGCCGAAAACCTGCGCGTTATTTTCACCGAGCAGCGGCGCGGACTTGTTCCACTGCCAATCTGTTTTTTCAAACAGGCACGGCCCCTTGGGATACTGCAGTTTGCCTGCTTCCGGGTGGTCGAGTTCGACGAAGAAGTTCATGGCCTTGATCTGACGGTTGTTCATTACTTCTTTAATGTCATAAATAGGAACGCACGGCACGCGGTTATCCTGACAGGCCTTGAGAATCTCCTCCTTGGTGCGCGCCATCATCCAGGGGATGATCAATGCGTTAACTTCATCCGGATATTCTTCCGCCATGGCGCGGCGGTTGCGGTAGCGGGGTTCTTTGCTCCATTCCGGATTGCCCAGCACTTCCACAAACCTGACCCACTGCTCGATCTGGGGCGCAATCAGGCTGATATAACCGTCTTTGCAGGGGAAGATCTCGCAGGGGTAAACCTGCGGTCCGTGGGTGCCTCTGCGGATACCGGTGACGCCGCGGTACAAGAAAGTCAGAACATATTGTCCGGCGTGCGTGGTTGCCCAGACTTCAACTTCAGAAATATCGATGAATTGGCCCTTGCCGGTTTTAGCGCGGGCTAATAAAGCGGCTAACACGGCGGTCGCGGCGCTTAATCCAGCCTCATAGCCACCCTGGGAAAGGGGCATAGTCAGCGGCTCCCGGGCAGGGTCGCCGATGCCGATAGACATGCCGCCGGCGCCGCAGGAATTGATGTGATAAGCCTTGTAGTCCTTGTAGGGGCCGGTTTGCCCGAAGGGGGTGATACTTACCATCACCAGCCTGGGATTAATCGCTTTCAGGGTCTCGTAACCCAGTCCCAGGCCGTCCATGTAACCGCGGATATTATTTTCCACGAGCACATCCGCAGTTTCGATCAATTTCTTGAAGACGTCTTTACCCTTTTTCTTCTCCAGGTTCAGAGTGACGCCCATTTTGTTAGCGTTCAGAGACAGGTATAATCCGCTCTTTTCCGGATGCGGCACATCGCCGGGGAAAGGCCCATTGGCGCGGGCTTTATCGCCGCTGCCAGGGTTTTCCACTTTGATCACCTCAGCGCCCAGCCCGGCCAATAATCTGCCGCAATAAGGCGCGGAAATAATCTCACCGTATTCAATTACTTTGAGTCCTTCAAAAGGTCTTTTTGCCATTAATCAAACCTCGCCTGTTAGTGTATTTGGAAATCATTCCGGCGGTGTGGGTCAGGTGTTTTAAACTGCCGGGTAGTTAATGATCCGGGGAGGATAACCACAAATTTATCGTAGCACAAGGGTTTTTTAGAATCAAACTTGCAGGCTGAGAATAGAGCGGTCAGCGGTCAGCAATCAGCTTTTTGAACCTCATTACATTGCTTTGAAGACTCCATACCTTACTTCGAATTGCTGTATAAAGTACTATTTATTACTCGTAACTGGAAACTAATCTTTGATTTCTGCCAGTTTCTCAAGCGTCGTTTCGGCCAGTTGGCGGAAAGCTGCAGGGACATCTTTATCTTTCTGCAACCGGGACAAAGTAGTTTTCATGCGTTCTTTACGCTGTTTGCGGTCATACGCTACGGCTTTACTGCCGCCGTACTGTTCTTTGTAGATCCTGACCATAAATTCGGTGATTTCAGCGTAGGAGTAACCCTGCTTTTGCCAGGTCTGCACCTCACGGATAAAACCGGCGTAAGCCTGCTCCAGCAAATCCGCTATTTTTAGTTCCAGTTGACTGTCTTTCGCCCGGGCGCTGTCTATATCGGAGCCGTAACCAAGCGTTTTTAACAGGTCGCTGTCCGCCGGTAAACCGAATGGCAGGATGCGGCTGCCGAGAAACTCTTCGCCGTGCCCAGGTTTCACCCGGACGACACTGAAATTCCCCTTCAATGCTTCCTTGACAGCCATGTCCTGCTCGATCACGGTAACGCTACGAAAGCCGCGGCCGGCAAACAGGCTTTTTACCCGATATAAGCCGCGCCGGATATAGAAAGAAATGCCTTTCATTTTGCGGTCGAAGAGAGGGCCGCGCATCAGCCAGAGGTCGCCGGAAAACAGGATGTCGTCGGAGGGACGGTATCCTTGGGGCGCTTCCGTCTCAGGCCGGGAATGATCACGAACGGAGTAGATCGAAATTAACTGGTCGCGGGTATGGGTGGCCTCGCTTTCGGGAATAGAGAGAATATCCAGTCTCGCATTGCCGCCGAAGGAGACCGGCTCGGCGACGCGGGGAAAATCCAGACCGCTGATTTTGACGGAGCATCCGCCTTTTTGCGAGGAAAGGTATTCAATTTTGCATTGTTTCAGTTCTTGCGGATTACGCAAACCGAGTAAATTCCGTTCAAAGATGTTGCGGTTGGCTTCGATGGCGTCTTCAAAATTATGGTGCACCATGATAGTCGCACCGGAAGGTTTGGCCAGGATGTGCGCCAGTCCGTAGTGGTCGGGGTGGCTGTGCGTGATGATAATCCTTTCGATCGCTTTCGGGTCGACATTAGCCTCCTCCAAGAGGGGCATGATACTATCGCTGTGCCGTTTATCGCCGGTATCGATCAGGGTGTGTTTGCGAACTCCGTCCTTTTGATAACTGAAGATATAGATATTGCCGCCGTAACGGAAATAAATACTGGTCAGTTCAAGGCCGCCGGGGCCGAGTTGTTCGTGAATTGTTTTAATCAACATGCTTTTCATCTCTGCAATCTAATCCTTTTCCGCTGTCACTGCGTTTTGTTTTTACTTGAGGTTGTCCATCCACTCCCTGATCAGCCCGTTCACTTCGTCCGGTTTTTCCATGGCTACGCTATGGGTAGCGTTTTTAATGATGACCATTTTCGAGCCGACGATCCTATCCGCCAGGTATTGGGCGAATTTGACCGGGGTCATCTCATCTTCCGCACCGACAATGATCAATGTCGGTATGCTTACATTGTGCAACCGCTCCATGACGTTGAACTTGTCGCAGCATAATAAATCGTTAAATAAAACCGCCGGACCGATGCGGATCTTCGACTCGGTGGCAGGTTGCAACCGGGGGTCAAGGACGGCAAATTTCTCGTTGTATTTGCGCCAGGCTACCTCGTCGTTCAGCATGCTCTTCACAGCATTATAGTAGGCATGACTAGCCTTTAATTTCGCCCCGGAACCGATTAAAATCTGTCCCCGCAGTTCCTCCGGATATTGCAGTGCGTACATCAGCGCAATCGCGCTGCCAAAGGAATGCCCGGCAAGGACGACATCCTGATAACCGCGACGGTGAATGTAGTCATGCAGCCACCCAGTATATTCCTCGATGCTGTCCAGCGGTTTACCTGCGGGATGACCGGGCAGCGAAATGGCCTCGGAACCCGGGAAATAGGAGGTTTGTAAAAGCCAGTTTTCCTCCCCGGCGCCGGATGGGGGAATAAATAGTAACTTCAAAATACCCCTGCTTTAAAAATAAGAATCCCCTCTTTCACACAACGAGGGGGAACAACCGCATATAAAAATGTATCCTATTAATTATTCTAGGCGGAATGTGGAGTTAATTCAAACCGGGGGAGACGAGAAAGAACAATAAATAAGGAAACTAGCTCTATAAACACAAAAAAGCCCCTCTCCTTGAACAGAAGAGGGGCTTTTAAATTAGTTAATCTAATCGGTTAAGTGGTTTCCATATGGGCGACGGCGACGACGTGGTCACCTTCGTCCATGCGCATCAGGCGCACGCCCTGGGTGCTTCTGTCCAGGATACTGATCTCTTTGACCGGTGTGCGGGTAACGATACCGTTGGCGGAGATAAACATCACCTGCTGGGTCGGGGAGACAATCCTGGCATCGGCCAGTTCACCGGTCTTATCGACCAGTTTAATAGTCCGGACGCCGCTGCCGGCGCGGTGCTGCTTGGGATAACGTTCGATCTGGGTGAGTTTACCGTAACCTTCGGTCGATACCACCAGCACGTAAGAGCCGGGTGAGGCGATACCCATGCCGACGACTTTATCATTATCAAAGAGTTTGATACCCTTCACGCCGCCGCTGGTGCGCTGACTGGTGCGGACACTCTCGACGGAGAAGCGGATGGACTGCCCTTTCTGCGTGACCATGACCACATCATCCTGTTCGGTGGCGATGCGCGCGGAGGTTAATTCATCGTCTTTTTCGACATCCATACCGATGAGGCCGCTGCTGCGGACGGCGGTAAAGTGGTCCAGCGATGTTTTCTTGATCTCACCGTTGCGGGTGCCCATCAGCAAGTACAGGTTGGGGTCAAAATTGGTGATGACCACCATGTCCGCCACTTTTTCTTCGGGCGGAATAGAGAATAAATTCACCACGGCCAAACCCTTGGCGACGCGGGAAGCATCCGGCGGGACCTCATAACACTTGAGGCTAAAGACCCGACCGCGCGTAGTGCATAATAACAGATAATCATGCGTATCGGCGATGGCTAGGAGCCGAACGGCATCTTCCTCACGGGTGACCATGCCGATGATGCCCTTGCCGCCGCGGTGCTGCGATTTGTATACTTGGGCGGGCACGCGTTTGATAAAGCCACGGTTGCTGAGGATAACGGCCATTTCGGCGTGCGGGATCAGGTCTTCCTCGCGGAATTCCTTAATCCCTTCGCGGTTAATTTCAGTGCGGCGTTCATCGCCGAATTCATCTTTCAGTTCGTTGGTTTCCTGTTTGATCAGAGCCATGATCCGGCTGGCATTTCCCAGCAGGTCTTCCAGATAGGAGATCGTCTTTAAAACCTCGGCCAATTCGTCCAGGATCTTCTTTCTCTCCAGACCGGCCAAGCGGCGTAACGGCATTTCCAGGATGGCATCGGCCTGTAACTTGCTCAAGCTGAAACCGCTCATCAGGTTTTGCCGGGCCAGATCGGTGGTCTCGGATTTGCGGATAATGGCGATTATCTTATCGATGTTGTCGAGGGCAATCTTCAAACCTTCGAGGATATGGGCACGAGCTTTGGCGCCCTTCAATTCAAATTTAGTGCGGCGGGTAATCACCTCGCGGCGGAAATCGATGTAGGCCTGCAGCGCTTCGCGGATATTAATTACTTTAGGCTGACCGTCGATAAGCACCAGCATGTTGGCGGCAAAAGTAGACTGCATGGCGGTGTATTTATAAAGGTTGTTCAGCACCGTTTCCGGCTGGACATCCCGTTTCAATTCGATGACGATACGCATACCCTGGCGGTCGGATTCATCACGCAGGTCGCCGATACCAGTGATCTTCTTGTCACTGACCAGTTCGGCGATCTTTTCGATGAGCGCAGCCTTATTGACCTGGTAGGGCAATTCATTGACGATAATCTGGCGGCGGGTGCCGTCATGCATATCGCTGATATAGGCTTTAGCGCGGACGATCATCCTGCCGCGGCCGGTGGCGTAACAACTCTGAATACCGTCCTCGCCCAGAATAATACCGCCGGTGGGGAAATCAGGCCCTTTGATAAACTGGGTCAGTTCTTCGATGGTGGCATTGGGGTTATCGATCAGGTAATCAATACCTTCGCAGACTTCTGTGAGATTATGCGGCGGAATATTAGTAGCCATACCGACGGCAATACCGGAACTGCCGTTGACCAACAATTGCGGCAAACGGGAAGGTAAAACCATTGGTTCTTTCAGACTATCATCAAAGTTGGATTGAAAGTCGACGGTATCTTTGTCAATATCGACGAGCATCTGCTCAGCAATTTTGGTCAGACGGGCTTCGGTGTAACGCATGGCAGCGGCGGGATCATCATCGATACTGCCGAAGTTGCCCTGGCCGTCCACCAGCATGTACCGCATGGAGAAGTCCTGGGCCATACGCACCATGGCATCGTAAACAGAGGAATCGCCGTGGGGGTGATATTTACCTAAAACTTCACCGACAATACGGACACTTTTCTTAAAGGCGGAATTATGGGTGAGTCCCAGTTCAGACATGGCGTAGAGGATGCGCCGGTGCACAGGTTTCAGGCCGTCCCGCACGTCCGGGAGGGCGCGGGCGACGATAACGCTCATCGCATAGTCGAGGTAAGAACCCCGCATCTCGTCTTCGATATTTACAGGTTTAATTCTATCAGTAACCATTTTTTTTAAATCTCCGGGTCATCGTCTACACGCAGGTCATATACACTCGAAGTAAATTTTGAGTGTAGAGGATGCTAAACAATAATACCATATTTTAGGCTATTCCCGATACTCCGAGTCCACCGGTGAGGTGATAGCGAAGCTATGCGAACCTGCGGAAAATTAAATTGCGCAACACGAAACAAATCCGGATTCAGGATATAGAAAGACGATCGCGATTTGGAGGGTAGCGATTTGGGTTTTGGGCCCAAATGGGAGTAATTTCCGCGAATTAAAGGTTAAAATAATCAGGTTCCATTTACGGGGTAAATCCCCCTGTATCCCCCCTTTCTCGAAAGAGGGGGTCCCCATGACCGAGGGAAGCAGATTATCCTCATAATCTGAAAAATCCGTTATTTATCCTTTACTGGGCGCTTTCGGGGTTGGTTCTGACGTGAACTACCGCCTAACTTTCTGTCTCCCAATAAGGGTACGGATAAAAAGCTAAGCCGGACTACTTAACGCTTTGCTGGTCATAAAGTAATGGTCCTTCCAGAATACCCAAATTGACCCCAGCGACCAGAACATGACGGGGCATTTTTATTGCGATCTCGCCCAAATACTGAGGTTATTGTAAGGCGGGGAAGGAAGGGGGAGTCAATAGAAAATTGTCGCACTTTTTAACTGCTGTGTATCCCTTTCGTACATTTCGACTGCGGTCGAAAGTATTTCGTTGAAGACTCAAAGGGGACTAACCGAAATTGGCAGGCTCCGCTTCACCCACCCTTGTTTGCCTTGTAATGGGGCGACGATTCAGTACTTAAGTTTCCGAGTCGTCGTCGAAATCATCGTCCATCGGCGATTCCGCCAGCGCTTCCGGTTCTTCTCCGCCGACTACCGTGTAACCAGGGTCGCCGTTTAAGGCGTCTTCCTGCTCCAGTTCGCGTCGAAGAACGCGGTCGGTGATATCGGGACGGGCGGCTTCGATGCCTCTGGTCGGGAACGAAAGCTGGCCCATCTGGCCGGGGGCCATATATGTTTCACGGATGATCGCGGTTACGGTTTTATCGGTCGAGCTGACGATGGCGGCGGAATAGCGGTTACCGCCGTTGATAAGACGTACAAGGCGCTGGCCGTGGCGCGGTTCGACGGTTCCCAGTACTTCTCCACGGGAACTCAATATGTTCAGATTTTTGTCGTTGACTTTCAGGTTCACAACGTCGCCGGCGACCAGGCGTGCGAGCACCGCCGGTTTGGCCAGGTTGTTTAGCTGCACCACACCGGCCTTGCCGATTTCTTCGATAAATTGCTGCGGTTCGAGTTTATGGGTATTGGTTTCCGCTGAAGCTTTGGTCTTTTTGAGATAGGAAAGCCGCTGCAGGTTTTTCTGGGCAATAGCATTATACTGGTCGATTTCCAGCGTTTTCCGGTACGCGGCTTCTGCGTCCTTGTATTCCGCCAGTTCCATGTGTGCCCTGCCGAGACGGTTAAATGCCTCAACATCGTTGGGAAACTTTTCGATCAGGCTTTTATTGATGGCAATCGCTTCTTTCCACTGCCCGGCCAACGCGAGGGTAATGGCTTCCTTACTGGCTTGTCTTCTAAGCCTGGATTGTTCTTCTTCTTGATAGGTCATACCGGGTCACCTCAAATTAACACAAGAAACGCTACCGTACTTAACTATAGTTACCACACTTTAAGGAAAAAAACCTAAAATGTCAATAGAGAATAAAATATTTTTTATACTTCTACTTCAAATGCCTTATGTAGAGCACGGACCGCTTCTTTTACTTTCGATTCTTTGATAATGCAGGTAATTCTGATTTCCGATGTGGAAATCAATTCGATGTTGATGCCGTTGGCGCTGAGGGTATCAAACATCTTGGCGGCAAAGCCGGGTGTATTCTGCATACCGGTGCCGACAATGCTGACTTTGCCCAATTCAGAATCAGCGACAATATCACTGGCGCCGAGTTTTTTCGCAATCGGTTTGGCTACCTTCATCGCTTCGATAATCTGGTCTTTAGTCACGGTGAAAGTCAGGTCGGCGATCTTATTTACGCTGGAGTTCTGTACAATGGTATCGACACTGATACCGGCTTTGGCCAGCGCCACAAATAATGAGGCGGCGATGCCGGGTTTATCCGGAATACCGAGCACGCTGATTTTGGCTACATCCATATCATAACAAACACTTCTGACTTTGTTTCTGACTTCCATTGAAACTCCTCCGTGAATTAGAGTACCCGGATTATCATTAAAACTTGAAGCCACCCTGATGGGAATATTATATAACTCCGCCAGTTCGATAGCGCGCGGCTGCATGACTTTGTTGCCGTAAGTGGCCAGTTCCAGCATTTCCTCATAGCCGATTTCTACCAGGCGGAACGCCTCCGGCACCACCCGGGGGTCTGCCGAATAAATACCGTCGGTATCGGTCAGACGTTCGCAGATCCTGGCGCCCAGCGCCGCTGCCAGGGCAACCGCCGAGGTATCCGAACCGCCGCGGCCTAAAGTGGTGACATCCATGTCATCGGTAATACCCTGAAAACCGGCGACGATGACAATCTGCCCCTTTTCCAATTCTGCCAGGATGCGCTTGGTTTCTATCTTAATAATCCTGGCTTTGCGGTAGGTGGTATCGGTCTTAATACCGGCTTGCGCGCCGCTCAGACTGATTGCTTTGTAACCTAAATTCTTGATCGCCATCGCCAGCAGTGTGGAGGCAACCAGCTCGCCGGTGGAAAGGAGGACATCCATTTCACGCGGGTGCGGGTCAGAAGTGACCTGACCGGCCAGTTTGATGAGGTCGTCGGTAGTATCGCCCATGGCAGAAACTACTACTACTACCTGGTCGCCACCGTCAAAAACCTTACCGACGCGCTGAGCGACATTTTTAATTTTTTCCGCGGTGGCAACTGACGACCCGCCGTATTTTTGTACTACTATTGCCATCGTTTATCCCCTGATCAAAGTATTCATGATTTTATGTCCCTGATCGACCATTAATCCAGTTTTTGCGGCTTCCGCTTCGGTAAAGCGCTTCGCGCCGTTAGCTTTGAATCCAATGCCCCATAACAAGAAAGGCACGGGGTCGCTGGTATGCACCCTTGCCTTCACCGGAGTCGGATGGTCGGACATGACCTGGATGCGCAATTTGTCCTGTTTCCAGTTGCGTATCCGGCTGACAACCTCTGCGTCGATTTTTTCGATCGCTTCGATCTTTTTATCTACCAGTCCGGCATGACCCGCTTCATCCGGGGCTTCTATATGTATTATTACTATATCATAGTCTTTCAACGAATCAAGACCACCCTGCCCCTGTGCCGCGTAATTGTTGTCCGGGCCGTCGGTGACGCCGGGAATTTGCAGTAGTTTCATCCCGGAAAATTCCCCCAGACCGCGTAACAGGTCGACGCCGGTGGTGACGGCCGCTTTCAAACTGTAGACCTCTTTGAACGGAGGCAGTGAAGGCATTTTGTCACTGACCCAGAATAACCAGATACCCGTCGCCGGTAACTTGCCCTGGGCAATGCGCTTTTTGTTGACCGGATGGTCTTTGAAAACCGCTTCCGAGCGCGTCATTAAATCCATGATGTATCCGGAGCCCTTGCCGCGCGGCAGATATTCCGCGATGGGCTTGCCGGGGATGTCATGCGGCGGGGTCAAAACCGCCTGCGCGGTGTCCGGAGCGCCTTTCACCTTTAAAATGTTGCGGTAGCTGACGCCGGGGTAGAAATGAATCTTGTCGTTCCCCAGCTGCTCGTTCAAGGCCGCCATTAATTGGTGCCCTTCTTCAGTGCTGATCGAACCGGCGCTGTGGCTAACCATGATGCCGTTCTGAATTGTCACAGGATTACAGCGGAAGAGCACTTCGCCCTGCGTAAAATCAATGCCCAGACTTTTCGCCTCAATGGGCGACCGGCCGGTGTAATAGACCGCCGGATCGTAGCCGAAAATAGACATGCAGGCGACCGCGCTATCCGGGTCCATTCCCGGCGGGACATTGTGCCCCAGTCCCACCATACCACTCGAAGCCATGGCATCGAGGTTGGGAGTGCGGGCCAGTTCCAGCGAGGTCTTGCCGCCGCGTTCGGGAATCTGTAAACCGGCAGAGCCGTCCATGATTAAAACAACGTATTTCATATTCAGTCCTTGCTAATTACCCGCCATTCAGCCTATAATAAATTCTTGCGGGGCGTAGCGCAGTCTGGTAGCGCGCTTGGTTCGGGACCAAGAGGTCGGCAGTTCAAACCTGCCCGCCCCGACCAACTATCAATTAACAGTTCGTTTACCCTCCAAAAAGCTAATACACTCCAAAAGACATTTTAGACTGGCGTTTCTCGTAAGTCAATTTATTTTTTCGAACTATCACTTTAAAAGCGGCTCCCGTACGATATTATTCATTTTCTCAGCAATCTTGCGGTCAGTTCTTTGTCCTAAAGCCAATATAGCTGATGCATGGATAGATGCCACACGCTCATTCAACGTAGAAGGAAGAGTCCCTCGTACCGTAATACGATACCTATGTATCTTTTTCGCCATAAACGCCAGCCATTATACTAATAATCGTTCTTATTTTGGGGTCGGTTTCTTGTCACCCTTTTCAGTTTTGGAAATCCCGATAATTTTTTGCGATCGAGCATGTTTCCATCCCCCATAGCAGATATATGCATTTTTCTGGTCAAAATGGCGGGCAAAATGGACATTCAGCTCGGTCAAAAAGAAACGGTTAAGTTTTCTTTTGGTTGATTTGCCATTTTTGAATCCTCCATAATGTGGCTGTGTTTACTAACAGCCAGATTCAGTCGAACAAGCAAAAGAGTTAGGTGAGACAGTTTATTCCGAAAAAAGGAGATTGAAATGAAAAATGTAATCATACTCGTTGGTGCTGAATCGATTGGTCAGGCGATCGCGCGACGAATTGGTGCAGGCAAGCAAATTCTACTGTCTGATTTGCGACAGGAAAACGCCGATACTGCTGCAAAGGTCCTCAGTAATGCTGGATTCTAAGTTAGCACCGCAATCGTCGACATTTCCTCTCGCATGTCAGTCCACGCACTGGTCGAAACAGCAACTCCACTCGGCAACATAACCGGAGTTATCCATGCTGCGCGTGTTTCCCCAAGTCAAGTTTCCCCGGAAACGATCCTAAAGGTCGATCTCTATGGTACCGCATTTGTTCTCGAAGAGTTTGGTAATATAATCGCATTCGGTGGGCGGTATTATACGAAAGCTAGAACCTTTGAAGCTACTGTAAACCTATGAAAAGAACGGTTCGAATCCCCTCAGCTCCA
>PMMG01000114.1 GCA_003162335.1 Dehalococcoidia bacterium
CGACGTCCTGATTGATATCTAACTTGCCCGTATTGACTTCCTTATAAAGTGAAGTACCAAGGATATATTATAAGTAAAAGTGCTTTTAGCATATTCGTGTAGGGAATCTATATAATTGTTTTGGTAATATTGTTTTTATTTATCCCAAACGTTTGTTTAACAATATTGGGCAAGAAAATAAATGGCGAGATTTGAATACGAGTCGCGGCCTGGTTCGTAATCTGGGTTGGAGTACGCCGCAAATTGAAGGCTTTTATATGATGGACTATTTACGGACGCCCTGCGTTTAAGGGTTTCCAGTCATCGAGCAGTTCATCATCAAAGTAAGCCGCAACCGCTATTGGAATGCGTATTCTTGACAATTGTATGTTATCACTGTAAAGTAAGCTTTATGTAGTTGTCAACATAACGTGACCTCAGTTGACAAGAACCTGAATACCTTGTTAAAGTTAATTTTAATTTAATATCGAGATTACTCTTCGAGTTTGTATACCTGAACCCGTAAGGAACGGTATACCGACCGTGAGCTTCGCAAGAAGTTCAAAGGGTATCGCCGGAAACGGCGGTGCCTCCCGTATTTGGAAAGGAGAGATAGCTCAGATAGCATTTGCTTATGGGCGCCTCCTGGTGTGGCGCCCATTTTTTTTTAGTTAGCTGGCAAAACAAATCTTCGAGCTGAATTGACCTGAACCTTGGCAGGTATGGTTACTCAGCCGGTGTCCCGACGTGGTCAGGACCGAGGGTTCCAGTGGAAACACTTGAGCCTCCCGTTTGGAAAGGAGAATTTGCTTGTGAAAGATATTTTTATAAGCACCTCCTTTAAAGGTGCTTATTTTTTTAGGGAAAATCAGGAAAGTGAAGACAAATGACATCGGCTGGTAACAACAATAATAAAGGGATATCTCCCCGCGAAATAGACGATAAATCTCAAAGCAAACGCGAAAAAACCATACTGATCGTTTTATTGGTGATGCTGTTGATTGCCGCGGTGATTTCTTTGGGTGTGGGTCGTTACAAGATTCCCCTGAACCAGATTATTGATATTCTCAGATCATGGATTACCGGAAAGACCGATTTTAAGAACAATCCTCTGCAGGTTGTTGTCCTGCTGGTACGGGGGCCCCGTATTCTTCTATGCATGCTGGTCGGGGCAGCGCTTTCGGTATCAGGGGCGGCTTACCAGGGACTTTTTAAAAACCCGATGGTTTCTCCAGATATTTTAGGAGTCTCCGCCGGCGCCGGGGTCGGTGCGTCTATTGCCATCATTCTGGGCTTCCCTTCCCTTACCGTCCAGTTAATGGCATTTTGTTTTGGAATCGGGGCCGTTTTTCTGGTGATGGGATTGGCTTCGGCCATTGGGAGAGGCACTCCTGCCACGTTGATTATGGTACTTTCGGGAATTGTCGTTGGCTCCCTTTTTTCATCGTGCTCCTCCTTGCTGAAATATCTTGCCGATGCCAAGGCCAGGCTTCCCGATGTTGTGTTCTGGCTAATGGGCAGCTTCGCTAAAAACAGCAGCTATCAAAATGTGCTGATATTGTTTATCCTCGTGCTGGCTGCCGGCATTCCGCTGTTTCTGATGCGCTGGCAAATGAATGTCCTCGCTTTCGGTGATGAAGAAGCACAATCTATGGGCATAAACACCGGCCGCCTACGTCTGGCTATCGTTATTTGTTCTACACTGCTGACAGCTTCCTCCGTTGCTCTTTGCGGAATTATCGGTTGGGTTGGTCTCGTCATCCCGCATATTACCAGATTCCTGGTAGGACCGAATTTCAAGGCTTTACTGCCAACATCGATACTTATCGGCGCTTTATTCATGTTGATTGTCGATGATTTTGCCAGGGCACTCATCGCCGGTGAGATCCCGATTGGCGTCATCACCTCCCTCGTCGGCGCTCCTCTCTTTATCTATTTGATGTTCAAAGGGAGGAAAGAATGGGTATGAGCCTGGAAATCAAAGACATAAAATGCGGATTTGGCCCACGGGTTGTGGTAAACGGTTTCAATGCCACGGTCAATTCAGGTGAAATATTATGTATGCTGGGACCGAACGGCGTCGGCAAAAGCACCCTTTTTAAAACTGTACTTGGATTTTTAAAACCGATGGGCGGAGAAATCCTGCTGGATGGCAAAGCGATCAATACGCTTTCCCGTAAAGAATTCGCTAAAATCATGGCTTACGTTCCCCAAGTTCATTCCCCGCCGTTTCCGTTTAAAGTAATCGACGTAGTGATGATGGGAAGAACTGCCCGTATCGGCACATTCGGTATCCCCAGCCGCCGCGATAAGGAAATAGCCGCCAGCATGCTGGAAAGACTCGGAGTGACTTTTCTGCTCAACCGCACATATACGGAAATCAGCGGCGGCGAACGGCAGATGGTGCTCATCGCCCGCGCGCTTGCCCAAGAACCTGCTTTTTTGATGCTGGATGAGCCGACATCCAATCTCGATTTTGGCAACCAGGTGCATGTTCTGCAATGCATCAGCGATCTGGCCAGAAATAATGGTTTGGGCATTATCATGACTACCCACTTTCCCGACCATGTCTTCCAATGCGATGGACATGTCGCATTGATCGAGTGGAATAATGTGTTCCTCACGGGAAAGGCTGATGACATCATCACCGAAGAAAACATGCGAAATACCTACGGAATTGAGATCAAAGTAGTGAAAAACAAATTTAGTGAAACAACTGTCAGTTCTTGTATCCCTTTGATTAAAAAACAGTAATGCAACTATGGTGATATCGCTTGATAGCGTATGCATAAAAATGAACAGGAGTATAAACAATGAGAAAATCTTCAAACAAAGTCCTATGTATCATAGGCGCAATCGTGCTTTCGCTTTGTATTGTGCTTAGCGGATGCGGCAGTACAACAACAACTACCACAACAACGACGTCAGTAACTACAACCACCACACCTACAACCAGAACTGTCATGGACCAGAACGGTAATGCCGTAGTAATCCCTTATAAGGTGACCCGCGTGGCTCCCCAGATCGGAGCAATGGCGCACATGACGGCGCTCCTGGGCGATTCGAATGAAATCGTCTGTGCCGCTGATTCAAGCCTGAATGCAACTTTCAGGAAAATATTCCCCGGCTATGTCCAGGCAAATCCCAAAGGACTCAGCACCAGTAATGTCGAAGATGTTATCGCTTCCGGTGCGCAGGTATTTTATGGTCCCATCACCGACGCGGCGACGATTGCCAAATATCAAGCGGCCGGTATTGCAGTAATCCCGCTAAATGCTTTCTCCACGGTAGATCAAATGAAGGCGAACATCAGAAAAATCGCGGAAATCCTCGGCGGCGATGCTCCAGCCAAGGCAGAAGTTTTCTGCACTTATTATGATGCACAAATAGCCTATTGCACCCAGAATACAAGCAGCTTACCGAAAGTAAAAGTCCTGTCGTTAAATTCTGTCGCCGGTGTGATGAGCACCATTAACTCCACTGACATCTGTTCGGTCTATATGACTGTCGCCGGCGGGGTCAATGTCGCCGCGGACGTTACTGCGGTATCAAGCGTCAGCGCCGAAAACGTTATCCAGTGGAACCCGGATGTCATTATCACCAATAGCGCTGACTCCAAGGCCGCGATTCTTGCCCAAACTACACTCCAGTCTGTCTCAGCTGTAAAAAATGGCAAGATCTTTGTAGTACCATGGGGTACTTATCTATGGTCGGTGCGCAGCGCCGAAGGCGCAATGATGCCGCTCTGGCTTGCCAAGATTATGCACGGCGATGCCTTAACTGACCTCGATATGAATAAAGTGGTGAGAGATTATTACAGCAAGTTCTATGGTTATAGCATCAGCGATACAGAAATTGCTTCGATACTTGCCGGCACACCATCCACAACGATGACGAAATAAAAACATATAAGATTAAAAGTTGTTCCCTCAGGCTTAATTGATTGTCGTCTTCAGTTAAGGTGACAGTCATAGCCTGAGGGAATGATAATTCACTGACCCGAGTAGTTTTGTAGAAAGGAGTCTATGATGAGCCCTTTAATCAATTGGGATGAATTGAGACAATTGACAATGCCAGCCGGTACTCCCAGGCAACCGGAAGGAACCTCCGTTAACATGTTCGATAACGATCAATCTGCCAATATGTACAACCAGGTTGCAAAAATGGAAAAATCCTACACGTTGAATCAGATCAACGCTTTTGAAACATTAAAAAATGATACTGTACTGGATATCGGCTGCGGCCCCGGACGCATATCCGTGCCCATGGCCCAACGCGCCAAGAGCGTAACCTCTCTGGATTCCTCGCCAAAAATGTTAGCACATTGTAAACGGAATGCGCAGGAAGCAGGAGTCACAAATTTGAATACACTGCTGTTGGACTGGAAAGACGCCGAATTAGGTAAAAACATCGAACAGCATGATATTGTCATCGCCTCCCGTTCAACCGGCGCTTCCGACCTGAAAAAGCTCAGCAGCTTTGCGAAAAAATGGGCGGTGACAATTGCCTGGGCAAACGCACCCAATATCCCGAATATTGTTGGCGACCTTTTCACCGGCGTGCCCGAAGCCCGTAAATTCCCGCCGATGCGGAATGACCGGAGAATCAGCTATAACGTTACCTATAATATGATTTATGACATGGGCTATGAGCCTAATATAAGGGTTGTAACAGATGGATTCACCAAAGACTTTGCCTCCAAAGCAGAAGCTTACCAGGACCTCTGGCAGTTGAATAGTATTAGCGGCACAATACCCCCCGTTTTCCGGGAAAATTGTGATAAATGGCTCTCGAAAAACTCACAAGGCGGCGTTACATTCAGGCGTGAAACCAGGTCCTATGTAATCTGGTGGGATCCGAATCCGGTAAAATTTTAGTTTTTAAATCGATTTATGCGATAATGAAATACTCTGCGTTTTCTCGTTACTTTATAGTCTGGTTGAAAGGAGAACCCTTAAAATGATTCAAAACCCAGGCTCTAAACGGTTGTTGATCCTGCACGCGGGTAGTCTGTCCGGCGCCTTCAGCGAGCTAAATCGGGAATTCCAGCGTTTGTATCCGGCCATTGAAATATCGGATGAACCCGGAGGCAGCGCCAGTCTTGTTCGGGATGTAATCAAAGGTAAAACCTGCAGCATATTGGCTTCGGCAGACTATAACCTCATCGTAAAAATGATGCTACCGGACTATGCTGATTGGTGTATCCTTTTTGCCGCCAATCAAATGGTACTGCGTTATTCAAATGAATCCCCATACGCCGCCCAGATTAATGATCGAAATTGGCCGGATATTTTACAGAAAGACGAGGTATTTTTGTGGCATCCGGATGCAGACGGTGATCCCGGCGGATACCGGGCATTGATGGTCTTGCAACTGGCTGAAAAGTACTTCAAAGTGCCGGGCTTTTACCAAAAGATAATGGACTCCCACAGCAAAATACTTGATCGATCCCACTTCCAGGATAGCAAGTCCGGATATATGTTCAGCTACGGTATTCCTCCCGCCGGCAGTGGCATGAAGTACATTCTACTACCGGATGAAATAAATTTATCCAACTCCAGGTATAAAGATTATTACGCGCAAGCTGTAGTCATGATCAGCGGGGTTAAGGACGGAGAATCAATTACTCTTCATGGTGAACCTATTCTTTTCGGAGTGACTATTCACCGGAGTTCCGTTAATCAAGCTCTCGCCGTTGAATGGCTGCATTTGCTTCTGAGCGCAACCGGCGTCACTCCATTGGAGAAGATAGGGATGAAACCATTGAA
>PMMG01000007.1 GCA_003162335.1 Dehalococcoidia bacterium
TGCGGTTTGGTAATATCGATATTAGCCAGCCCGTCGATAAAGCTCAGCATCGGCATTTTGCCAATCTCCGGCGAAAGCGCCCTTAATTCCATGAACATCGGTCCGCAATCCCAGCCGAAGCACACGCTGCGGTCGATCACCCCGACTGCCTTTTTACCTTTAATTGCCCGGATCAATTTCTCCCGCGGGAAGGGACGGAACATCCTCAGTTTGATCAACCCGACTTTTATACCGTCGGCTCTTTTAGCGTCTACTACCGTGCGGGAAGTTCCCACGGCACTGCCTGAAGCCAGGATCACAATGTCGGCATCTTCTGTGCGGTATTCCTCGATTTGGCCGCCGTAGCTTCGTCCGAAAAATTCACCGTAATCGCGGTCTATTTCATCAAATTTATTCTTGGCTCGCTCCAGCGCGGCACAGTGTTTGTAGCGGAGCTCCATGAATTCCGTCAATATGCCGTGTGTTCCGGCGCCCATCGGCTTTGTCGGATCCAGGATGGTTCGCTGCGGTTGCGACTTTAGTACTGATAAAAATTGGTCGACATCATCCCGCGCCGGGATGCGTACTCCTTCGGCCAGATAAGAAAGATAAAAGCCGTCGTAATTCACCATTACCGGCAGTTGAATATCGCTATCTTCTGCCAGACGAAAAGCCATAATGATTGCATCCAGAATTTCCTGGCTGTTTTCTACGATAATCTGTATCCAACCGGAGTCCCGTGTAGAAATCATGTCCTGCTGTCCCGATGAGACGGCCAGGATACCGGGGGTCTCACGNNACTCCATCGGCATGGAACTTGGAAAGCTGCTCCACGACCTCAGTCTGGGGTGTGATGGGATAGGAAGCCACGACATCCGGACGGCAGAGCATCGCCCCATAGGCGGCGGCGCTATTGCCGGTTATTACCTTCAGTTCGCCTTGTTTTGCCTTCATGNNTAAATTAGGTTCAAAAAAATCTTTCCTGATTATCATACATTGCGGGGGACAATAAATCGCACAAAGTCCGCAATAAGTGCATTTCTCTTTATCCACTACCGGCCGCTTGGTTCGCCATGAACCGGTATCCAGACAGAGCAGCTGCGTATCGGCGTCCGACCACGCGGTCTCGTATTTAGAGCTGAATTTTTTTATTGCCATTTTACCACCTTTACCTCATTGTACCCTCTTTCCATGCAGCGCAGGTTTTTCTTTAAAACTTCACCGCTGAAATACTCTCCCACGCTGGCTAAAACGGATTTCAAGGTCACCCAACCGGTCACGGCCGCGAAAGCGCCGAGCAGACAGGTATTGGGAACATCCCGGCCGACTTCCTCCACGGCAATCTGCGTGGCGTTTACCACTCCGGCGATCTTCAGATTCTCGTTCGGCTGCTTGTCAAATACCTTGGGACTGTTCAGAATCAACATTCCTCCCGGATTCAGACCGGTAAAGAGTGTCGGTAGTTTCAACAATCCGGGGTCGATTACCACNNACCGGCGCGCCGCGTCTCTCAAAACCGTACATCGGGAAGCTGGCGACATTTTTACCTTCTGCTACTAAGGCAATAGCCAGCATCCGTGCCGCCAGTACCGCCCCCTGTCCGCCCCGCCCATGAAACCTAATTTCTTTCATTCAATAGACCTCGTTTTTCAGTGTTAATCCTTCTTTTTTTCGCAAAACGACCGCTTAAATGATCGCTGTATTTACTCGTCTGCACGCAAGCGCGGGAACAGGTATATTTTGATTATACTCATTTTTCCGGTATAGCTGCAAACGAATTTAACTTCAAGTGTCTTAACTATATTTGGATTTATTCCCTGCCCAGGACGTATTTACTTTCTAATTCCTTGAACAGGTCAATCCCTCTCAATGTATTCAGGTACTGCCAGTAAGGTCCGCCGGGAGCAGGATAACCTGCCATTGTTCCCGTATCATGCAGCCCTTGATACAATTCAATCACATATTTGGCGACGGCGCTGTTCGGCGGTCCGGGTACCCACATTTTGGCTCCAATATCCTCGAAATCTTTCGCGGAAAACTCATGCGGCCCCATGCCCCAAATCTTGACTTCCGGTGCACCGATTTTCTTGAACAGCTCCTGTAAGGTTTCTTTGTTTCTGACTTTAAACTTTGAAGTCGGGGGTATCGCATGAGGAAGTATCACGTCTACTCCCAGTTTGATACAACCCTTGGCTCTCACCAGTAATTCGTCATCTCCCAGGGTAGCTGCGGCATCGATTCTGGCGACGATAACGAAGTCCTTGTCTTCTTTATCACGGGCTTCCAGTACCGCGCCGATCTTGCCGTAAAATTCCTCTCTGGGTAGGACTTCCTGGACCGCCAGGAAAGGACATTTGGTTGGATGTTTTTGGTCGTCCAGGAACATCCCGGCTGCCCCGACTCGAATCAGTTCCTGCGTCGTGCGGTAGGCCGCCAATGCGCCGCCGTATCCGTCGTCGGCATCTACAATGAGCGGTATTTTGACCGCATTCGCGATGTATTTAGCGCAATTTACTATCTCACTGGCTGTCGCGATGCCGACGTCAGGCATGCCCAGTTGGGAGTCGCGGACACCCGCCCCGCTCTGGAAAACCGCTTTAAATCCTACCAGTTCGGCACATCTGGCCGTAATACAGTCATATGTACCCGGTACCAACAGGAGCCCCGGCTCCTCCAGCAGTTTGCGAAGCATCGTTGTTTTTTTCATTTAATCACCTTTCTATTAATTTCTTAATCACTTTTATTGGTTATTATTCAATGTTAATTAGATTTAACCTTTCTCGCCGCCACCAGTTTATCGGCATAGGGGTCCATTCCGCCTACTTCGAGAATTTCCTGTAGGAAATCAGGGAAGGGTGTGAATTTCAGCGATTTCCCGGAGGTGATGTTTTTGATCGTTCCGGTACCGAGGTCGACCTCCAGTTCATCTCCTTCGTTCACGAATTGCTTGATCCCCTTTAATTCGACAATCGGCAGGCCGATGGCGATGGAATTCCGGAAAAAGTTCCGGTCAAATGATTCAGCGATGACACAGGATATGCCGCACTGTTTGATGGCGAGGTTGGCCTGGAAATGGTCGTGGCCGCAGCCCATATTGGTCCCGGCGACCATGATATCGCCCTTCTTTACTTTCTTGGCGAAATCCGGGTCGACGTTGGCCATACACCAGTTACCCACATCTTCCAGTTTGATTAATCCGGCNNCGGAATGGAACAATTTCATAGTCGACGTCCAGATTATCGCCGAAGACCCAGACTTTACCCTTAAATTTTAATGCCATTTCTCTTACTCCTATAAGTATTTGCGCGGGTCGGTTATTTTACCTTCGATTGCGGATGCCGCTACGGTGGCGGGACTGCCCAGGTAAACCTGTGCGCTCTCATCTCCCATACGTCCCGGTAAATTGGTCGTACTGGAGGTGATGCAAACTTCGTTTTTCGCTAAGGGGGTATAGAATCCGGGGCACATACCGCAGCCCGGGGCGCAAACAAAACAGCCGGCATCCAGCAGAGTGGAGATCACTCCTTCTTTGTCGACTCTCGACATCGAATCTGTGGAACCGGGAGTCACGTTGAACAGGACTTTGGGATGGACTTTGCGGCCTTTCAAGATTCTGGCGGCCATCCGCAAATCTTCGTCACGGCCGCTCGCACAAGAGCCGAGGAAGGCATTGGTAATTTTCGT
>PMMG01000010.1 GCA_003162335.1 Dehalococcoidia bacterium
GTGAAGGTCTAAGATAGTCAATAAAATGAAGCTGTTTCGTATGCCGCTAAAATCCAATAAACCGGTATTTTAGTTGAGGAGGCGATCATGGATATTGAATTACGGGACAAGTTCCTGAACCTCTGGAAAAAGTATTTTAACAACGCCGAATTACCCATCACCTTCTATTTCAGCGATGACGAAACCCGCGCCCTGCCGGCNNCGGAAATGGTGCAGGAGATTTTTGACAATACCCCGACCATCACCGCCCCGGCCAAATATATCGTTTTTAAACGCTGGGATAAGCTAGATGAAAAGGATAACCCGCAAGTTGTGATTTTTTTTGCGATTCCCGACGTTCTTTCCGGATTATTTACTTTAGCGCGGTTTGACGAAACAGACCGGGGCGCAATCCAGGCTCCATTCGGCTCCGGCTGCGCGGCGATTGTGCAGAACCCTTATCTGGAGCAGCTTTCCGAAAATCCCCACTCCATCCTCGGTATGTTCGACCCTTCCGCCCGGGTGAGTGTACCCAAAGATATGCTGACACTGGCAGTGCCGATGAAGAATTTCGTGAAAATGATTGACAACATGGAAGAAAGCTTCCTGATTACCGAAGCCTGGCAAAAAGTCCAGAAGCGGATTCGGTGAAGCGGCGGGAAGTATTCATCCGGTATTCAGAATTTCAACAAAACACGGTGAAATCACAAACTCCGTATGTTATTATTTCGGATTTATTGTATTCATATGAATTATCCCCGGGACATCATCACAGGCTATTGACAAACAAAATGCCTGATGGGATACTGCGATTTAACTTACAATATTCGGTACTGAATACTATACTATATTTGGGCCATAAATCATTCAATAACAACAAGATAATTTATTCCCCATGGAAACATTGCGATGGTAAAATATTTTACTTGTGTAAAGCTGGCTCTGCCTGGGGAGATCAGGGTACTGAGAGTTTGTGGTTGGACTCGCAGCTAAGTGTGGTTGATGTCCCCTCCCGTGACCGGAGCCCTGAGGGTAATCGGGGTGAGTGACACAGCCAGTCTTACATATTGTTTTTTGAATATTTAAATAAATATTCCAGGGAATTATTAAATAATGGAGGTTAAATGAAAAAAGGAGTTATCTGGATTACAGTAAGTCTTCTCCTGGTAGCATCGCTGCTCCTGGCATCTTGCGGCTCTTCTACTACCACAAGTGCGACGACAACGAAAACGACAACTACATCCACCACAACAACCACAACGTCGACAGTAGTTAGCACAACGTCGACCACAACCACCGGTACTGCAACCACTGCGGTAAACACCACTTCGACAGGGAACTGGTGGGACAGCCTTGGCACACCGAAATATGGCGGCTCATTAACGATGTCGTACAACGCTAACTACGTTGATTGGGATCCCTATCTGCAAAACGGGTCCCCGGGCGTTTATAACAACGTCATGGAACAGATGTTCGAGAACGCCTATACCACGAACCCGAACATCTGGAACTTCAGCATCAACTTCCTTCCGCCGGATTATGCCGACGGTTTCATGCTGACGAGTTGGGCGATGACGAATCCCACAACCTTTACGGTTGTAGTCCGCAATAATATCTACTGGCAAAATATCTCACCGGTAAACGGACGGCAATTCACAGCGGCCGATGTAGTTTATCACTATAACCGGTTATTAGGACTGGGCAGTGGTTTTACTACCAGGGATCCGTACATGAGCACCGGTTGGAACCCACTGTTATCTATCACCAGCCCCGATAAATACACTGCCGTTTTCACATTCGCAGCGGGCACCGCCCCTCTTTCTTCCCAACTTCTTTTAATCACGGTCGGCGGCGGCGTCAATGACTTTGAAGCTTCTGAATGTGTGGCAGCCTATACAACCACCAGCAACCCCGCCATCATTGACTGGCACCATACTATCGGTACCGGGCCGTGGCTCCTGTCTGACTTTGTCGACAACAGCTCAGTATCGTTCGTAAAGAATCCCAATTACTGGGGATATGACGAGCGCTGGCCGCAGAATAAACTCCCCTACATGGATTCGGAGAAAATTATCATCGTGGCATCACAGGCTACAGCCGAAGCCGCGCTGCGCAGCGGTAAAATCGGCGGTCTTTCCGTAACCGCTGCCGATGCGACATCGTTTAAGAAAACAAACCCTGAAATAACTCAATACACTTATGCGGGCACACAAGAACTTTCCGTCGACCCGCGTGTTGACCTGGCGCCTTTCAGCAATATCCAGGTCCGCGAAGCCATGCAGCAGTCCATAGACATTGCCGGAATCGCCACCAACTTCTACGGCGGTCAGGCCACACCGTGGCCGCAATCATTAACCCAAAATCAGATGGGGTTAGGCGGATGGGGCTTCCCATATCCGCAGTGGCCCGCAGACCTGCAGGCACAGTATGCGTATAACGTAACCAATGCCAAAACACTGATGGCATCAGCCGGCTTCCCAAGCGGATTCAACACCAACATATTACTGGCTTCCAGCAACTCGATAGCGAACGGAGATTTGTATCAGATTGTGCAGTCTGAATTCGCCGCCATTGGCATCAACATGAGCATTACCGTGATGCCGGACGCGACCTGGAACAGCATCTGCCTGGGCGCCGGCCGCACCTATCCCGCGCTATGCGCACGCGCCCTTGGCTGCACCGGTTTGACCTCTGACCCGTTCACCCAGCTTTCCAAGTATACGACGGGTAATATGACCGACATCCCCAATGTGAGCGACCCCAAGATTGATAACTGGCGCGTACAGGCTCTGGCCGCTACCAGCGTCGATGCGGTGAAACAGATACTTCATGACGAAAACCTGTATGTCGCGCAACAGCACTTCGAAATTTGCGTTGCTCAACCGAACACATTCGTTCTGGTCCAACCCTGGGTAAAAGGTGTTACGGGACCTCCCGGCGCCGGCTGGGTCTGGCCCGGTCCTTTCCCGAATGGTGATTGGATCGACACCTCAAGCAACTAGTAAAAACCAAATATTTAATGGATTCAAGGTGGGCGGGTTAAATCCGGCCCACCTTGAATTTTATATAGCGGGAATTTATCACTATTAATCAAAAGAAATGACAACCGGCGAAAACATAAAGCATTGACAATATTGAACGTTGGGATATAATACGGAAAAGCC
>PMMG01000030.1 GCA_003162335.1 Dehalococcoidia bacterium
TGCTTCCAGAGTGGTGTACCATTAAACTCCAACTTCCCTTAATTCCTACCAGTCGTGGGGTTTGGCTTTGTCCTGATCCGACTTGAAATCCCACCAGCTCTGGGCTACGCCCGGGCTGCCGCCCATCATCACCAGGCAATCTTCGCACAATATCTTGCCGTTCCAGACAAAGGCTTTATTCTTATGGGTTTCCGATGCTGCGGATTCCGGGAATTCAAGGTCGCATTTTGAGCACTTTACAGATTTGGGGGTCTTTTCTTTCTTTGCCATTTTATTCTCCTATTTGCATTTAGATAATTTTGATGTTGGTGGTTTTAGTTTAGATATTAAAATCCGGTTTGTCAATCAGGGTAAAGTAACGGTCTTACCAGGCGTAAGCTTCAGGGGCTGGGCCGCCGGGACCGGGGAAGATCTCGTCCAGTTTCTTCATCACATCGCTACTTAGAACAACATCAACCGCTTTTAAGGAATCCTCAAATTGGTCGTAAGTGCGCGGTCCGATGATCGGCGCGGTCATTGCCGGATTCGCCAGCAACCAGGCCAGCGCCATAACATCCTCATATTCTCCGATCTCTTTGCATAACTTATGAAATTCTGCGAGTTGCTTTTTATCTTTTTCAAATTCCGCTTTCAGTTCGCTTGTTCTGGCGATGTTGGTTTGTTTCAACGCGTTGCGGGAAAGCAATCCCTGCTGCAAAGGCGACCAGGCTACAACTCCTAAACCGTGGGCTTTGGCTGCAGGCAAAACTTCCAGTTCCGGCAGCCGGCAGAGCAGGCTGTAGCGGTGCTGTTCGCAGACCAGTCCCAGGATATGGCGCGCTTTGGCTTCTGCTTGTGCCTGCGCGATATGCCAGCCGGCAAAGTTACTGGAGGCGATGTAATCGATTCTGCCCTGCTGGACCAACGGCGTAAACGTATCCCAGATCTCGTCCCAGGTGACATTACGGTCGATGTGGTGCATATAATAGATTTCCAGGTGGTCGGTCTGCAGGCGTTTCATCGAGGCATTGAGATGGCGGCGGATTTTGTATAAAGAAAGCCCGCCGGCGGAGTTTGGCCCGTCGTTGGGATCATGCATTTCCTCGTGCACTTTGGTCGCCAGGACGACTTTTTCCCTTCTGCCCCCACCCTGCGCGAACCATTTGCCGATGATTTTTTCCGTCAGGCCTTCGTTGTGGGTGGATTTACCGTAATTATTGGCGGTATCAAAGAAATTAATACCTGCGTCGAGTGCAGCGTCCATGATCTTAAAAGACTCTTTTTCATCATTATAATTGCCGAAATTCATGGTGCCCAGACAAAGCCTGCTGACTTTCAGGCCAGTGCGACCTAAGTATGTATATTTCATTTTATTTCTCCTTGTTTACAATAAGTCATTTGATCAAGTCGTGGGAATTTTCAACTCAAAGGTACTTCCTTGACCCTCTCCCTCGCGGGAGAGAGGGGATTAATCGGATGGTGTTATTTCCCACTTACTGGATTTTTATAGTGATAGGGGAAGATATAGCCTGACGGATACGGACGGATGTCTTTGCCGCGGACCTGCGGCGGACGTACTTTAGCGGGCGGATTGTTGATGAACGGTGTTTTCACCCACCCTTCTTCGAGCGGTGTGCTGAAAATATCGCAGAATAGCAATTTCCAGATCTTCCAGACTCCGTCTTCCTTGATGTAATCCATTTCCCAGATACCGTACCCGATCAATGCTCGCAATTGCCCTCCTCTGGGCAGCGCGCCGTGGAAGGTACCGTACCATCGCCCTTGTGCTGTTTTGCCATCCGGCGCGACATCGACAATGCCGCTGATCGGCACCATTAGATGGAGATATTCCGGTGGGGCTGTTTTCTGTCCGGAATAGGCAGTATAATGATCGCCGAAAATATAACACTGTCTGACGCCTTCCGGCCCTCTGAATTCACCGCCGTCATTGATCTCGATAGTGACATCTTCCCGGGTGGAAAAGAGTGCGATCAGGTCGTCTTCCTGCCAGTGTTCGAGGTAAAAACCGTATGCCCGCTGTAGCTTTTTAATTGCCTCGATGTCTTCGGCCCGGGTCATTCTGGTTTCCAGTTCCCCGATGGTTTTTTCGTCGCTTTTTCTTTTTTCTTCCAGTTTCTTTAATTTTTGCTCGAGTTTTTTGACTTTAGCTTCCAAATCTTCTGCCATCACAATGGATCTCCTTATTTGATTGATCAATAATAAATTCAGGTTAGCGCACGGGGCAGATATTTGAATTATTGAGCGCTTGATTACAGCCTCGAATCGAGCACAATCGTACCACCGCTTCTTTGGATTGTCAATAAGGCTTAATACAATTGCTCACAGGTTGCATGGTTGACTTTGTTCCCCCCGTTCTATATGCTTTAGACACTAGCCCTTTAGCAAAATATCTGAACGGTTATGTTCGCCCACTTGAATTGGCAATCCCAAATAAAAAAACTGGTTGGTGATTGAGATGAGTAATTCTATGCGGCATAAGACAAATCGTTTAGCCAGAGCCAGACTAAAGGCAAAACAGAGCAACATGCGGCGCAATGCAACACACACGGTGAAAAGTCGTTAGCAGGCTGAACAAACACGATATCTAATTAATAATAAAAAGCATTCGGTATTCAGGGTGTAAAATTTGTGGATTTCTGCCTTGGCAGGAATGATGATGGGCTTTTATTTATTTTCAAACGTAGTGCGCAGGTTCTCTAAGAGTAATTCGCTTTCTCTCTCATTCATATTGTTGAGGGTATCCGTATCGACACGTCCTGCTAAAATCATCGGCACTTGATAATCCATCGTAAAGGTGACCCTGGTTTTATCCTTTTTAGCGCGAAATGTCCAGGTATTCATGCTTTCGATGCCGCCGGTCATTCTGGAAGTAAACCAATGGAACGGTATTATGTCGACGCACTCTGCAAGTCCGGAAAAATTCGTCCCGGACATCTTATAAATCCACTGAAAGCTAAAACCGCCGTTAGGCAGAGTCCGCATGTTCTTCAACTCTACCAAACCAGGCCAGATTTGCGTAAGGTTAATCGGTTTACTTGTGTAGTTGAATAATGCCTCCGGCGGAGCTTTTATAATGATATCTTTATTGATTATCGGCATTTTTGTTTTTTAAGTCCTCAGTTATATTAGTGCGGGTTTTATTATTAACACTTGTATTAATCCCTTGTATAAAACGGGTGTGTATCGGACGCCCTATTAACCCACATTGAGAACAATATCATCTTGGATAGTATCTGACAATGGTTATTATGTACTAATAATATTTGTAACAAACTGAAACAAGAGCCTGCAATCAGGTACTTTCGTTTTCTTAAATTGCTCAATCGTTTGCTAAATACCTTATTTTTTGCTAATCTTTTGCTAAACTATGCAGTTCAAATCAAGCGGGAGGTAACATGAAAAAAAAGACCCGAAAGTGGTGGGAAAAATTCGGTAAACCCGAATACGGCGGCGAACTGGTGATTCGTGCGAATAATAAGATTGTGAACTTCGACCCTTATGATGCGCCGTCCGGGAATATTCATTCGGCCTGGATGGAAAGGCTGGTCTCCTGCGATTGGACATTAGACCCGGCAGTATTCGATTTCTTACCGCACTGGCACCCCTCCCAATATATGAAGGGTTGCCTGGCAGAAAGCTGGGAATTTACCGACCCTGGAACTTATGTCGCTCATCTGCGTAAAGGCATCCACTGGCAGAATATCCCGCCGGCGAACGGCCGTGAATTCAATGCCGACGATGTGGTTTTTCACTATCAAAGAATGTGCGGCATGGGGAACTTCAGTAAACCCAGCCAGCAGCGCGCCCCGGCCTTTCAGGAACTGGTCTCGGTAACTGCTGCCGACCAATATACTGTTATCTTCAAATGGAACGTCACTAACAAGGAATTAATATTAGAGACAATGCACCAGATCAGTCCGGCGGCATGTTTGGAAAATCCGGAAGCGGTCAAAAAATGGGGCGATCTCAATGACTGGCATCACGCCGTTGGTACGGGGCCTTATATGTTAAAGGAATTCCTCCCCGGCGGGGCTGCAACACTGGTGAAAAATCCGGATTACTGGGGACACGACGAGCGCTACCCGCTGCATAAGCTGCCGTACATCGATACTGTTAAATTCATTCTTATGGCGAATGAGGCCGAAGCGATCGAAGCGATGCGCCAGGGCAAGCTTGATATAATCGACCATATCTCGCCTAAGCAGGCCTATGCAATACAGAAAACAAATCCGGAGATATTGCAGATTACTCACCCGGATTCAAACGCGGCTTCCATCGAACCGCGAAACGATACCACGCCGTTTAATGACATCCGCGTACGCAAGGCAATGCAGATGGCAATCGACCTGCCGGCGCTGGCAAAAGAGTACTTCGAAGGTACCATCGAGCCGTACCCTTCGACTTTAACATCCCGTTATATGACCGGTTGGGGATTCCCTTACGAAGAATGGCCGCAGGATCTGAAAGATGAATATGCCTATAATCCACCGGCAGCGAAAAAACTGCTGGCGGAAGCCGGTTATCCCGATGGATTTACAACCAATATTGTGGTGGATGCGGCCGCAGATCTGGGTATGATTCAAATCATCAAGTCCTACTTCGCCGCGGTGGGCATCGATATGGAAATCCGGATAATGGCAACCGGGCAATGGATAAACTTTGTACTGGTAGGCCACAAACACGACCAATTGGCGCATCGTACTGGTGGGCCGCTGGGACACACCTCCGCGCCCAACCGCGACCTGACTCTCTATCAAAAGGGTGTGAGAAGCAACTGGGCAATGGTGGACGACCCTGTTTTTGAAGGGTTTTTGCCGAAAGTTCTGGTGGCTAAAGACCTGGAGGAAACGAGAAAAATAGTGAAAGAAGCGAATGAATATGTGGCACGACAACATTTTTCTATTTCCTTATTACAGCCGCGAGCGCATTCTTTATGTCAGCCGTGGGTGAAGGGTTTCAGCGGCCAGTTCGGTTCGGCGTGGGCGCACGGCGGAGGGCCTGCAATGTTAAGCTTCTATTTACCACGGTTCTGGATCGATCAAAAAATGAAGAAAGCAATGGGACTTTGAAAAAAAGAAATAAGAATCAAATAGCAATGATCAAGCAAATATTAAATCTCAATATCTAAATAGATACAAAATAGCAGGATATTTGGAGTATCACATACAAATAGAGCGAGCAGTTGATAATTCCCGGTCTTCTTACTAATGGTCTCAGAATTAAATGGATATCATCTTTAGCCTCCGAATACACAATTACAATCACAAAATAAGCGCTATCGATAGTAATTTGTTAGGTCAGACCCCTATAAGACCATTAGTAATTCCTCTTACTTTTCTTTATTGACAATGTTATACGGATAACCTAATATACAAGTAAAAAATCAGGGGGATGTAAATGAAATTAGGATGCAGTTCTGTACTGTTCAATCAATTAGACCTATACGGCGCTCTTCAGCATATTGCCTGGGCTGGTTACGAAGGAGCGGAGTTGGCGATTCTGGGGAATCACTGCCGGCACATTGAATTAATTACTGACAAGGCCTACATCGACGAGATCAAAGCCACTGCGAAAAAGCATGGGGTCTCGTTATTCGCAATCCATGCCGATGTGGGGTATATTAACGGCGAACACCCGGTAAAATCAATGGTTAAATTATGCGATGTCGCCCACAAACTGGGCATTCCCATTATTACAATGCGGGTGAAAGGGAAATCCGATGATAAATTAGCCACCGAAGAAGTATTTGAATACATACGGAAACTGGCAAAAGAGGCTGAAAAGCGCGAAGTCACCCTTGCCATCAAACCTCATGTCGGCGCTTCGGTTTATAATACCGCAACACTGGTGCAAATGCTGGAAGAGATCGATTCGCCCGGTCTCGGTGCCAATATTGACACATTGCACATTTTCAGAGCGCGCGAGGATGCCGCGGTCACGGTCAAGAAACTCGGTAAACGGTTGGTGCACGTCCATCTGCGTGAATATCCTGATGTAGCTGACCGGCAGAATTACGAAGCTACCGCTGAAGAAGAAATCGCCGGCCGGGGTGGCGTGGATTTTCCCAAGTTTTTTAAAAGTTTAAAAGCCGCCGATTACCAGGGCGCGATGGACCTCGATGTTATCGGCGCGTTTACGTTCCCTTTGTCTAAGCAAATGGGGATTACCGCGGAGTCAAGGGGTTATTTTAACCGCTGTTTGCAGGAACTGAAATAATACAGTTTCAGACACCAGGAGAAATTGAATAATGAATGATGCACAACACGGAAAAGCACCGGCGCCAGCCGTTTCTGAACGTGTGTGTCCTCCGTGGTTGTGCTTCACCTTCGATAATATTTTCAGAAGGATGGTGCAGAACCCCGACCGTATCCTGAAACCATATATAAAACCCGGTTGGATTGTTCTCGATGTAGGACCGGGAATGGGATATTTTACAATTCCCATGGCCCGCATGGTGGGAGAGAACGGAAAGGTCATTGCCGCCGACCTGCAACAGCAAATGCTGGACGGCCTGGACCATAAGGCTTTCAAATACGGCGTGCAGGAACGGATTAAACTGCATCTGACCAAGGCGGACAGTATTGGTATCAGCGAAACAATAGATTTTTGTCTGGCTTTCTGGATGGTGCATGAAGTACCGGACCGCGCGCATTTTCTGAACGAGATTTGTTCAAAGCTAAAAACGGAAGGACTGATGCTCATCGCGGAGCCGCGGATACATGTCTCGAAAAATGAGTTTGATAAAACGCTGGAAGATGCTAAAAAAGCGGGATTTTCTATAGCGGACATGCCCAAAATATTCCTGAGTTATACCGCCCTACTTAAAAAGTAACTCAGGCTTTGTGATTTTATTCATTTATTTGTATTGGATTGAGACTAGAATTCGATGCCCTTGCGTTTTAATTGGGATTCAATCCGCAAATTGTTCTGCAGGATTACCTCTGAAATAGCTTCTTTATTGGCCATCATTTTCATCGCCAGGTCGGCCAGGGCTTCTGCTTGCTCGGTTGTAAAACCTTTGAGTTCATAAATACCCTCGAAGCTGCCCAGCGGCATTTTGCATCTGATCTTCAGGTGGTCGGCGTATTTCTTTTCATACACCGTTTTGATCTCGTTTCTATCCAGACCAATCGTCATTACATTCTCTCCTATCTGTGGTAGTAACTGTCATTGTAGATACTTCACGATATGTTGTCAATTCATGAGTAATTAACTGTTACCTCTCATTAATTATTTTACATGACAATTTAAAACCATGCCTTTTATATTATGATATAGGTACTTATGCTATAATGTAGATAAGTACATATATCGATGCAACGGAGTAAATGGAGAAATATATGGAAAAATATGATTACGAACTCTACCGCATTAAAGCGGACTTTTGTAAAATACTGGCTGATCCAACAAGGCAGATGATGATTGCGGAATTACGTACCGGCGAAAAAACTGTCGGGGAGATAGCAGAAGCGCTGGAGATCGTGCAATCGATGGCTTCACACCATCTGGCAATTCTACGGGGAAAAGGTGTAGTGGAAGCACGGCGGGAAGGGGCAAATGTCTATTACAGCCTTGTTAATCCCAAAATCGGGGAAGCCTGTGATATGATGCACCAAATACTTTTAGCTCAAATGGCCAAGAACAGGGAATTTGCCGACAGGATAATTGCATAAAGGAGAAGATAATGGCAGAAAACAACGGCACAACCATCATTGTTATGAGCGGCGATATGGATCGGGTAATGGCAGCTTTTAATATTGCCATCGGCGCTGCCTCAATGGGAAAAGAGACCAACATGTTTTTTACTTTCTGGGGATTGAAAGCCATTCAAAAAGGTAACTTCACTGGAAAAAGTTTCTTCGGGCGCATGATGGGGTTCATGAACCGCGGCGGCATTAACCGCATTGGTCCGTCCCAATTCAATTTTTGGGGCATTGGTCGGTGGATGTTCAAGCAGATGATGAAGAACCACAAAATTACCCCCCTTGAAGAACTTCGCAAAACCGCGCTGGAATTGGGTGTCAAATTGATGCCCTGCCAGATGAGCATGGAAGTTATGGAAATAAAAGCAGAGGATTTAATCCCGGGTGTCGAGGAATCCTGCGGAGTAGCCACGATGTTGGAAAGAGCCGATCGTTCGAAGCAGACACTGTTTATTTGATCAGGAGAAGGTAATGGCGGAAGAATTAAAGATTGTCACAACTTTAGATTTAAAAGGTTTGGTTTGTCCAATACCCATCGTGAAAGTAAACCAGGCTATTAAAAATGTGCAGGTGGGAGAAGCGATCGAAGCATTTGCCACCGACCCGGGTGTCCTCGGCGATATCCCGGCCTGGAGCAAGACCACTGGTAATGAACTGGTCAAGATGGAGCGCGTAGATAAGAACTTCCGCTTCGTTATCCGCCGCCTCAAATAAATTAATACGATAATGGAATTTAGATAATGCATACCGGTTTTGTGCACTTCGCGGAATACGAATTACAAATAATTGCGCTCGCCTGGCTGGTTGTGCTTTATTTTATAAAAATATTTCAGTTAAGACGGTTGCCGATGACGCAGGATATCGCTCCTACCAAAGGCAGTCCGGTGGCTGGGGTGCTCCGCTCATATACCAATATATTTATTCCGTGGTCAATGGAAAGCGCCCAAAAACACCGCTGGCGCTGGGCGGAATTCGGCGCTTATCATGTGGGTGCGCTCATCTCGATACTAAATACGTTTACGACTCCTTTCGCGCCGGGGATGATGACACAGCAGGTACGGTGGGTTTTCGCCATTCTGATTGCGCCTGCGTTCTTGTTGGGATTTGTTAAACTGGCACGTCGAATTTCACGCCCGGAAATGCGCCTGATCAGCACACCGGACGATTATTTTGCGCTGGCTAGTGTAGAATTATTCTTCTTCGCCGGCATTATGGCTTTGCTGGTTGACACATCTCTTTGGCGCACAATTTACTTCTTGATCACGGCTGGTTTTCTCTTTTATGTACCTTTCAGTAAAATTTCGCACTATGTTTATTTTTTCTTTGCCGCAGCGATCACGGGTAGGCGGTATGGAGTGCGTGGCGTTCGTCCGCAAGCGGGAAAAGCAGAATGACATTAGAAGCAGCTAACAAAGAACTGGAAAAAAAGTATACAAAACTGGTCGGTACGGCGGCGTCCAACATGTGCGCGCATTGCGGCTGGTGCATGGAGGCTTGTCACGTCTACCTAGCCAGCCACGACCCCGCAATGACACCGGTCGCCAAGGCCGAGCGGATCCGCCGTGTTTATAAAAAGAACCACGATTGGATGAGCCAATTATTTCCCGCATGGACCGGCGCGAAAAAACTGACCGAAGAAGAGCTGGACAAATGGGTTACTCTGGCCTACCGCGATTGTACACTGTGCGAACGCTGCGTGGTAAATTGCCCGATGGGCGTGGAAACGCCGCAACTGATCGCCGCTGCCCGAGCAGCGCTGGTCGCCGCTGGCAAAGCCCCGGAGATATTGACGCAGCTCGCGGATATGGCCATCAGCCGTGAAGAAAATGCCGAACTATATAAGGACTTTTTCCTGGAGCAGGTCAAGGAAATTGAAAAACAGTTGCAGGAAAAACTGAGAGATCCAGAAGCTACTATTCCCATTGACAAAGAAGGCGCGGATATTCTATATGTGCCGCTTTCCGGCTTGCATACGATCCTGCCGGAGGCGATTCTCTTTAACGCAGCCCATGAATCATGGACCATGAGTATGTTCGAAGCCTCCAATTATGGTGTTTTTCTGAGCGATTCTGCTAAATCGAAACGTATTGCCGAGCGTATCATCAATGAAGCCAAACGGTTGAAGGTTAAAGAAGTGGTGCTCACCGAGTGCGGTCACGCTTATACAACACTCCGCTGGGAAGCGCCGAAATTGTTCGGGGAACCGCTGCCGTTCCAGGTGCGCAGCATCCTGGAAGTGCTGGATGAATATGTGCGTGAAAAACGTATCAATTTAGACCCCTCGAAGAATAGCGAACCCGTCACTTACCACGATTCCTGTAATCTGGGGCGTAAAGGCGGACTGCTGGAAGAACCCCGGAGGGTGATCAATGCGGTGGCACAGGATTTCCGCGAGATGATTCCAAACCGCTTGCAGAGTTTTTGTTGCGGCGGCGGCGGGGGATTGGTGGCGGTGGCGGAATGGAGCGACGCGCGGATTCTAGCCGGTAAACCAAAGGCCGACCAGATCCGCAAGACAGGCGCGAAAATCGTGGTGACCTCTTGCGATAATTGCCGCCATCAGATCAACGAACTCAATGAGCATTACAACCTTGGGATTACCGTAACCAGTCTCAGTGAATTAAATGTGCAAGCACTTGTGATTCCGTAGTTTTGACTTTTTATAACCGTGCAGGTCTTTTACTTGTTTCACCGGCCGGGATACCAGTGATCGTCGCTAAAGGGCCATAAATCCGGAGTAAAATGGGATGGTATTCCCAGCTCTTTGTCAACATAGTCCTGAACCTGTTTTCTGGTTGTCAAAGGAGAGATGGTCGACGGCCCTAAAGAACTGCCCATGATTTTATCCATCCTGTATTCCGGATAATAACGCACCCACACATAGTACTGAAACCCGATTGTGATCAGAATCAGCAGCGCGAAACAGCATAAAGCCTTAAATAAAGCTCTGATTATTACTTTCTTCATTACGTTTCCTCAATTGCTTACCAGCCTGAATACATCTGCCGGTCGAAAGGCCATAGATCGCGGTACCATGGACGGCGGAAACCCGGGTTTTCGACCACAGTAGAGTGCCCGACTAGTTGATCTGGGCAGCCGATGATTAAAATGGCGCCATTTTCGGCGGTCAATGACCTGGTGATGTATATAAATCCAACCGATAAAAATATCAAAATGAAAAAACTGCTAGTTGCCTTGAACAGGGCGGCTGTTATCACATGTTTCATTTCGCTTCCTCTTCTATTTCTGGAGTGTCTATTAATTTATACGATGATGCAGGGAGAACTTTGCATTTATTTTTTTCGGAATATGCAAATATAGAAGCGTGAGAGATTGTTGATACATAGAAATAATATCCAGGCGCGATGGATTCCGGCCCATGCCAGAATGGTTTGGTTGTGCTTTTGTTTTTACCGGTTCAGTAAATAGACTATTAAAAAAATAATGCCCGCGATGATCGCCAGAAGAACGGCGGCAAAGGTCATTTGCCATGCCGGACGGCGCAGAATGTCGCGGAACTCTGAATAGCCATTTTTTACAGCGTCTCGTTTCTTTTCTTCAGATACGCGGTGGGTTATGCGGGCTTTTAAATCGGCCTTGAATTCTTTCGAAGGTGATTTGGGCCACGCTGTCATTTCACGGGATAGTTCAAGCGCCGCTTTCGTCTCTTTATCCAGTTCTGAGTCGTCCGGCAGTTTTTCCCCGGCCGCAACGCGGTCCAGGTTTTCCAGCAACGCTTTTTCTTTTTTTTGTTTCTTATTCATTCTGCCACTCTATAAAACTGTTCCTTAATTTGCGGATGGTCCGGCACAGGATCGAGCCCACATTGGTCTCTGTCAGGTTCAGCACTTCAGCGATCTCTCTATTCGACATTCCGTTGCTATATTTGAGAATAATAGCTTCTTGCTCACGTTTATTCAACCGCGCCAGAAATACCCGCAGCCGGCGAGTATTTTCCGTTTTAATAGCCTCGTCTTCCGGGGAAGGGTAATCCGCCGGAGCATTCGTGATTTTTTCGGAATTCAGGTACTCATCTTTTTTATAGACCCGGTAGTGGTCGATGACCGTATTACGGGCGATCGTAAAGATCCAGGTGGAAAAGGAGGCTTTTTGGGGATTAAAGCGGTCGAATTTAGTAAAAGCCTTCTCGAAAACGGTTGAGGTCAAATCCTCTACCATGTGGTCATCCCTGATGCGGAAACTAATGTAACGGTAAACTTTTGGCATAAATTGTTCGTATAGTGCCGCATAAGCCTCGCTGCTGGTTTCAGTCACCTTTTTCTCACCGGCAATCATGATGATATTGAGCATTAACAAGTCTAGTCTCCGGCTCACAGCCCTCTATTACTTTATACGAAGAACTAATAGTTTCATTGCAATCAATATTTGTACTGCTGTTTTATTCCACCAGATTCAGGGCACCTGTTAAAGAAGAGATTACTTCTCCATCCCAATTTTCTTTGTCGACCCGGAAATTGTCCTCGTCTGTTTCCTCCGGAATACAAATCCAGACGGGATGCATTCCCACTTTCAAGGCGCCGGTCAGTTCCCGGCTGCTGCCGTCCCCAATATAGAGGCAGTCTTCTGGCTTGACCTTTAACTGTTCCGTAGCCATCTGATAAATCTGTGGATCGGGCTTTTTTAAACCGACAGCAGATGAAAATATGGTAACTTCAAAAAATGGTTTCAGGCTGGTTTTTTGCCACAATTTGATCGTATTGGGAGAGCAGTCGCTGATTAATCCGATTTTATAACCCTTTTGTTTCAGAGTAGACAGCACTTCGACCGCCTCAGAACGCGGTACCATCGACAGCGCTTCGTAATCCAGCAGTATTTGTACGGCTTCCGCGATTTTATCCTGTTCAGGATTCACTCCCAGCTTACTGCAAATGTGCTTGATTTTAGCCGAATAATCAGGAAACACTCCAATGATACTTTCCCGGAATGTTGCTGTCCATTGTTCCCAGAATTGTTCAGGAGGCGCTGAAACAACGGACGCCATGCGCTTGATAATCCGACGGTATTCTTTTTCCGAAAAGTTGGGAATCAAAGTCCCGAATAGATCAAAGATGACAGCTTTGTATTTCATTTATCATACCCAAATGCTCCGAATGTTTCCATAGTAAAGCACAAACCGGAATCTGTCAATGATGATAGGACATCTTGAGTATTCCAGGCAGAGACAGGAATGACAAAGTAAAATTGATTATGACTAAAGATTTAAAGTTTGAATTTTGGAACTCGGAATTTACTTGATTGCTACATGAATTGCTGTGGCGCCAAAGAGCAAGCGTTTGACGGTTACTGCGTTGAAGCCTGACTGGGCTAATAGGTCACTGAGTTCTTCGGCGGTATAGAATTTGCTGGCGGACTCGGTCAAATATACATAGGCAGCCTTGTTTTTGGAAAGGTAAGTCCCCATCCAGCGCACAAAAGTGCGCAGATAGAAGTGGTCTAAAATGCGGAATAATTTGTTAGGCGGTTGGCTGGATTCCACTATCACGAATTGCCCACCGTTTTTCAATACCCGCACGATCTCCGAAAGATAACGGGGTGTATTGGGATTTTTGTAGGTAAGGTTACGAAACGCAAAGGAAATACCGATGCAGTCAAAATATTCGTCGGGAAAAGGCAGATCCCCGACATCACCGTGAATAAAATCCAGTTTGGCTTTAAGTTGTACACGAGCGGCCTTGGCGGTGGCTTTTTCCAACATCGGAGGGCTGTAATCGAGACCCACTACCTGTGCCGACGAAGGAGCCAACTGTGCCAGTGTGATTGCAAGGTCACCCGTGCCGCAACAAAGGTCTAAAATTTTAACAGGTTGCGTTGAGAGACATAAGCGAGCGGTTTTAAGACGCCATTTTGCATCTTGCCCCCAGGTGAAGATACGGTTGATCAGGTCGTACCGGTCGGGTACGGCGGTGAAAATACTGTGCAGAGGCTTTTTTTCAATGACCAACGACGCACCTACTTTAGAATTCCCGCGACGATGAAACCTGCTCCGATCAGCAGCTGCGTGATCAAAACCACCGTCACATTATTGGCCATGGCCGATATTAACTTGCTTTTATCATTGTATTTGAAACTGCCGTCAATTGCCTTGAATGCCAGAAAGAATGTCAGTAATCCCAGCAAAGCAAAGGCCGGCATATCACCGTGGATGACGGTACCGATGATCCAGAGGTAAACAATGATATTTAAGACGGAATAAAATATCGCGGCCCTCTTTTTCCCGACAAAGATCGGCAGAGTGCGGCGTTTTACGTTAACGTCATGCTCGGTATCCGGGAATTCATTGAGGAGGAGGAGATTATGCACCAGGATCCCGGACGGTATAGAAGCCAGCAACGCACTGATCGAATATGTTCCGGTTTGTATGAAATAAGCGCCTAATACCGGCAAAACACCCAGTCCCAAACCCGCCGACCATTCCGGATAACCCATCTTGAGAATGAACGGTGTGTAAATAATAATGCAGAGGACCGCAATTGCAAGTAATGGGAGGAGAAGCCAACCTGAGACTAAAACAAAGAAGACGCCTATGGGAATTATCACAACCAGGGTAGCGATGCCTATCCAGAGGGCTTGTTTCTCGGTAAGCAAACCGGACTGTATTGCGCCGCTGCCGCCACTGAAAGGGGTGCGTTCGGTTTTTGTATCAAGTGTACTTCTGGAATCGAAGTAATCATTAAAAGTATTGACGCTCATGTGAGCAACCATTAAACCGAAGGTGGCCAGAAAAGCATAACCAAGATGAAATGGCCCGCCGTATTCCTGATGTTCATACCAGGCGATCGCCGTACCGAGGAATCCCAGGATAATCGAGAGAATGAGAAATTGCGGCCGGGCGATCGTTATTATTCCCTTGATTTTCACGTTTATCCCTCAAACATTAGCTAATATTATCGCTAACAACCCGTTTTTAGCCGGTCATTAGCGCCGGATATTTTTATCGGTTACCCGTAGAAGGAGTAAATGTGCTAGGTTGCCAGCATACTGATAATAGACAGCGCGACGAAAATAATAACCAGAACGATCGTACCCATAAAAAGCCAGCGCTCGATCCCGCGCTTGGTGCGGAAGACAGAGTCAGATTGTCCGAAGATACCGCCCAAGCCACCGCCTTTCACCTGGAAGAGGATGGCCGCAATCAGCGCGACGGATATCACTATCTGAATGATATTTAAAGTAGTTTTCATTTATTTTTCCCCTAACTTATTTTTCAGTAATTCGGTTGCAATCTGCGGATTAGCGCGACCCCGGGTTATTCTCATTAATTGCCCGACAAGGAATTTCATCGCGGTCTCTTTGCCGGCGTGATAATCGGTGGCGGCTTGCGGATTAGCGGAGATAACTTGCTCCGCCAGTTTTTCCAGTTCGCCGCTGTCGCTGATCTGGCTCAGGCCCTTCTGCTGGACCACTTCGGCGGCAGATTTTCCGGTATTGAACATTTCTTCATAAACCTGTTTGGCTGACGGACCGGTGAGACTGCCTTTATTGATCAATTCAAGCAATTCACAGAATCGTTCCGGTGTGACTTTCGCTTGATGGATTTCGGTGTTGGTGGAATTCAATAAACGGTTAAATTCTCCGAGCAGCCAGTTGCTAACCATTTTAGCCCGGTTTGACAGCTCTAAATCCGCGGGCTTACCGATTTTCAGGCAGGCTTCGAAATAATCGGCCATTGCTTTTGTGCTGGTAAGCAGATTTGCATCATAAAACGGCAGTCCGTATTCACTGACAAAGCGGTCACGGCGGACTTCCGGTAATTCTGCCAATCGCGCACTGATATCCTCAACCCACTTGCGGCTGATGTAGAGCGGCGGCAGGTCCGGCTCCGGGAAATAGCGGTAATCGTGTGCAAATTCTTTACTGCGCTGTGAGACAGTTTTCCCTTCTTCTTCCACCCAGCCGCGGGTTTCCTGGACTAAGCGGACACCGTCTTCCATAGCTTTGCGCTGACGCAGCGCTTCGTACTCCAGGGCGCGGAAAACAGCGCGGAAACTGTTCATATTTTTTACTTCAACCTTGGCGAGCAGTTTATCACTACCCTCAGGTCGAATACTGATATTGGCATCACAACGGAAACTGCCTTCTTCCATGTTCGCGAGCGAGACGCCGATGTATTGCAGAATCGTGTGCAATTTCATGAGGTACTGACGGGCTTCTTCGGGAGAGCGCAAGTCAGGCTCACCGACGACTTCCATTAGTGGAATTCCACTGCGGTTGACATCCATCAGACTGTAAGCCTTGCCGTCAAAAGAAACTCGGTGAATCAACTTCGCTACGTCTTCCTCAAGGTGTACACGGGTGATCCCAACTTCTTTTTTCTGTCCATCGACTTCGATCGTCATTTTCCCGTTTTTCCCGATGGGGGCATCGAATTGGGAGATTTGGTAACCTTTCATCAGGTCGGGATAGGGGTAGTTTTTCCGGTCGAACTTGGTGTATTCGTTAATCGTGCAATTCAAAGCCAATGCTGTCATCATGGTGTACTCTACGGCGCGTTTATTGATGACCGGCAAAGTACCGGGCATGCCGAGGCACACAGGGCAGACGTGCGTATTGGGCGGGGTATTGGCATAATCGGAACTGCAACTGCAAAACATCTTGCTTTTGGTATAGAGCTGTGCGTGCACTTCCAGCCCGATAACGGTTTCATATTTAAGCGCATTGACTGTAGTTGCCATCGGTTTAGTATACCAGNNAGTAAATGAGGGTGGCTGACAAGGAAAACGGCGTTATAGAGGGCATTCCGCACTCAGCAATCAGTTTTCAGCTTGATTTTAAAGTTGGCGTTGGGTTACTATTAAGCTAACCTTTTTAGATTCATGAATTTACCAAATCAGACTTTTTTGATAAGGTAGACTATGCCTAATTCTTTGCTGCTGCTACAAACAAATAATCACATCGCTAAGATTACGCTCAACCGGCCCGGTGATCAGAATCTGGTTAATCTGCAAATGGCCCAGGAGATGGACGAAATCTGCCGTCAGCTAAATCAGGATAATGATGTTTATGTAGTAATTCTGACCGGTGCGGGTGAAGCGTTTTGCGTGGGAAACGAAATAGAAAAGTCTTTTCATTCCGGCAAGAAACAATTACGCAGTGAAGTGGAAATCGCTAAAAAGTACAATGTCGCCGCCAGCATCGCCGGGATCGAAAAGCCGGTCATCGCAGCAGTCAACGGCGACGCACTGGGGCAGGGGTTGGAACTGGCACTGGCCTGCGATATCAGGATTGCGGTACAGCAGGCACACTTCGGCTTTCCGGAAGTAGCTCAGGGTTTGATTCCATCTGATGGTGGCACGCAGAGATTGCCCCGTATCATCGGCCGTGGAAAAGCGCTGGAATTTATTCTGACCGCAGAGATAATCGGTGCTGCGGAAGCTTTGGAAACCGGCCTGGTGACCAAGGTGGTACCCGCTGAATCACTGGCGGCTGAGGTAGAGACATTGGTCAAAGCGGTCGCGGGTAAAGCACCTATTTCATTGCGTTACATCAAAGAAGCCATCAATAAAGGTTTAGATCTGACCATGGAGCAAGGCTTGCGTTTGGAGGCCGACCTCTATTTCTTATTACACACCACCGGGGACAGAACCGAGGGAATCAAAGCTTTCCAGCAGAAAAGACCGCCCGAATTCAAAGGGCAATAAATTCACGGGTTGACCATGAGTGATTTTGAAGTAATTCTCTACGAAAAGAAAGATGATAAGGGTTATATTACTCTTAACCGTCCTAAATTCTTAAATGCTTACAATATCAAAATGCGAGATGAGCTCTTCGAGGCGTTATCCGCTGCCAAAGACGATCCCGAAGTTGCGGTAATTATTCTTAAAGCTGCCGGAGAAAAGGCCTTTTGTGCCGGAGCCGACCTTTCCGAGTTTTTAACCGCGCCGCCGCCTGTCGCTGCCCGCCAGGTCAGGTTCGAGCGTGATGTGTGGGGCTTGTTTCTGTCAATTCAAAAACCGATAATATGTGCTTTACACGGCTACGTGCTCGGTTCCGGCATTGAAATGGCAATGTGCTGTGATATCCGCGTAGCTTCCGAAGATGCTAAATTCGGCGTGCCGGAAATGGGTCTGGGGATCATTCCCGCGGCCGGTGGTAGCCAGACAATTCCGCGCATCGTCGGGAGAGGCTACGCCATGGAGATGCTTTTATCCGGCAGATGGATCACTTCGGCAGAGGCAAAAAAAATCAAAATGGTGAATAGAGTCGTGGCGCGCGCGGAACTGTTACCGACTGTTGAAAAGCTGGCGGATACAATCCGCGGCTACAATCTTGACGCTTTGGAATATGCCAAAAGGGCAATCGTGGACGGTCTGGATCTGCCGTTACCGCAGGGGCTGGAACTGGAAGCCAGGTTAGGAAATTTACTATTGTTCTGAAGCTGCTGTGGAATGATACGGTAAAAATATGCTAACGTAATTAATAGGCCAAGGCTTATACAAAGAAGGAGAATATTTAAGCAGAATGGATAAAGTTTATCAGAAAATCGATGAGGCAATCGCCGACGTCAATGACGGCGCTGTGATCGCCATAGCCGGGTTCTTCGCTTGCGGGGTGCCCAGAATTCTTTTACAGGCTTTGATTAACAAGAAAGTCAAGAATTTGACACTCACCTGCGGCTGCGGCCCGATGGTCGGCGCAACGGAAGAATTGAGGGCGCTGGTTAAAAACGGCCAATTGAAAAAATTGATCGATTCTTATGGATTGGCGCGTTCTGCCTCCAAAGGGAGACAGGACCCGTTCGAACAGGCAGTCAGAGCCGGTGAGATCGAGTTGGAAGTCGTGCCTATGGGCACACTGGCGGAAAGATACCGCGCGGCAGCGGCCGGTGTGGCAGCAGTTTATCTTCCTACCGGTACAGGTTCAATCGTCGAGAAATCTGTGGTCAGCAGCATCGTTGCCAACCGCACACCCAAGGAAACGCGGATATTCAACGGCAGAACTTACATCCTGGAATATGCGCTGAAACCAGATTTTGCCTTCGTTCATGCTCATACCGCTGATATCGAGGGCAACCTTCGCTATTCCAAAACAGCCAGGAACTTTAATCCGGTCATGGCATCGGCGGCAAAGATCACCATCGCCGAAGCAGAAAATATCGTGCAGCCGGGCGAAATTGATCCCGATTGCATTCATACACCCGGTATCTATGTGAAACGGGTCGTCCAGGTACCGCGCCTTAAAGTCCGAGTAGGAATCGATTAGGAGTATATAAGAAAGATGGAAAAAGTGAAATTAACGGGCATCCCCAGAGAAATGATTGCCCTGAGAGTAAGTAAAGAAATCAAAGACGGCGACTATGTTAACTTGGGCATCGGTATTCCCACGCTCATCAGCAACTGGATCGAAGGCCGTGATATTATGCTGCAGGCCGAGATCGGTATGCTCAAATCCGGACCGCTGGTCACAGACGAGGAAATGATTAACCAGGACTGTATCAATGCCAGTTGCCAGGCCGTTATCGAAATACCGGGGACGATTTATTTTGATATTCTTGAATCATTTACAATGATCCGCGGCGGCAGAATGAATCTGGTGGTGATGGGTGCATTACAGGTCAACGATAAAGGCGATTATGCCGGTTGGGCCAATCCCTCCCGCGGCCTGGATGTCGGTAATATCGGCGGCTCCATGGATCTGGTCGCCGGCGCCGATAGACTATTCCTGGCGATGGAACATGTTGCAGTTGACGGCAGTCCCAAGATTGTCAAAAAGCTGACCTTCCCGCCAACAACTACCGGCAAAGTCAATATGATTTTCACCGATTTAGCTGTGATGGAAGTGACTTCGAAGGGCCTCCTCCTCAAAGAAGTGGCGCCTGGTTTAACTGCCAAAGATGTACAATCCGTGACCGAGCCGAAGCTCATCGTCAGCCCGGACCTGAAAGAAATCGAGTTCTAACTTCGGTATCTAAACAAAATTAAACAGAAAGCGCTAACCTGCTCGAAACAGATTAGCGCTTTTCTTTATTTTATTGTTAACAATTCCCAATTTGATATCACCCACGACATCGAAGCCTTATTAGTTAAAAGATTCACGCACCAAAAACAGGTGGAAAATTGGTGAAGGAACTAATTGCTCTCCACAAAAATGGTCTATAATTGTTCCTCGGATGATTGTTTATTAAGCAAGGAGGATTATCATGCACGACTTTCCTGAATTTATGAAAAATCCATTAAATAAAATAGACCCTGGTTCGCAATTTACCAGGGGGATTGAGGGTTATGTCTTTGACGGCGCCGATGGCAGCCAGATGGCTTATTGGACTAATCCGGTGGGCGGACATTCCGGAGAACACACTCATGAATACGATGAGTATTTGGTAGTTGTACAGGGTCAATACGTAGTCCTGATAGGAGATAAAAAGTATCCGTTGAATCCTGGTGATGAGTTCTTTATTAAAAAGGGAACACCGCACAGTGGAGATTCATTACCGTACACGCGTACCATCCATTGTTTCGGAGGAAAGCGGGCGGAGAGGGTAAAATCTCCCTCTCATACCCGTTAAAAACATATTATTCTCGCGATTTTAGCCCTCGAGGTACTTTAACAGGCGCATCGCTGCGGTCGCGCCGTCGGACACGGCAGTTACAACCTGCATTGGTGAATTGGCGCGGACGTCACCGGCTGCGAAAATACCGGGAATATCGGTCTCCATCCGTTCGTTCACATTTACCTGTCCGAACTGGTTTAAAGCCACAGTACCCTTCAAAAAGGTGGTATTCGGAATCATGCCCACTCTTACCAGCAACCCTTCCACTTTAAGGGTGCTTTTATGGCCTGTTTTTACATCAGTAAGCTCTACTGATTCCACATGGCTGGCACCGAGCACTGCTTCTATTTTCGTGGCGACCCTGATTTCCAGTTTTGGATTCGCCAGAGCTTTCTCTTGCAAGGTCTTGTTCGCCAGCATCTGCGGCATCAATTCGATCACGGTCACCTTCGAGGCTAATCTGGTGAGAAAGAGCGCTTCGGTTAGACCTGAGTCCCCTGCGCCTGCTACCGCTACTTCTTTACCGGCAAATTTCGCGCCGTCGCACGTGGCGCAATAAAATACGCCTTTATTGGTTAATTCGGCCTCGCCGGGTACGCCGATCTTGCGAGAGTGTGAACCGCTGGTAATAATGACCGCTCTGGTAGTGAAATCACCCTGTGCCGTTTTGACTGTTTTCTCATCTTTGCCGGCAACGATTTTTTCGACATCTGCCATCTGTAATTCCGCGCCGAACTTGGCGGACTGCATCATCATATTGGAACCTAATTCGGAACCCAGCACACCTTCCGCAAAACCGGGATAATTCTCGATCCATTCGACGTTCATTAATTCGCCGCCGGGCGTTTCTTTTTCCAGTATCAATGTGCGCAGCTTCGCCCGTGCTGCGTAAATTCCCGCTGCCATCCCTGCCGGTCCGCCGCCGATAATAATTACATCATATTGTGGTGCCATCCTTTTCTTTCTCCTTAGTGGTTTTCGATATAATTCGCTATCGAAAAATCCTCATTCATTTCTAATAAATTTATCTTATCAGAAAAGATGAGATGCTAACAAATTCATTCGTCTGGTGTATAAAGAGTTAGTATTCAAGTCTCCCTCCATATTGGGCTTACAGTCCCGCAGGAGCGAACCGGAGATTAATAGAGAGTGCAACAGTTGAAATTATTTCGATTTTAGATATTTTAATTTGTTTGGGATTTGAATATTGGTATCTGGAATTTCAGGAATAAAAAAGAAGGGGGCTTTTTGAAGTGCCCCCTTCTTGCTGTAAAACCTTTATAAGATATTTAATGGACTGCGTTTAAAAGTTCCGTGACAACGGTATTGATCTCTTTGCCGTCCGCTTTACCTTTCAGTTCGGCAATGACCTTCGGCATGACTTTGCCTTTGTCACTCGGGCCGTGCGCTCCGACTTCTGTAATGATTCGTTTGGCTAAAACGGCAATTTCTTCCCGGCTGGCCTGTTTGGGCGCATAGGATAATAGAACGTTTAATTCTGCGTCTTCCACTGCTACCAGATCCGGTCGGTTCCCCGCCTTATAAGCCTCAATGCTTTCACGGCGTTGTGTAATTTCCTTTGCGAGGACAGCCAGCATATCAGCGTCATTGAGCTCGGCCTGTTTGGCGATTTCAGAGATCGCATCTGGCGATAGTTCTAACTCAGGATGTCCCTCAAGCTGATTAAGATCAGTAATTCCCGCTTTCTGATAAGCTGCAACTACTAATTTGTTCTTTTTGGTGTCTTCAGCACGTTTAGCATTTGCTAAGACCATGCGGATAGTACCAAGTTTAACCTTGTCACCACTTTTCAGTGCCAGCTTGAGGTCTTCGTTAAATTTAACTTTTAAGGACGCTTCCACTTTCGCTTAATACCCTTATTATTAAACGCGCTTCTTTGCGACGCGCGTACTCTTGCGACGTTTCGCGGCTGCTTTGCGCTTGCGTTTGATACTCTTTTTCTCAAAATACTCACGATGGCGCACTTCACT
>PMMG01000135.1:0-2105 GCA_003162335.1 Dehalococcoidia bacterium
AACAGGAACAATCCTCCCAAGAAATAGGGAAGGACATCGTTAAATCGAAAAGAGCCCTGCCGTAAAAGGCAGGGCTCTTTTTTATAGTTGGTCCCTTCTCCCAGTGAGGCTGAAGACCGTAGTCGGAAGTATTTCCGCATGCCGCAGCCGCAGGTGCTTTGCGGAGTGATTCGGAGTAAATGCCTAGACGGCAAGGGTGACCATATAGAAGTGCTTTGATCAATACTGTTAGCGGAGACGGGATGCGGTCAGGTTCGAGACCTGACCTTACAATCGGGACTTGTTTAAAATTGGCATGTTCAGGTTCACGTTGAATCAGGATCTACAGGCATCCGCCAGGCTTGACAAAGAAGGGATTTTCCACTCTCTGCAATTATTTTGAAGTGATCGATTACAAAATAAAGTACTATAGCCTTAATGAGACTGTCTGAAAACTTCTGGATTGTCTGGTCAAGCCCGACAATGACAAAAAAACAATACTGGATGCCAGTTTTACTGGAATCTTGTATCCACTGCTTATCATTCCCAACCTGATCGTCATCGATCCCACACTTCTACCAATTTCCAAAAGGAAGCGCGGGAGGAATCCATATAAATAATTCGAAATGGTTATTTTCGGACAGCATCAGAATCGCATGCTTTTAACCCTTCAGTATCTTTGGTTTGAAGTTCAGCGTGGCGAAAAGATCGTCAAAAGTTTCAGCGCGCCGGATCAATTCCACGGTACCGTTGCTGCGCAACAGCAGCTGCTGCGGCCGCAACCAACCGTTATAATTGCCGCCCATCGCCGGGGAATGCGCGCCGGTGTCATGCTGCACCATGATGTCCCCTACTGACGTTTTCGGGAGCACCCGCTGTATGGCAAATTTATCGCTGTTTTCACATAACGGCCCGACAACGTCAACGATTTCATCGCCGCCGCGTCTGGGTTTTCCGGCAGGATCCAGGATCGTAATGTGATGATAAGCCTTTTCATAAATAGCCGGCCGGGGATTGGCGGACATCGTTGCCATGTCCACACCGACATATTCGCGGTATTTACTCATTCTGTTGGTTACGGTTGCCACCAGCACGCCATGGGGGCCGGTCACGTAGCGCCCGCATTCCATAAACAACCGCGGCGTATAGCCGTTTTTCTGCGTAAACTGCTGTAAAAGGTATTTTGTATCCTTCACAAAAGCAGGCATGTCGAAAGGAGCGTCTTCCGGATGGTAGGGGATACCGATACCGCCGGAAATATTAAAGAATTCAAACTTTATGTTAAGTTCTTTGGACACTTCTTCGATGAGTTCCAGCAGCATGCGCACTGTTTCAACCATATACCGGTAATTGCGTTCGTTGGAGATGATCATCGAATGCAGTCCGAACCGTTTGGCGCCCCGTTTGATCGCAGTGCGGTAAGCGGGAATGATCTGGTCGTGGCGCAGGCCGTATTTGGCTTCTACGGGAATGCCGATCAACGCGTTGCCGGTGCGCCGTTCACCGGGGTTGTAACGGAAACAGATCAATTCCGGGAAATTTTTCACTGTCTCGATCATAGTGATATCATCGATATTTAAAATGCAACCGCCATCCGCCAGCGCTAATTCAAAAATATCTTCGGTGGTGTTATTGGAGGAAAACATGATATCTTCACCGCGGAAGCCGTTTTTGCGGGCCAATATCAGTTCGGAAGGTGAAGCGCAATCCAGGCCAAACCCCATTTTTTTCATGATCTGCAGGATTGCCGAAGTTGGCAGCGCTTTGGTCGCAAAAAACTCCTGGAAACCTTTAATATCTTTCAACGATTGCTTAAGATTTTCTCCGGTATCAATGATTCCCTGCTCATCGAAAATATGGAACGGCGTACCGAAATATTCGACGATTTTCGGCAGCCTGGGGAAAAGACGTTCTTCGAAGGCTTTCGACATCGGCATGGTAGTTACCTCCTCAATTCAGAACTGAAATAATTTAGTTCTGATGAAAAAGAGGGGCACCGCCCCTCTTTTTTGCTAATCATTATTGGGTTGTACCGTTTCTATGTAACTTTATTTGATGTATCCTTTTGCTTTCAAAAGTTCGGCGGTCAGGATGGCGCCGCCCGCCGCGCCCCGGATCGTATTATG
>PMMG01000135.1:2125-2280 GCA_003162335.1 Dehalococcoidia bacterium
TCCGGTTTCTTACCCGCAAACTGGATACTGCAACAGGCGATATGTCCGTCAGTCACCGCGACACGACTACAGTGGGCGGAAATCTTAAGAACCTCATCCGGCATGATTATTCCGTTCTGAATTTTACCGAAAATCTTGCGCGGCTCCACCTCTGA
>PMMG01000135.1:2310-24058 GCA_003162335.1 Dehalococcoidia bacterium
TCTATTAAGTCAATCGAGGCCAGTCCCGGATAGCCGGCACCCGATACCGCCTGTAGAGTGGCAACAATCATCTTATCAATTTTATAGCCGGCTTTCATCAGAGCATAAAGCGGTATCATGTAGCTCTGTATGCTGCAATTCGGCTTAACAACGATAAAACCCTTGTTCCAACCGTGCTTCTTCTGCTGTAAAGGAATGATNNGAAACGACCGCGAAGCCCTGCTTAGCGTATTCGGCTTCGGTGGATAGAATGGCCTGTTTATCCATTTCCACAGCGGAGAAAATGACGGAACACTTGCCCGCGGCTTTAGTTACCTGCCCGGCGTCTTCTACGACTATATCCTTGCACTGTACGGGAATATCGGTTTTCATGTGCCACCGTCCCTCTACCGCGTCGCTGTATTTTTTACCCGCGGAATTGGGAGATGCGGCGAGATAAGCTACCTCGAACCATGGGTGGTTGCTGAGGAGCCTTAAATAAATTTGCCCGATCATGCCGGTGGCGCCTATGACGCCGACTTTCAATTTTTTATCCATTTTTCGTCCTCTTGGATGATAGATTTATCGATGATATCTAAAATTATAACATTTTTTTTGCTTCACTATCGCTGATTTATTGGAAATTGTTAAATGGCGCGGTAGTTGAAAGCGCAGTTCCCCTATCCGGCTGAGAACTATCCAATCCTTGCACTACGACCCTCATCCAACCGTCTCCCATTAAAGGAGAAGGAGAAAAACGAGAGGGAGTGCATTCGCACTCCCTCTTCTGGAGTTCCTACTTATGCCCAGCCAACTTCCTTGCTAAGTAATTAAGAACAAACAATTGAGAACATTTTTTATTCACAGATTTCTCTCAGCCCACGGGGCAGACCAGGGTGGTGACGGAGTGGGGTTCGAACGCTGCAGTCAGAGATTTACCCGCGGCTTTTATGGTTGTCTTCTTCTCGGCGATCTGATGCGGTTTGTCCACGGTGTTTTCTGTTTGAATGTCCGGGCCGTTGATTACNNAGCGTGGCGGCGACATCGAGCGTGCGGATGCCGGAATAGGAACGCTGCTTATAGGTACCGGAGAAAGTATCGCCGGACCAGAAAACGTCCAGCGCCAATTGTCCGCAGGTGCGATTATACACTTCGAACGGATAGAAGATCGAGGGTAATAAAACCGGGTCTTCGGGGTGGTCAGGGTTGATCATGCCCATAAAAGTCGGCATCGGGGTAAAATTGGCCATGCGTACCGAACCGGCATGGCGGATAAAGGCATTCAGATACATTGCGGTCACCAGCGCGTCTGCCAGATTGTTTTTCATCTTGTGGTCGTGACGGCGGTCTTCCAGCTCTTCGACAGGACGCATGTTTCCCCATTCGTCCCTGGCAAGTTTGACGGTAGTATCTCCGCGCAACCCGGCCGGAATCCGCATCACGCCCCACTCGTCCACCGCGATGCCGATGTTATGCTTGATGCCGCGTTCCAGGGCGACGGCGTTTACCAAACCTGCGTAGGCGCTCAGACGTTCATTAAAGTCCTCAGCAAAAGCCAGCAGGTTTTCATATGGGTCGTCCGGTGTGGGATGGGCGTAACGGTGCACAGCCAGGTAATCAATCTGGTCACCGGCCTGCTCCAGCATCAGGTGTGTGCGTTCCACCCACTCGGTTTTCTGATTCAGGTCCGGCGGACTGAGCGGGAAATCTTCCCAGCTGCAGACAGCGGAAGCGATCAGTTTAATATCAGGATCGGTCCGTTTCATTACCTTGCTATATTCAGTTAACGCGCGGGCATATTCCTGAGGTGTTTTATAACCGATCTGTCCGGCGCTGTCCACCTCGTTGCCGATACCCCAGTATTTGACCTTGTGCGGTTGTTCAAATCCGTGCTGGCGGCGCAGTTTGACCAGCGTGGTATCACGTGTGCCGTTGCAGTATTCCACCCAATCGACGGCTTCGCGCATATCGCCGTCACCGCAGTTCACACACAAATAAGGCTCGATATTAAAAGCGCGGCAAAACCGGATGAATTCGTTGGTGCCGTACTGGTTTTCGACGAGACACCGCCAGGCCAGATCGTGACGTGCCGGACGTTGCTGCAGCGGCCCCACGCCGTCCTGCCAGCGGTAGCCGGAGGCGAAATTGCCCCCGGGGAAGCGGACATTGGGGAAATTCATTTTTTCCAGAGCTGCACGGACATCGCTGCGCAGGTTGTTTTTATCCGCATTGGGAGCATCCCCCACATCCAGGTAATCAAATCTGGTATCCAGGTATCCCAGTTCCATGTAGCCGCCGAAGATATTGCGATCGATGTCGCTCAGGACGCGGTCGAGATCAATTTTAATCCGGTTCATCGTACAACTCCTTATTATAAATTAACCCTGCCGGTGGCTGTATTATAAACCTTTACGCGGGAATAATTAAGACGTTTTATGAGCAAAAAAAATAGGGGAGTAACCTCCCATCTATTTAAATCAGCGGGTCGCTCTATTTCCTGTGGGCGCAGTAGTATTCGATCGCTTTGGTGATGAAGCCGGGCAAATCTTTATGATATTTTTCTAAGTTTTTAGCGAATCTCGGGTCCTGGCTATAGGCCCGTCCCAGTCCCAGCAGGGCTTCGTCCGAATAACGGCTGAAGTTCTCCAGCCACAGCCGCCACTTTGCCACTTCGGCCTGCACGACCTTGCTGTCCGCGCCTTTGGCCATATTTTCGGCAATGGTGCGGAAGATCCGATCGCTTTCCGCCTGCAGTTCATTGAATTTCATTTTCCCCATCTTCTTTACGCGAGCTTCACTATCCTGCAGGGTTTTTTCTCCCCATTTCTGCTTCACTTCTTCGCGATATTTTTCGATCTGTTCGTCACTGAAGCCTTTGTAATATTCCTTTATCTCCATTGTTGATTCTCCTTTTAAATTTTTGATGGTTTTTCCGACTGTGGCCAGCAACTCGTCGATACGTTTTTTGCGTTGCTCCAGCAGAACTTTGTGCGATTGCAGCGCTTCCAGCANNTCAGCTAATTTCTTGATCTTATAAACCATCTTGTCTAAATCATAAACTATGACGATACGTCAGTGTCAAGGGGTAGCAGTGTGAGTTCTGAGTTAAATATGCGAAACGTATTTACTGACATCTATTTCTCAACATCACCGTGAGACCGCCTCTTCCTTATAGTACCCGCGATGGGAGTTTTGCTTGACGAACAGCTGCGGCGGCTTTATGATTGTTGTCATTACTGAAAAAAGGATAACGCTATTGGAAAAGAATACCGGCCACTGGTGGGATAAGCTCGGCAAACCGCAATACGGCGGCGAACTGAAAATCCGTCTCAACCGGAAAATTGTGAATTTCGACCCTTATTACGGGGTGCACCTGACCCAGATACATACGACCTGGATGGAAAAAATGTTCGTGGACGACTGGACGATGGACCCGGCCGTTTATGATTACCGGGTCGGGCAACGCCCCAATGACAGTATTAAAGGCCACCTGATTTCAAGCTGGGAATTTGCCGACCCCTACACCTTTGTCGTCCATGTACGCAAAGGTATCCACTGGCAGAATATCCCGCCGGCGAACGGCCGTGAATTTGTGGCGGATGACATCGCGTTTCATTTCCACCGCATGTACGGACTGGGCAGCGGTTATACCCAAGTTGCCCCCTCCCGTGCGGAAATCATCGCCTTCAAGGAATTGATATCGGTCACTGCTACGGATAAATATACGGTAGTATTCAAGTGGAAAACCGCCAATAAGGAGTTGATCACCGATGCCCTGATGGAGATTGGCACTTCGCTGTGCATCGAAAATCCGGAAGCGGTTAAAAAATGGGGCGACGTGCGCGACTGGCATCATGCCGTGGGCACCGGCCCGTTTATTTTAAAGGAATTTGTGCCTGATGTTTCGGCGGTACTGCTGAAGAATCCCAACTACTGGGGACATGATGAAAGGTACCCTGAGAATAAAATTCCGTATCTGGACGGATTGCAGCTTTTCATTATACCGGATCAAGAAGAGACGCTGGCCGAAATGCGCGCCGGCAGAATTGACGTCGCCGACCAGATCTCCCCGGTGCTGGCCCAGGAATTGAAGAAAACCAACCCGGAAATATTGCAGGTATACCATCCGGCCAATACCGCGGCGACGATCGACCCGCGCAACGACCGGCCGCCGTTCAATGACCTGCGTGTGCGCAAGGCGATGCAGCTGGCAATCGACCTGAATGGACTGGCGCAGGACTATTACAAAGGCAGCGTGGAGGCTGTTCCTTCCACTTTGACCGCCCGTGATTTGAAGGGCTGGGGTTTTCCTTATGAAGAATGGCCGCAGGATCTGAAAGACGAATACGGCTATAACCCGGATCTGGCCCGGAAATTACTAGCGGAGGCCGGTTATCCCCACGGCTTTAAGACTAATATTATCACTGATACTACCGGCGATATGGAACTGTTAATAGTGGTTAAAGCCTGGTTTAAAGACATCGGCATCGACATGGAGATCCGGGAAATGGAATCTACAGAATGGATCCAGTATGTGCTGAACGGACATAAGCACGACCAGCTGGCGCAGCGTACGATATCGCCTTACGGCCACCGCTTTGACCCGATCCGGCAATTGAGCCGTTTGCATACTGGTTATCCGTCCAATTACCTGATGGTGAACGATGTCGTTTTTGATGCTTTCCAGGCGCAGGCGGTTGCCGCACCAACGGAAGAGGCGCGCAAGCAAGTACTAAAAGACGCGAATGCGCATGTGGCACGGCAGCATTTTGCGATATCGCTACTTTCGCCGGGGTCTTACAGCGTTTATCAGCCGTGGCTAAAAGGTTTCCACGGCCAGTTCGGGGCAGTGTGCTCGGCGGCAGGCAGCCCCCAATTGCTTTTCTTCTATCCAGCCAGATTCTGGATCGATAAGGAATTGAAGAAGGAAATGGGATATTGAATTTAAATAATCAACCTTCGGCAATAATCAATAATCAAGCAAATCCGAATATCGAAATGCTAAATTGATGAAAATCCAGTATCCATTCCTGTTCGCGGATAGAGAGATTTTAAGTTTTGGTTATCGATGTCATGCCAGGTCAAAAAATATGGCGTATAAAAAAGAGGCTGGGATTTCCCAGCCTCTTTTGATTTCCTCTTAAAACAGCTTTCTATTCTTCGATGGCTTTGGTCACCAGGTGTGACGACCAGCCGGGGAGATAAGCCGAATGCTTGCCGGGGCCACCGACGACGATAATATGCAGGTCCTCCCTCACCATCGTGGGAGGAACGGAAGAATCCTCCGGCCAATCGCCAAAATGTTTCATCCTGGCTCTCTCGTAAAATGCCTTGCGCGGGATGCGGGAGGTGTCCCAGAGGTAATCCCGCAGGCTCTTCTTGGTGTAACCGGCTTTGGCGATGGTTGCAGCATGTTCGGGGCCTAAGGCCAGCATGGCATCACCTTCACCGCCGAGTGTGCCGCGGACATTGTTGCTGCCCAATGTCGCCATACTGCCGACGATCGTCGATAATACTTCTTCCGCGCTCAGGGCGTCATGGTCGTTAATATTATGCGGGTTTTCCAGTCCGACGATGCTGACAGTACTCACACCGGGCGCGAACCCTCTTCCGACACTAAGCGGTTCCCAGGGGCTGTCTTCTTCATTTTCGGCGATGCAATAGACATACTTGCTCGGCTGACCCTGACAGGACATATCCGTCTTGCCCGGGAAAGCCCCGCCGAGATTCATCAACATCAGTCTGACGGCTCTACCGAGGGTAGCATTACTGCGCCACCCCGGTCCGAAAGCCCCGGATTTGCTGTTGATATCCAATTTTTTGGCGATTGGTCCGTTGACAATCATCAAAGGAGCAACCGGATGCGTAGTCGGCTGCATGCCCATCATATCAACGGGCTTCTCACACATTGCGGCAACGGCGGCGATCAATACCGGCATATATTCCGGCAGACAACCCGCCATTACGGCATTAATTGCAATCTTCTCTACTGTCGCCTCTCCCCAACTGGGAGGAACGGCAGCGATCACCTCAGACGGAGACCGCTTTGTGCCGGTTAACATCCTTTCTACGGCTTCTTCGGTGGGAGGAATGATCGGCAGGCCGTCTGTCCAGCCTTTGGAAAAGTACAGACTGGTCACGGCTTCAGCGGAATCGGCAACCACTATTTCTTCGGAGGTCAATCTTTTACTCATAATTTCCCTTCTCCATTACTGTCGAATCACTGGCCAAATTACAGCTTGTTGATGATATCGTCAATGATTTTATCAGCTTTGGCTTTTACTTCCTCCGAGCTAATACCGCCGATCGGATGCGGGACAACCGCCAGAGGCAGGTCGGGCATGCCCAGGCCTTTGCTGGTAAATTTGGCGAGAAACTCAAAGCGGTCGCTGACAACAGTAACGGTTTGTTTCCCTTTTTTCTGGAAGTTGACTGAGGCGTGGATACACCACGTCGTGCAGCCCCCTCAATCACCCATGGCCACTACCACCATATCGGCAGCAGAGGCCATTTCTTCCAGTATCGAAGCTTCCGGGCCGGAGCCCCCTCCTTCCCAGTGNNAATCTGCGGGAGAGTTGATCTTTGATTTCATTCAGTAGAATATCGCCGTTCGGTTTATGGTTCCACATAAAACCGATAACTTTTCCGTTCAGGTCATGGGTCGCGGCGCTGATTTTGGTTTCTTTAATTTTGGCTTTGGCGGTGGGATCGAGCACTTTGATGGTTCGTTCCATGTATCATGTCTCCTTTTTGCAGAATGTGGTAGAAATGTGGACTATAATGCTATGAGAATTCGTATGTGATATCTATTCTTAATTGTGTACATTCTCAATCATGTGTCAGTCTCAATCATATAAAAAATAACACTGATTGTCAATTTTAGCCGAAACTGACAGGCTCAATATACACGCACATTTACAGCGGGATCAATATTGTGTTTTCAGCAGAGAGTCTACCGGTTCATATCGCGTTTGGAGAAGAGGAGAAACGGTTCGATGGCGATGACCAGTTCCTGGCGGGTAAAGGGTTTGGTCAGAAATCCCTCCGCTCCCAGCCTGGTCGCCAGTTTTTTATTCATCTTGTAACCTAGGGCAGAAAGCATGATTACCGGAGTATCGCCGATCTCGGTGTCTTCTTTGATTTCTGTGCAGGCCGTGTAACCGTCTTTAACGGGCATCATGATGTCCATCAAGATCAGGTCAGGTTTGATCGTTTTAGCGAATTCTACTCCCTGTCTGCCGTCGATGGCGTTGATCGCGGTATAGCTTTCTCTTTCCAGCATTTCTTTGATCAGTTTCCCGATTTTGGGATCGTCTTCTACAATTAACACAATTTTAGCCATATAAAAGCCTCTTTTACGCTATCCTTTAATCGTCTATTGCCGGTAATTGCACCGGTAACGAAAAGATGAAACGGCTTCCCTTTTTTAATCCTTCGCTTTCAACCCAGATTTTCCCCCCATGTTGTTCCACGATGTTTTTGCAGATGGTTAAGCCGAGTCCGGTGCCCGGAGTATTGTTTTTAATATCGTTATTGACCTGGTAAAACTCCTGGAAGATCTTCTTTTGTTCCTCCGGGTTGATACCAATACCGGAATCAGCTACACTGATAATTATTTCATTCACTGCCCTGCTTACCTGGATCGTGATGGTTCCGCCGTCAGGAGAAAACTTGACCGCGTTCGAGAGCAGATTGAGCATCACCTGTTTTACTCTTCTTTCATCTACCATGATTTCCAGATCTTCGATTTCTTTTGATACCTGAACCTCCATCCTGATGTTCTGCGCCTGGGCTCTGTCTTTCATGATGGATTGGCTGTTTTGCAGGAGGTTTTTGATATTTACAGCATCTTTATCCAGTTCCATTTTGCCAGCCTGGGCGCGCGATAAATCCAGGATATCGTTGATCAGCGAGAGCAGATGCNNCATTTGCGAAAAACCGATGATCGAGATCAGCGGAGTCCTTAATTCATGTGACATATTCGTTAAAAACCGGGCTTTTACCTGATTTGATGCTTTGGCAATGGCGACCGCTTCTTCGAGTTGTTCTGTGCGTTCGGTCACTTTCATTTCCAGCTGCTGGTTGGCGCGCTCCCGCTCGAATAACTCTGTTTCCAGCCGCACCCTCTCTTTTGATTCCGCCTCCAGTTTTATTCTCTCGGTATCATCATGCAGGAGCAATAAATGACCGCCAAAATGCTGATGGAGGACGATTGGAGAAAGGCGGACTTCGTAATGTCGTTGAGCTTCTTTTCCCAGAATAATTGCAGCGCGAGCTTCCTGCAGATCCGGTTTAAGCGGCGGCAGCCCGGTATATTCTCCGAAAACCGAGGTGTAAGGTTGTCCCATGATATCCCTTTTTTTGAGTTTGAAAATACTTTCCGACGCGGAATTGAGGTCAACGACGTTATCCAGTTCATCCAAGACAATAACGCCATCGCCGATATTATTGAAAATAGTATCGTGGGCGATCGGCACAACGTCCAGCAGTTTGATGCGGTCTAAAACAAAAAAGAAGTAAAAGGCGGGGACAGAATAAGCCAGGGGCATCAGGTCGAGTATTTTAAAAGGTCCGATCTGAACGACATGCAGAATGTTGCATGCCCAGCTCAGGGCGCCGATCAGCAGCACGGCGCGCGCCTGTTTCCGGTACTCTCCTTTTAATTGAATAAGGTAGAAGAACAGGAAAATAACTCCTGCGCAAAACACTGCATAAAGATAGGTGATGTATATCCAGTACCAGAAGTTGAAATCGGCGTGTAGTAACGGAGGAAAGACACCGTAATCCCACCCGAAGTTCTTCCACATAAAATGATTGTGGTCATTTGTCCAGATTATTACCTGGGTTGCCAGTGGTAAAATTGCCAGAAATGCTATCGTTACAAGCTCTGTAGCACGGGTGATAATTCGATTCGTGTTGGTATAACGTATGATAAAGGCAAACCAAGCCAGCGGTACTGCCGAAATACCCAGATATGAAACTTTCATTGCGATGATTTGAACAGGTAAAAATGAAGAGGTTTGCTGAATGAAACGGGACACGAACCAAAAACTCAAGCCGGACATTAAAATAAAAGCATAAATTCCTAATGATTTTGTCCGATATTGCCAGGTGCGGCTTACCATGATCAGACTTAGAAGAAGCGCAATGAATAAAATTAGTAAATTTAGATAATATAATACAAGCATGATTAGTTTACTGGTTTTTGATTCTTATTTGAAATAACTGTATACCTTTCACAATTAAAATGTCAAAGTTAGCTTGGATACTTGCTAAAGTATGTAAGTGATGTTAATCTATCATATAATGGCTATTAAATCTTCTTTCGGACAAAGAGTTAAAAAAAGCAGGTTAGTCTTAAACTATACCCAGAAGGATCTTGCGTCTGCGATCGGGGTGACACCGCAGCATATCTCCTTTATCGAGCAAGAAAGAGGAGCCCCTTCCCTGGAACTGCTGCCGAAAATTGCTGAAGAACTTGGAGTCAGTGTGGATTATCTGCTATCCGGAAAAGCCAGCGTTGCCACGGATTTGATACCGGCGATCAAAGCTGATAAACGTCTGAAAATAATTACCAAGAAGGCGTTGATCGCGCTGGTTGAAGGGTTGTATTCAAATAACAGCGAATCATAATGCCCACTTCCTGTCATTGATAAATAACAGAATACACGCCGGTTCGGAAGGCACACTATGTATGAATTGCCGGAAAGTCTAAATATTGCCCGTCAACTAAATGATACTATTGTCGGTAAGTCGATCACAGGTGTGATTGCGGCATTTACTCCGCATAAATTAGCCTGGTATTTCGGAAAACCGCCGGAATATCCCGGCCTGCTTACGGGTAAAACTATTGGAAGCGCAACTGCCTACGGCGGCATGGTGGAAATCAAAGCCGGCGGCGAGGTTATTTTATTCGGGGAGGGGATCAGCATCAGATTTCATGATAAAAATACGCCCCGCCCCGTCAGGCACCAGCTTTTGATCGAGTTCGCGGACGGCTCGGCGTTAAGCGGTGCGGTGCAAATGTTCGGCGGACTGGGTTCTTTCATCGAGGGTGAATGTGATAATCTCTATTATAAAGCGGCCAAAGAAAAGGTTTCTCCTTTCTCAGCTGCCTTTGACGGCGCCTATTTTAACGGTTTAGTCTCGAGTGAAACAGTCCAGAGACTGAGTTTAAAAGCTTTACTGGCGACCGAACAGCGCATTCCAGGACTGGGCAACGGCGTGCTGCAGGATATTTTGTTCAATGCGAAAATGCACCCGAAGAAAAAAATAAATTCACTATCCGCGCAAGACAGGGAAAATTTGTTCGATTCTTTAAAAAATACGATTAACGCGATGGCTGCGCAGGGCGGCCGGGACACGGAAGCGGATCTGTTCGGCAATGCCGGGGGTTATAAAACGATACTCTCCAAAAACACCGTAAATAAACCATGCCCGGTTTGCGGCGCCTTGATCAAGAAAGAGACCTATCTGGGCGGTAATATTTATTTCTGCGGTACCTGCCAGAGGATGTACAGAGAGTCGCCAGTAACAAGTTACGAGTAGATCGGTCGATAAAAGCACTAAATTCCCAAAAGACCATAGAACATATCAATCGGCTGTCAACGTTCAGTCGTAACAACTATCCGTAGTTATAAGAAAAAGCCATCGGTATACGCAGATGAATAGCGGTGATATGATTAATAGTAATAGAGATTGATATTGAAAGAGTTGATGGAGCTATTAATAGAAAATGTTGAAGTCAATTAAAAGCAAATTACTAACGATAATAGTATGTATATTGGTTATCCTGCCGGTTACATTGCTGCAAGGTTGTACACGCGAAATAACCGTTCCCGTGGAATTGTCCGGATTTTCACTGGTCAATGTCTGGAAGCTGATGGAGAAAGCCATCGGGGATCAGCCCGGGAATGAACAGTTATTATCGTTGACCATTTTTGCCGGGGCTGACGGCAAGATAAGTGCAATGGACTATTGGTTCTACGGCCTGGATAGTAAAGGAACTCCCAAAATCTACACCGTAAACATGAATTCGAGAGGGCAACTGAGCTGGTACGCTAATGTTAATAAAGAGGCGCTTTTCAGGACACCGCCCCTGCCGGTTTTTACTGAAATAGATAAAATCGGGTTTTCTTCAATTCCGCTGGGTACTGACGGAATGGAAATCGATATAAAATTTCAATCCGGTAATGCCACTTACGCTGACCCAAAATTATATGAACTTAAAGACGGCGCGCTGCGGCCACTGAAACAGGTTGTTTTTAGAACAGACAATAGTTGGGGCACTATTATTGTCGATAGTAAATTCAAAAATAAAAACGATTCGGGGCCGACGACAAGCTCCGGCAGTTACGGGTCTAACGTCTATCAGTCCTGGTTTCTGAGCGCGGATCTTGCCAAAGCGGAAAATGTGGAATATCTGCAATGACCGTTGAAAACAAAACCGAACTGCTTTGGAACTCATGGCGGAATATTCTGCTTGCGGAGTATGACCGCAGGCTGGGTGCGCTCGGCAATAAAGGTTACGGCATTGGTTCCGCGCGAAAAAACTTCACTGCCATCTTCTTGCAGGTTAACGGTTTTCCGGTTGCTGCGCCTGATATTCTCCCGGCAGTAATTAAGATCATCAAACAAACTGCAGGAGCTCCACCGGTGAAAGAATATGACAACATCGCGATGATAGGGCACCGTATAGGGATGCTGGAAAACAGCGCCGATCTGAAACAATACCTGCAGGATATCCGCCCGATGTTACAACCGGCTGGACAGATATTATTCACGGTTCTGGATTCTGGATCAGTTAACACACAGGAACACCGTTCAAGCCCGGCTTTAAACTTCCAGCAGGCTGCTTTGATCGGTCCGTTCTATAATATGTCCCGCATTAAAGCAGATATACTGAAAAGCCAGGCTGCCGCCGCCAACTGGCAGTGTGAATTTTTATACCGGCAGGACGACAGCAATTATATCGCCCGGCTCAGGCCGACGGAATCGTTGTAGTTATATTCCAGGATTTCCCGGCAGATTCCTGACGAATCATGCTAAATCGACTCACATATTGAAATAAAAAACCACAAATGTTATACTTTGTACCACAAAGTACTTTGGAGGTTCATGATGGACAAAGACGAGGCTATTCATGAAGTTGAAGAAATCAAGCGGGTCATTGACGATACACATAAGCGGTCTGACCACAGGAAATACTGGTTTGTCCTTGCAATCGCTTTAGCGGCGATGCTGGTGTGCGGTTTTGTGCCTGTGCTGGCGCCCTTGATCGGCATCGGATTCATTGTGGGGGGTGTGATCGAATGGCGACGGAGCAGCGATTCACTCGGTAAGGCCATAGCCATTGGAGCGTTGGTTATTGGAATTGTGCTAGTGTTAATCACGTTATTTGTGATATTTGAGATATTTGGTCTGATGGCGTGGCACACAACAACAAACACGACAATACACACTGTGACCATTACTCCACCACCGCCGTGATCGGGGAAAATAAAAATGCTTGAACAGGAATTATTAATTCATCAACCTTCCCGGTTGCGCGTCATGGCTGCGCTGGCTGCTTTGCCGCGAGGTACGGACATCGATTTTGTCAGCCTGAAAGAATTAGCTAAATTGACGGATGGAAACCTGAGTTCTCATCTGTCTATTCTGGAGCAGGCTGGTTACATTTCGATAGAGAAAAGCTTCGAAGGAAAGAAGCCAAAAACCTGTTTATCGATCACTGCGAAGGGGCGAAAGGCTTTTGGAAGTTATGTCGAAGAATTGGAAAGAGTAATACGGGGGGATATCCGCTGAAACGGAAGAGCCGCAGAGAGATTCCCTGATTGAAACAAAAGTGTGCCCCTCTATCTATACATTTGCTTCAATGCAAGTCTTGCCTAAAAGGGGATACGCGGGTTTCCGGCCTTTGGCCTATAGAAATTGTCAATCTCCTTGTATCCCTCCTTGGGAAGGAGGGAGATACCTGAGGGCAGAACGCCCCTTTCGCTGACTCTTTTCAACGAGAGGCGAGAGAACTAACGGGTATTTTCTTCTACAATCCTGTCGCTTCGTCCACACCCAGGATGATGTTCATATTCTGCACGGCGGCGCCGGAAGCTCCCTTGCCCAGATTATCGAAGCGCGCGGAAAGCAGTATCTTTTCCTTATCTCCGAAGACAAAAATGTCCAGATAATTGGTGCCGTTGCAATCCCCGAAGGTCATATAGCCGTTTTTCAGGTGCGCATCTGCCGGATACGGTTTGACCCGGATAAACTGTTCTCCGGTGTAGTATTTCGCCAGCGTTTTCTGTATCTCCGCGGCTTCCAGTTTTTTATTTAATTGGTGTACGATCAGCGGAATCGAGATAATTTCTCCGTTATAGACATCGACTACCGTCGGGGCAAAAAGGGGCGGATGCGCCAGGCCGGTGATTTTTGTCATTTCCGGAATGTGCTTATGATTTAAAGCCAGCGAATACGGGCGCGGATTTTTAATGTACTCCGGCACATTTTCGCCTTCGTAATCGGCGATCATTGCTTTGCCGCCTCCGCTGTAACCGGCGGTAGTATGACAGGTGACCGGGTATTCGGGACCGACGATTCCCAGCGCCACCAGCGGGTAGAGCATGGCGATAAAGCCGGTGGCATGACAGCCGGGCACGGTGATCCGCTTCGAATTCTTGATCAGGCTGCGCTGCTCTTTCTTCAGTTCGGGCAGACCATAAACCCAGCCTGCGGCCACGCGGTGCGCGGTTGAGCCGTCGATCACGCAAACAGCCTTGTTTTTAATCAAACTGACAGATTGGCGGGCGGCATCATCCGGCAGGCACAAAAAAACAATGTCCGCTTCGTTCAGCAGCTTCTCTTTGGCCTGCGGGTCTTTGCGTTCCGCTTCCGGTATTTCAATCAGTTCGATATCCTTGCGGATATTCAGCCGCTCTTGGATCTTCAATCCGGTAGTGCCGTGCTGGCCGTCGATAAAAACTGTCTTTTTCATTTTAATTCTTTCCTACACAATCCGTACTTAAGTAGCACTTTTACCTGCAGTTTATGCAGTTACAACGCCCCATCCCTTAATCCCTTCCCGAGGGAAGGGAGATTTGGTTAGAGGGGCTGCGCCCCTCGTATACATTTGCTCCGCAAGCTTCGCAAAGTACGTACCGAATCATGCCTTGTTTAGTAAGTAATTCCATCTCAATCTAATTAGCTGTTGCCAATGTGGTCAGTTTTTCTGATAGTTGCTCCGCGAATATTATTAGCTTCCCATTGCGAAATGGAGAAAGTATTGAAAGAGGGATAAAAGGAGAATTATGTTTTCATATGGAAATTCTAATATAATACAATCCGTAGTGTTATTGCAACAGACTTTGCAGCCATGCCGCGGTGGTCATCACTGTGCTGAAGCGCGATTGCTGCACGACCAGAATCGTTTTATGCAGGCATTCCGCCGTCACCGCGCCGGCGTCATTTCTGTAATCAAGCGTACCGGTAGCATCGGAGAGGAATTTCACGGTATAGCCTCTGTGAAAAGCCTCGCGGGAGGTTGTATCGCAGCACATCTGCGTCATGTAGCCGGAAATGACCAGCGTCGTTATCGCCTGTTCTTTCAGCCATGTTTTCAGACCAGTGCCGGCGAAGCTGCTGGGCAGGCTTTTTTGCAACAGGATGGAATATTTACGTTTGGCGATCTCCGGGTGCAAATGCCAGCCCTCGCTGCCTTTGATGAAGGTCGGGGCATCCGGCCGCGCAGCGGTGTGCTGAATAACGATCACCGGAATTTCGTGCAGATTCGCTTCATCCACCGCTTCGGTAATATTCGCCAGACTGCCGGGCGGATAAGTAACGGGTAATTTACCGTTAAAATATTCATTCTGAACGTCAATGACAAGCAGCACCTGTTTGGATTTTTCCATCTTTATTTACCGTGCAGGTGTTTATCATGGATCAACTCGATCGGCGCGCCGTTCTCCTCGATAAACGCAACCAGGACGCCTTCCGACGGGCTGTTTGGCTGGATGATCACTTTTTTACCCTTGATTGCTGCCACTACGTCATCTACTTCAAAAGCGACATGCGGAACAGTCTTAACGATTTCCGGTAGCGTGCATTCTGGTTCGTAGCGCATCCATTCGATGTTGTAGTTACTTTCCTCGTAACCGCTCACCCAGACGTGATGGCCTTCCAGATATCTTTCCCCGGGCATTTTATTGGTGGTAGGGATTCCCAGATGATGGTATTTAAGCATGATAGTATCATAACACACCATGCAATTTAAGCTCTAATAGCTAAACTCGAAATACTAAATAAATTCAAAATATAAAACGAATTTTGTTGGCACGTTCATGCGGAATGCTGCCAGTTCGCATCTATGATTTAGGCGTTAATTTGTTCTTTTTAATCAGCGTGCCAATACCGGCGCCAACCATCCCGCCAATCACTACGCCGATAATCGCCGCGAAGAAAATTGTTAGATACGGCCAGTTCAGTGCAAAACCAAGAATAATTCCCGTTACCGCGCCGAAAATAATCCCGATGATCGCACTGACCGAGATATATTTGTCCCCTGATTCCGGCAGCGGCGGTTTTTCCGGGTCGTTTTTCGAAGCGTATTCCCTTTCCAGTTCCCATTGGGTCTCCCGGTTGAACCCGCCGGGGTTAACGTAAAAACGCATTCCTGTATGTGATATTCTATTGAAATGATTGTGATGACGGTTATTCATTTCGATGTCTCTCCTCTAAAAATCCAGGCAATTCAAGCAAGGGCTTGCTTTTTATTTTAGTCAAGCATTCGCTTCATTAACTCGATTATAACTTAGTGGGAACATTCAAACAAGCAGGAACCGGTGATCATTATTGTGTGACCATGAAATGAAGAATGACCAGAGCGCCTCACTCATCCCCGGCGCGGGTCAGGATGGTTTCAATTTCATCTTGCAGTAATTTATCTAATCTCTCTTGTGCAAATATACCGGTATCTCCTAAATCCATATCGAAATGGATTGTACGGCTGTTTCCAGTTGTGCGGAAGCCGAACATATCAGTCCTAACCTGGCATGGGTGATTAACATTGCCTTCTTTTCGGCCCCGGTTAAAGAATACCCGGTGAGCACATTTTCAGGATTCGCCATAAACCGGGCTTTGGTTTCGTCATCACTGAAAATTTTCCGGACCATTTTCTGCAATGCCTGAGATTTCATGCGCTGACCTCCTGCTTAATTTTTTTAATGTAAGTGTCTTATGTTATTTTTTACAACTATATTCTTTTGACTAAATTGACTAACCGAGGTGCGCGGATGAAGGTAATTCGTGACGGCAGTTAAAACATCAGTGTTTTTAAAAGGTTTTTTCATTATACCAAGAGGGCCGTAATTGAGCGCCTTCATCATCAATTCACTTTCCGGATATCCTGTTATTACCGTGATGGGTAATTCCGGTTTGATCGCCCTGATCTTTCCGAATAGTTCTGCCCCGTCTATACCCGGCACTAGGAGGTCAAGGAAAACCAGCGCGTAAACGCCGTTTTTCACCAGCTCCAGAGCTTGACAGGAACTATTGGCGGTAGTGATTTTGTAACCGGCATTCTCCAGTGTGTCCTTGAATAAGGCACAGATCGTTTCGTCATCGTCGATGACCAGAATGCCGGATTTTATCCCTGTGGAACTCTGCCGCAGCCAGGTATCGATAGATGCTTTGTCGAAACGCCACCGGTGTCCGACTTTAAGGGCAGGGATATCCCGTTTGTCCAGCATTCTGTATATTGTTTTTTTGTTAACACGTAAATAATTGGCCATTTCTTCAAGGGTCATCAGTTCTGCCACACGGTGATTCATCCATTCCTGTTAGCTTCATCTAAATATGATTGTCTATTATAGTACACGAAAGTCTATGGCAAATCAACACTTATAAAAGACATAAAAACCAGATGAGGGTCCGAATTGAGACGTGATATTACAAAAAAAGAAAAAAGTCATACAGTACTAAAGTACATAGTACCTAGTACTAATGGGTGGTATTGGTAGCCTCGTACTTTTGATAGAGTATACCTGACTAGTGTTAAAACTAGGAAAATAGTATAAAAAGAAAGGTAAATATGCCCATTTACGTGACCAACGAAAAGTACTATCGTACCACTGAGGCTTGTAAAGCAGCCGGTATCAGTAAAAATACCTTTTTACGGTGGGTAAAAAACGGATTGTTCCCTGACGTGAAGTACAGGGACAGACGAGGCTGGCGGTTATTTTCCAAAGAAGAACTTGCACTGTTAAAGGCGGAGGCTAACCGGGTTGATCGGAAGAATTAGCGCTGAATCAAGAAGTTTACAGTTTGGAAAGTATATATTACTTAGCGCAACATGAGCAACTAAACCAAATGCATAATCAGCCTGAAACGAAAAAACCGGATGATAACGGCTCTGCCGGTGAACTCAAACCAGAAAAACAGTATGATTTTAATTATTTAACTAGGATACTTGGTGACCATTTTGTCTGGTATATTACTGTTTTTGCTGTTTTTCTGGCGATATTTTCATTTGCGCCTTTTTTTATTCACCTGGTCGGTTTAACACCGGCGCAAGGGTGGGAAGCTTCTTATTACATTGCTCTGTATCGTGTGTTATTTATTCTGTGCGTGATGATCGCTGCCTGGAGATTCGGTATCTGGAGTGGAGTTACAGCGTCTCTGATCTTATCTCTGGTAATGTTCTTGCCTTCTTTTTTAGGTCTGCGAAAAGGAAGTCTAATCCTTGACATAGCAGTTCTTTTTCTCGGTTTTATTACCAGCTGGGTGATCGGCAGGCAGGGAGATTTGCAGCGGCTGCTATTCAAGTCCACTGGGGACCTAAAGCTGCAGGCGCAGCAATTACGACTGGAAATCGCTGAGCGTAAGAAGGCCGAGCAGGAGATTAAAACACTTTCACTTGCCGCCATCGAATCGCTGGTTTTTGCGCTGGAAGCCAAAGATAAATATACCGCCGGACATTCCCGCAGGGTAAAAGATATCGCAGTTGCCATCGGCAAAAAAATGAATTTATCCGAAAGTGACCTGGAAGATTTGCGTTACGGCGGTATGCTTCATGACGTCGGGAAAATCGGCGTCGACCAGCTGATCCAGAACAAACCGGGTAATCTCACTCGTAGTGAATACGAACATATCATGATTCATGCTCAGGCAGGCGCCAGTATTGTAAAACCTATAGTCAATAATAAGGTAGTGGAATTAATCGCGCATCACCATGATTATTATGCCGGCGGGAGTCTGCATCAGGTGACCACAGGAGAAAATATTCCTCTGGGCGCCAGGATAATCGCGTTAGCAGATGCTTTTGACGCGATGACTTCAGACCGTCCTTACCGCCTGGCCATGTCTGCCGCGGATGCGATGAAAGAAATCCAGACTTATACAGGTACCCAATTTGACCCGGTCGTTGTGAAAGCGTTCATGGATATACCGCTGGGCGAAATTTTAACAATACTGCAAAACAAAGGTCTCCCTCACAATTCGCCCAATTAATAAACTGGTTGTTATTATCTTCAGAATTAGCAATTTGGCGTCATGGGCGTTCTTACTCCACCCCTTTAAGCGATTCGACCATGTCAATGCTGCGTATTTTGCCTTGTAATAAGAAGTTGGTAATAACCGTGAAGGCAAATGTGCAAACAATAGATAAAGCCACCATGCTGAACGATATTTGATAAGGCAGGTACATATTCGCGCTCACAGTTATTATCAAGAGATACCTGAAGATAATCACGCCGAATAATACCCCGAATATACAGCCGAAGGCTGTAATAATAAGGTTCTCTGCATCTATCAGACTATTGATTTCGTTTTTATGATATCCGAGTACTTTTAGTGTCGCGATATCCCTGCGCCGTTCGAAGATATTGATCGAACTGATATTGAATATCACTGCCAGTGCCAGCGCCGCAGACATGATTATCATTAAATAGAAAAGGGTGTTCATCGTGCCCATTGCCGATGCTAGTGAGTTTCTGAGAGTATCATTAGAAGTTACCGACCTGACGTTTGCCACACCAGCAAGGTATTTGGTAACATCCCCGTTCAGGCTTTTGTTATTAAGGGTAACATAATATCCGTTTACATACCCAGGGATGCCCAGTGTCTGTAAATATTCATCTGACATATATATATCCTGGGATAAATACAGCACATCGATTGCCGCTACTTTAGCCTGGATAGTTGCGTTTTGATATAAGGCTGATTCTAATTTTACGGCAACAATGTCGCCGACTTTGATGTGATATTCTTGCGCTAATTTATACGGCACTAAAATGCCGTCTGAAGGCAGGGCCAGTTTGGCGCCGCCATTACTGAATAGCTGGATGCTGACGTTGTTCTGCGGAAGTATATAAAGATCAGTGCTGATATCTTTACTTAAATTCATCGTCACCTGTAAAATTGACAATCTGTCTGTCTGTAAAATGTTGCCGTTATTGAAAGGTATAGCTGCATCATAGGAGACAGGTTTTGTCAGCAAAACCATATCGTCAAATTTCTGCATCTTCGAAAATTGGTTAGTGGTTAAGTTATTGATGCTTTCCTTGAGTCCGAAACCGCACATCAGGACGCCAACACAGCCGATGATGCCGATAGAACTCAATGCCGCTCGCTGCTTGTTGAGCAGGATGTTCCGCAGGATCAGCTTGTTTTTATATGAAATTTTACTCCACAGCTTTTTGTTTTTTTCCAGCCATATTTGTTGCACTTTTTTAGGCACAAAGGGACGCATGCACTGCGCTGGCATTTCCCTGAGGACATTCCGCGTGGAGAACATGCTAGCGATGACCCCGAATAACAGCACCAAGATTGTCGAAAGTGTTACATAAAGCCCAAAACCGCTGATCAGAATTGCCGGAAAAGTATATAAGGCAGAGTAAACATTAAGCATAAACCGTGGTAATAAGAATACTCCCAATAGATTACCGGCGATACTGCCAACCAGACCGCATAATACGGAATAGCTCAAATAATGCAGCATTATTGTCGGAGTATTTATCCCGAGCGCCTTCATGATGCCGATCTGGCCCCGTTCGGATTGCACTGTACGGGACATGCTAATAAATATGATCACCGACGCCACTAAAAAGAAGATATAAGGGAACGAGGCAGAAATTGCCTTGACGGTGTCAAGATCGCTTTGTAATTGTGAAAAACTAGGTTGGTCTTTCTGCATTGTGATGTGACCGAATCCGTAGCTGGCAGTTGCGTTTTCAACATCCTTTTTTACCTGATCCACATTTGCGCTTTTCGTAAGCGTGACAAGCGCCTCCGTGTATGTGCCGTTTCCGGTCAAGCGGCTAATCATTGATTTGTCAATATACAGCAGCCCATAGTTCTTGTGGTCGGGCTCCGGGTTCTTAGCCGGATCTTCGACGAGATAAACATATTCCGCAGTATTAAAAATGCCGCTGACGGTTAAATTTAGAGGCTTCCCATTTGCGGTAATGCCAATCTGATCCCCGATGGATATTTTATTGGCTTTGGCATAGGCGCTGTCTATCATGCACTCATTGTCTGATTGCGGGAAATTCCCTTTATTTAGCGCGGGGATATCAATTTTTTCATCAGTAGAGACTGAGTGAATAAGAAAATTGGACTCGTTATTTACACCGGAGGCCTTAATAGTAATCCTGCCGTAAGCGTCCGTTACGCCATTGATACTTTTAATCTTAGCGATTCCCGCGTCGTCAATCTTAAGATAATAAGCTGTCAAATCAGCCAGATTGCCCTGTTTATAGTAACTATCGGTCATGTTTTTAAGGCTTGAATAAGTCACTGAAAAACCGGTCAGCAACGCAACACCGATGGCAGAGACCGCAGTTATCGCTAAAAACAACCCCAGTGATTTCCTGATATCCCTGAACAGTTTTAAAAATAGCTTGTTCATTACCACTCAATCTCCTCGATACTTTTTTGATGCTGATTGAGCGTTATGCTTTCGATCTCACCGCTTTTCAGGTGAATTATTTTATCCCCGATTCCGGCGATTGCAATGTTATGGGTGATAATGACAACGGTCTTTTTGTATTGGGTGTTGATATCCAAAAGGAGTTTAATGACCTGCTTGCCCGTGGCATAATCAAGCGCGCCGGTCGGCTCATCACACAAAAGCAAAAGAGGATTTTTGGCTACCGCGCGTGCAATGGCGACTCGCTGCTGCTCGCCGCCGGATAGTTGGGAAGGAAAATTATAAAAACGCTCGCCCAGGCCAACTTTTTGCATAACATCTGCGGGATCAAGGTGGTTCTTACAGACATCGGCGGCGAACTCCACATTTTCCAGTGCGTTGAGGTTGGAGATCAGATTATAAAATTGAAATACAAAACCGATTTTTTCTCTTCGGTAATCCGTCAGTTTAGTATCATTATACTTAGTAATATCGTTTTTCTCGACCAGTATTTCACCGCTGCTGGTCCTGTCCATTCCGCCCAGCAAATTGAGCACGGTAGTTTTGCCGGCGCCGCTGGCGCCCAGGANNAGCACTCCTTTCAGTCTGCGATTGTTTCAACCACAGCGTGAGTTTGCAATTAATATTATAATTATTTAATATTGTGCTGTGATAATTCCAATATTCAATAATAAACCCATAATTTTATAATTGTCAACAAATAATCTCTAACAATTATAAATATACAAGCGGGGAATAACGATATGGATAATAAAAAAAATAGAAAAACGGTAAGATCGAAAGCGTTATCAATAGCAAAACCGGAAAAAGTAAATGGCTTCACCCGCCGTAAAGAACAGAGTAAAGATGATA
>PMMG01000107.1:0-9792 GCA_003162335.1 Dehalococcoidia bacterium
GACGCCGATATGACCATGCGGTTAAATGAAATGCTTGTCCCGGATCTGAAAAAGCAGGATTTATGGCAGTTGTTCGATGAAACCGAGATGCCCTTAGTGCCTGTTTTACTGAACATGGAGCAGAACGGTATTGCAGTGGACACAAACATCCTGGCCAACATGTCGCGCAGCCTGGGCGACCAGATACGCGTACTCGAAAAAGAAATCTGCGACCTCGCCGGGCAGACGTTTAACATCAACTCGCCACAGCAACTGGGCATGATTCTGGCCGACGTACTGCACCTGGAAGGCGTGAAAAAGAAAAGCGGCGGGTACTCGACTGCAGCCGACGTATTGGAAAGCCTGCGCTGCGATGAAGCCCCGATTATCGGAAAGGTGCTGGAATTCCGGCAGTTGTCCAAACTGAAATCGACTTACGTGGACGCCTTACCGGCGCTTGTCAACCCGAAGACCAAACGGGTGCACACCAGTTTTAACCAGACGCGCACCTCGACAGGCCGGCTTTCTTCCAGCGACCCCAACCTGCAAAATATCCCCATCCGCGATGAGATCGGCCGGCGCATCCGCGAAGCATTCATCGCCCCGCCCGGTTCGTTCCTGATGGGCGTTGATTATTCCCAGATCGATTTGCGCGCTTTGGCTCACCTGTCACAGGACACGAACCTGTTACAGGCTTTCCGTAACGACGAAGACATCCATACCGCCACCGCGGCCCAGCTTTACGGCGTGGGCTTGAACGAGGTCACCCCGGCGATGCGCCGCTTCGCCAAGACCATCAATTTCGGCGTCGTCTACGGCATGAGCAGNNGAACAGGCGCATAAGAGCGGCTACGTGCAGACCATCCTGGGCAGGAAACGGACGGTTCCGGATATCAACTCTACTAACCGGCAGGTACGCGAGGGTGCCGAGCGGTTTGCCATCAACATGCCGGTGCAGGGCACCTCCGCCGATATTATTAAGAAAGCAATGATCAACCTGCACCGGGAAATGATCCAGCGTAATTTGCAAAGCAAGATGTTATTGCAGGTACATGATGAACTGGTCTTCGAGGTTCCGGAAGCGGAAATGGCTGAAATGCGCCAACTGGTACCGGACATGATGGTCAATGCTATCAAATTGAGCATCCCGCTGAAAGTGGATACCAAAACAGGAAGAAACTGGGGCGAAATGGAGAAGTAAATGCCTGAACTGCCGGAAGTAGAAACAGTAAAAAATCAATTGGCTCCCCATATTATCGGACGCACGATTACCAGGGTAACGCTGTTGTGGGACAGGATGGTCAAAGGCCAGGACCCGCAGGAATTTGTCAAAGGGATTGCCGGACAAAAAATCACTGATGTCACGCGGCACGGCAAGTACCTGATCGTCCACCTCGGCAGCGGCCATAAAATGATCATCCACCTGAAAATGACCGGCTCCCTGATTTTAGGCAATCAGAACGATACCGAACCCCCGCAATACAGCCGCGCAATTATCCATCTGGATGACGGACAGAACATTTATTTCCGCGACCCGCGCAAGTTCGGGATACTGAACCTGGTCAAAGATACCCTGGAAATCGATGCTAAACTGGGGCCGGAACCGCTGGAAGAAGCCTTCACACCGCAGGTTTTTACGGACGGTTTAATAAAGCGCAGCGCACCCGTTAAATCGGTGATACTGGAACAGAAATTTATCGCCGGAGTGGGGAACATGTACGCCGACGAAGCCCTTTTCCTGGCGAAAATCGACCCGCGGCGACCCGCCAATAAGCTGAAAAAAGCCGAACTCAAACGGTTATTCACCGCAATTCAGGATGTATTGATCGCCGGGATTAAATACGGCGGCGCCAGTGTGGTGACATATTACCACCCGGACGGTTCGGTGGGGACGGCGCACCAGCATTTCAATGTCGCCCATAATCTGGCAAAGGTCTGCCCGGTTTGCGGCGGCCCGATCAAACGCGTGGTCGTCGGCGGACGGGGGACTTATTACTGCCCCAAATGTCAGAAGTAGTTCTGAGTAATGAGTCGCCAGTATTGAGTTTTCAGCTACCTTACTAAAATCACCGACCATAAGGGCGAGGGAAGTTTATAGAAAATTCTCCCTTAATCCCTCCTTACAAAGGAGGGAAAATCCCAGCGTTTTTGCTCAGCAATCTCAAGGCAGACTTTATCAACAGGTCCAGATGTATTCCAGAATATTTTTGCCTGTCTCACTCACAAACACCCCGATCCCTCGTCAATAACGTTTTCAGCCTTCCCGTCCTGATTATCCATTATCGCAATAATCATCCTTCCGGATGAAGGATATTCCTGCTTGAGTNNTCCAGCTTGCCGCGCACGGACTTTTGGCGGCAAACGGACACAACATGCAGCCGTGGATAATTAAATTGGATGCTGATCAAAACGTTTTCTATCTTTATGCCGACAGTACGCGCTTAACGCCGGAGGTGGATCCTTTCGCCAGGCAGCAGATGATCACCCAGGGCACATTCCTTGAGTACGTCAGAGTGGCAGGCTTAAAGTTCGGCTATAAAACTGACATCGAACTTTTCCCCGCCGGCGAATATGATGAACATAATTTAATAGACAGCATGAATAACAGACCGGTAGCAAAAATTACGATCGCAAAAACCGAACCTCAAGACAATGCCTTGTATGATTTTATCTTTACCCCCGACACCAACAGGGCGGCCTACCGGAAAACAGAGCCAACGGTAAAGCAGATAGCGGATTTACAAGCTGCCAACACTTTTAAAAACATCTCGTTGCAGTTTTACCAGGACAAAAATAATCTCGACAAGTTGAGCGCTTACGCCATGGCGGGCGCCAAAATAGAATCCGGCGTTCACCGCATCAGTGCGGAATCGGCGAATGTTTTCCGCGCCAACGAATATCAAAAAAATAAATATCGCTATGGTTTTTCGGTTGAAGGTCAAGGCACGACGGGAATAATGAAGCCTGTTTTACAGGGACTCGTGACACTGATGCCTTCGTTGAACGGCGAAAAAAGTTCCGCGGCTTTGTTTGTCAGATCAACTCAGGCTGAGGTAGATAACACCCCCGTTTACGCCATGATCGTTACCGCGGATAATAGCCGTATCCTGCAGGTGGAAAGCGGCATGCTCTACAGCCGGCTGGTTTTAACCGCGCATGCGCAGGGTTTTGTTCAGCAGCCCTTGAGCCAGGTTTTGGAAGAGTATCCTGAAATGGCAGAACAATACAACCAAGTCCATGCTGACTATGCGCCGGGAAACGGGACCATTCAGATGTTTTACCGCATGGGTCAGCCCACCAAACCATTTCCGCTCAGCATGAGAAGAGACGTCACCGACCTGATTAAGTAAGTAACGGCTGAAAATAGTCTATTTGAACCAGCGGATGTTCTTTTTGGGGATTTCTTTAACTTCCGGCGCCGGCTCTAATTTCTGCGTTATTTTGTGCGCAACCCAACTGACGGGTTTTGTAATCGGTCTGAAGATTCCCAGCCGCTGTCCGAAGCTCTGTGCAATAAGGTCGGTGTACAGGCTGAATGTCTGAACAGCAGTCAAATAGTCGACGCAAATCAGGATCTCCTCGTTTACCCCGAAAGGCACGCTGAACGGAATAAAACCGCGGGCATATTCGACCGCCCATACGCCGTCGGTGAAATTCATTCCGCGCGCCTGGCCCGGGCCGACGTAGATCCGATCGCCGGGTTTATAAATTGTTTTCTCGAATTGACCCTCGGCATAATACCAGGTTTCTCCATCGATAACAGTGTCCCAGAATCCGGCAAAATGACGACCGGAATGGCCTTCGGAACCGATCGGAGTTCCCCAGATCATTATGTATTCGCTGGTGGATGCATAATAGAGCTTCATTTGAATCATCGCACCGCCGGCGATGCTGTATACCCAGGGCTGCGAGAAATCAAGTGTATTTGGATAATGCGCCGCAAGCGCATTGGCGAAAGCATCAAACATTTGTGGTTTAGGTTTACCCAGGCATTCCAGAGCACACTGGTGAACAACATCCGGATCAAATCTTCCCATTTATATCAAACCTCTCGTTTTTTTCATACACTATTATCGAACGGTCCGAACATCTTATCCATCGACTCGCTGACGATACGAATAGCTTGTTTACGGGTTAGCATTTTCCCCATAAAAAAGTACCCCAGCCGATTAGACCTTCCCGCAATGAGACTTGGCCGCTTCCCCAGCGCATTCAGCGCTTCCGCGACTGTTGGTTTTACATCCATCACCTTGACAAATCGGTTTGGCTTTGGCATATTGGCATCCCAGCCTGGCGTTTTTGTTGACCCGGCCATAAACCCCAGCACGTCAACCCCATGGCGGCCTAATTCGTACCACAGGCTCTCAGCGATTATCAGATTGTAGGCTTTTGTTCCTGCGTAGTTAGCGCAATAAGCCGTCCCGTACATCGCGGAAGCCGATGAAAGAAAAATAATACCGCCGCGTTTCCGTTCAACCATCTTTTTACCAAAATGATGGGCCAGAATGAGTCCGGCACGCGCGTTAACGTGCAATTGTTTTACGAGCTGATCCGCAGTCAGGTTGAGAAATGGACCGACTTTGGAAACGCCGGCGTTATTCACCAGCAAGCCGATTTCCAGAGAGTCGGTTACGGCCGTAAGATCTTTCAGAATGTCTTCCCTGCCAAGGTCCAGCGCTACTGTCCTGGCTTCCACCCCGTAAAGACTTCTGATCGAATCAGCCTGGGCTCGCAGTAAATCAGCATTGGTGGCGATGAGAATTACATTAAGCCCGCGTTCAGCACATTGACGGGCGAATTCGGCGCCCAGACCCCTTGAAGCGCCGGTAATCAAGGCCCATGGACCATATCTGGATGAGAATGAAGTCAACACGTATCAATCCGGGATATTTCTCTTTATTTTAACAATGATAATATACCGTGTGCCCTACGTTGTAAAGCTCACCCGCAGTAATTGTACGGGCGACCGGCCGGTCGCCCCCACCATCTCCCCTATCAAATCATTTCCCTTTATTCTCGGATTTGTTTGATTTTAGGTTTTTGGTATTTTGATATTGGTATTTATCCTTTTGGGCTTGATTTCATTCAGTTGAACCTGTACAATTCTTTACTTAGTACAGATGAGATTCCAGTGAGATAATTTTATGTCAACCGGCAGTAATACCGGCGCAGAAAAAAAATCTGAACTGCGCCGCGACGTAACAGTTTGGGGTTCATATACCTGGGGCTACGCGGACGTTGGCGCCGATATTTATGCCGCGCTCGGCTTGGTGATTGCCGCATCTCAAGGCCTCGCGCCGATGGCATTTGCCCTGGCCGGTGTGATCTATATCATGATCGGGCTGGGATACACGGAACTTTCCTCAACTTATCCGGTGGCCGGGGGCGGCCATTATTTCGCATTACGCGGTTTGGGCGATTTCTGGGGATTCGTCGCCGGAGCTGCGCTTTTGCTTGACTATACCATCGATATTGCTCTCTTTGCCGTGGCTTCCGCAGGCTATATTAACTTTTTCCTGCCGTCGTTCTTTGGAGTCAACGTCGGCCAATATGTCATTGCGCTGGGCCCATTCCATGATATTAAAATATTCTGGTTAATTGAGACCATGGTGCTCATCTTCTCCCTGATGTTTATCAATATCCGCGGCGTACGGCAATCCTCCCGCCTGAACGAAATCCTGGGGGCAATCGACCTGATACTTGAGACCACCGTTGTGCTGTTGGGCTTTGTATTGGCCTGGAATCCCCAGTTGCTGGCCAGCCAGTGGAATCTGGCAATACATACTTTGCCGATCAGCAAGTTCATGTATGGTTCAAGCCTGGCAATTATTTCGTTTGTCGGATTAGAATCAATTTCCCAGGCAGCCCAGGAAACACGCCGCCCCGCAACAATTATTCCGCGCACAAGCATCGCTCTGATTTTTACCGTTTTTATCTTCGCCGTGGGGTTCTCGACAGTTGGCTTGGGCATCCTGCCCTGGCAGCATTTTGCTTCCAACATCAGCGACCCGGTAGCACAAATTGCGAAAAACATTCCTTACCTCGGCTTTATCGCCGGACCGTTTACCGCCGTCCTGGGGGCAACCATACTGCTGATCAGCGCTAATACCGGCGTGATGGGGGCTTCCCGTCTGACCCTTTCCATGAGCCAACTGCATCTGGTGACCGGATGGCTGGATAAAATTCACCCGAAATTTCACACCCCGGTGCGGACGATCGTGATTTTTTCCATGATGGGTGCGCTGGAGGCGCTGCTGGCTTTTCTCACCCCCAGCGCGATGGACACCCTGGGCAACATGTATGCTTTCGGCGCGACAGCCGGTTACATGATTGTTTTTGTCTCGCTGATCGTTTTGCGCTACAAAGACCCGTACTCGCCGCGTCCTTACAAGATGCCGGTTAACGCAAAAATAAAATACCGCGGCAATGTCGTAGACTTTCCACTGTTAGGCATTCTGGGCTTTTGCGGAGTCAGTTTCATTTTGTTTGAGGTTATTTTTACACACGCCATCGGCCGTATTGCCGGACCTGCCTGGGTAATTCTTTGCCTGGTTTATTATCTTTTATGGCGAAAGCGTAATAAATTGCCTTTGCTTAACAGCGTTAAACATAACTGGGAACAGGAGCAGATTGACGTGCTGACCGGAGCTGAAGAGTACGACCTGGTAGAAGCCTATAAAAATGCCCTGGCGCAACGCGATAAGAAGGTGAAACATGATATTTCGAAAGCTGCCCCCACCGACAAAATTCACGATAACAGATAAATATAAATTGCTGATAGGAGTCATCGCTATCATCCTTGGTGTCGTGATTTTATGGCGCACTATCTCGGTAGCGATTTCGCCGCCCGGGCTGATGGTGGGTTTTGCTTTTCTTGGTTTAGGAGTTTACCGCCTCTGGCTGGGATATACACGACTTAAACAACTGCGGGAAAAGAGGTAGGAACGCATGGTTCACACCACTTCGCTGGGGATTTTACTGGGAACGATATTCGTGGTATCGGTATCGTCGCTGCTCATCTGGATGTTCCGCGTGCCGAAAGGCTCGACTTTATCGGCGGCTAAAGCCTTCAGTTCTCTGAGCGCGGTGCATAAGGTGCTGGTATCGATCACCGATGCGTTCCCATCTGAACGTGCGATCGGTCTGGGCTGCCGCATCGGACAGGAACAGGGCGCAGAAATGGTCTTGTTGAACGTCATTGTCATCCCTTATTCGATGGCACTGGATGACCCGGCGCCGGAAGAGGAAAAAAGAGCCGAAAAAGCGCTGGAAATGGGCGCCGCCATCGCGCAGCGGTACGGTTATAAAGTGACCAAACGTACTATTCGTCACCGCAGTATCCCCGACGGTATACTGCACGTGGCCGCCGAAGAGGATGTGGACGCGATCATCCTGGGTGTGGGCGTAAAATCGCGGACGTCCAGCCAATGGGGTAAAACCAGCCTGGAAATCATGCGGCGCGCTACCTGCGAGGTGATCGTAGATAAGGTGCCGCTGGAAGAAGAACCGATGAGCGCGGAAGGATAGACTGATAATATCCAGGATCCAGAAGTCATCCCTTTCTTTCAGTAAATTGAAAGCTATTTGCCGCTCCCCCCTGCTGAATTACCGTATAAGTACCTTGTCCCCCGTGAATGAGAATCAACGACAGCTGAAGGCTGACCGCTATATCCCCATATTTGACATCAACCGTGGTTGGTAGTACAATCCCAAACGTTGGCAAATCAAAACATATCCTCGAACAACACTTCGCTGTGATATACTAAATCATCGGCACTGGACAAGCCGGCAATAGTGAGAAACTAACGATGAAAAAAGTAATTATCATGGGCTGCGGGCGCACGGGCGGGCAACTGGCCAACATACTGGATGCCGCCGGGCACAACGTCACCGTTTTAGATGTTGATGCTTATAGTTTTCGCCGGTTATCGCCGCAGTATAAAGGCAAGGCCACCGTCTGCAACGGCATCGACCCGGAGTCACTGATAAAAGCCGGCATCACCGAAACAGAGGTCTTTATTGCCGTAACCCAGGGCGATAACCGCAATATCATGGCAGCCCAGATGGCCAAGCACATTTTTAATGTGCCGCGGGTCATCTGCCGTATTTATGACCCGTTACGCCAGGAAATTTTTCAAACCTTGGGATTGGAGACGCTTAGCCCGACCACTATCTTTGCGGAAATTTTGAAAAAGAGAGTTGAGGGCTGAGGAGTAGACTATGTATATTCTCATCGTTGGCGGCGGACGAGTGGGTTACTACCTTGCCAAAGCCCTGCTGGCGGAAGGCCATGAAGTCCTCATCATCGAACAGAACCCTAATGTCTGCAAGACAATTAATGATGAACTGGGCGGTATTTGCGCCCGCGGTGACGGTTGCGAAGTGACGACCCTTCTGGATGCCGGGACCAGCCGCGCCGATATGTTCGTTGCCGTGACTGGGGAAGACCAGCATAATCTGGTGGCCTGCCAGATTGCCAAACATAAATTCAAGGTACCGAAAACCTTTGCCCGGCTAAAAAACCCGAAGAACGAAAGCCTGTTTAAAAAACTTGGGATCGATGTAACGATCAGCAGCACGAATGTGATCATGGAACACATCACCGAATCACTCCCGACCCACCCATTGACGCACCTGATGGATATCCCGGAGAGGAATCTGGAAGTGGTGGAGGTCAGGATACCGGTTGGCTCTGCCTGCATCGGTAAAGCGGTCAAAGATCTTTCGTTGCCCGCAGGAAGTATGCTTTCCCTGATCATTCGCAAAGACCAGAAACCGATTATCCCGATCCAGACGACAGTTTTGGCGGCGGGCGACCAGGTCATCGCGGTAACTTCCGCCGAATCGGAAGAAGCGCTCCGCGCGGCATTAAGAGCGAAGTAAGTCCCGAATAAACAATATTCAATAGACAATAATCAAGAAAATTCTCCACATTAGCAGCCTTTGAAGAAGCTGCCCAAAAATAGTTATTGGGAATTAGTTTGGCAGGTTCCCGGCCGGTGTGGGAATAATGGTTCGCGTACATGATTTGTCTGATTGGGGAAGCAACCCCATTGTCATTCCCGACCTGATCGGGAATCTTGAGACCCGTCGAGGGATGAAATACTTCCGTAGACTTTCTGATTTAGAAGAAAGTTGGAGGTCCCTTTCGACCGCAGTTGAAAGGGATATACCTATTAAAGCAAAACGTACAGATGACTAAACTTAACTATCTCCTCACCCTGCCTGAATTATCGGTTGGCTTTGCCATAATACTCATTTAAGCGGTCATTTTTTCATTCCGGACTTGATCACCATTCGGTCCCACATTTATACCATTTTCCACCTGACTTTCCCAAATTAGTGTCCCCTCTGTAATTTTCTCTGAAGCTGTCCGAAATTACCTGGATTGTCGGGTCAAGCCCGACAATGACAAATAACAATATTAAATTCCAGCNNAATCCATATAAATAATTCAAAATAGTCATTTCCGGACAGTCCCATTTACTTCTATCACCTTTCAATATTCGTCTGTATTTTCATTCCCATTCTCGATTTTCGGACAGCCTCGGGTTAGGAGGGATTTATCTGTTTTTCCGGTTTTCTATTTGTGAGCGCTTGCTTCATCAGCTGTCTGCTTCTGCGGAGCATTCCTTTCCATTTGTAATAATAATGCCTGACCGAATTGGTCGCAGGGTATTAACAAAACGTTTGATGCTTATACCTGTACGCGATTTAATTTTACGCCTGTTAGTGTCCTGAAAACAGTCAGCGTGAAGCTATATTTTGGTTAAAAATAGGTTTTTGGGAAAGTCAGGTATTAATATTTAGAAT
>PMMG01000107.1:9918-14677 GCA_003162335.1 Dehalococcoidia bacterium
TCTTTGATTCAATCCGCCGGCGGCGTTAAAGCCAACGGTCGATCCGATAATCTGCAATTGAGTATTCCGGCGGCAAATATCACCGCTTCGCCGCAAAAAATCAATATCAACAGCGCCGATCCCTGGCTGCTGGAAGCCCTGCCGGGTATCGGTACGACTAAAGCCAAAGCCATCATCGATTATCGCCAGAAGAACGGTTTTTTCCGCAGCGTCGACGAATTAACGAAAGTGGACGGTATCAGCCCCGCTTTACTCGCGCAGATCAATCCTTTTGTCACAGTCGCGGATTAAAAACAGGACAATTATTTGCTGCTGATTTATCTGAGTTGCGCCTGGATCACCGGCATCCTGCTGGGCAGCAAATTCAGCCTGTATCCGGTTTGGCTGGATTTAGCCCTTATACCTTTGCCCCTGCTTTTTTTCTTCTGGCATAGGAAAAAATTGATCATCTCGGTCAGTCTGCTGATTCTGGCGCTTTTGGGCGGCATCGTCCGTTATCAATCCAGCCTGCCCACCGAAAGCGATAACGTCGTGCAGTTTTACAATGACAAAGCGCCGGTGGAAATGATGGGAATGGTCAGCCAGGCGCCGGACGTCCGGGATAAAAGCACACATATTTATCTGACGCACATCGAAATCAAGACCGCGGATAAATGGAAAAAATTAAACGGACAGGTCCTGCTTTTTGTACCGCAGTTCCCGGAATATCATTATGGCGACGAGCTGCAAGTCAAAGGAAAACTGGAAACGCCGCAGCCCATCCAGGATTTCGATTATGCGGGTTATCTGGCCGATCAGGGCATCTATTCCACCATGCTTTCCCCCAAAATATATGTAACCGCCACCGGTAAAGGCTGGGGCCCGTTGGCTGTAATCTACGCATTAAGAAATCGCCTGTCGGCGGCGATGGCGGCGACACTGCCCGAACCGCAGGCATCACTGGCGCAGGGCATGATACTGGGAATCCGCGGCAACATCACACCGGAATTGCAGGATGCCTTCATCCGCAGCGGCACTACCCACATCCTGGTGATTTCCGGTTCGCAGTTTAATATCGTAGCGGGACTGTTGGTGGCAGCCGGAATCTGGATTTTCGGGAAAAAGCGTTTTCTGTATATCTGGCTGGCATTAGCGGCAATCTGGGTTTATGCCATTTTAACCGGATTGGGACCGCCGGTCATCCGGTCGGCGATAATGGTCAGCCTGTTCCTGCTCGCCGAGCTGCTGGGGCGGCAAAAAAGCGCCGTGACAGTCCTCGCCTTTGCGGCTGCGTTAATGGTCGCAGCCACGCCGCAACTGCTGCATGACGCCTCCTTCCAATTGACTTTTATGTCCACCATCGGCATGGTGTTTGTGGCGCCGCGGTTTCAGAACTGGGGTAAAAAAGTCATCAGCGCGAGGCTGGGAGAAGAAGGCTTTCTGGTCTCGACGGCGAACTGGATCTTGGACAGCCTGTTTGTCACGCTCGGCGTGACGATTGTGATCTGGCCCATTCTGGCCTATTATTTCGGGCTTTTCTCCATCGTGTCTCCCATCGCCACGTTATTAGTACTGCCGGCTTTGCCCTGGTTGATTTTCAGCGGCACGGCGGCTGCGGTAGTTGGCGTTTTTCTGTTACCGTTCGGACAGATTATCGGCTGGTTGGCCTGGCTTTCGGCTTCCTGGATGCTGGCCGTTATCAATATCTTCGCCAACATGCCGCTGGCTTCGATCAAAATGGGCGCGATCAACCCTGCCTGGCTGTGGGTGTATTTTATCCTGCTGGCGGCTGTGCTCTGGCTGATACCCAATAGAAAAGCGGTGACAGGATTTTTAGTCCGGACTTCCTCCGCACTCAATAAAGTACCGAAAAAGTGGATTGTTTCGCCGCTGCTGGTAATCGCTATACTGACCACGCTCACCGCCTTCAATATGCCGGATGATAAACTGCATGTCAGCTTCCTCGATGTCGGGCAGGGGGATGCGATTCTAATCCAGACGCCGGACCGCCAGGACATCCTCGTCGATGGTGGGCCGAGCGCGCAGGCGATCAGCAGCGAATTAAGTAAACACCTGCCGTTCTGGGACCGCACGATCGAGCTGGTGGTATTGACCCATCCACACCTCGACCACATGACCGGCTTGTTGGAAGTTCTGCAGCGCTACAAAGTGCAACAGGTGCTTTATCTTGATACGGAATACCAGACGCCGCCGGAAAAGGAATGGCTCAGTTTGATTCATGATAAACATATCAAATCCACACTGGCAACGGCCGGGCAGGAGATCGATCTGGGAACGAAAGAGACAACAATTGAGGTGATTAACCCGGCGCCCGGTTCGACGGTGCCGGATATGGACAACGGCATTGTGCTCAGGCTGAGCGACGGCAAGATCAGCTTTTTATTGACCTCGGATATTACCGCGGATTCGGAATTGGATCTGATGACGCGGCGGGCGAACCTGAAAAGCACGGTGTTAAAGGTCGGGCATCACGGTTCTGACGGCTCCAGCAGCACAGCTTTTCTGGCTGTCGTCGACCCCCAGCTGGCCGTGATTTCCGTGGGCGCGGATAATAAATTCGGACACCCCGGCGCGGCAACCATGCAAAGGCTCACAGATAGAGTCGGTTCGGATAAGATCTATCGCACGGACAAGAACGGCACGGTGGAATGCATTACCAACGGACAGAGGCTATGGGTGAGGACAGACAAATAAAAAAGCCCCGGACTCTTTAATCAGCTTCCAGGGCTTTTTATCGGGCTGCGTATTCAATTGTTCTTGTCATTTACATGTTCTCTCGTGTCCGCGCCCAGAGATAGGCGTACCGGCCCCTCTCGGACATTGCCAGCCACCTGACACGAAATAAGACTTTCCGGGTGAAATATTTCATCGTTTTGACACCTCCTTTTTGTACTCCCTATATTAAATAACGAATTTCCGGCAAAAACGTTACGTGTCATTTTAGCCAATCCATTGCCGTTAGATCCGCCTTAGGAGGATCACTGTCTGAGGTTGTCTAAAAATGACCATTTGTAATTATTTATATGGATTCCCGATCAGGTCGGGAATGACGAGTCGTTAATATTCTATTCCAGCAAAGCTGNNGGCTTGACCCGACAATCCAGAGAATTTCGGACAGCCTCACAAGGTACTTATGAAGTAATGTATTGAGGCTATAGTACTTTAATTTGTAATCAACCACTTCAAAGTAAATGTAGAGAGTGAAAATTTCTATAGGCCGGAGGCCGCACTCGTGGGTCCCCCGGTTAGTCCCCTTTGAGTTTTAAACGAAATACTTCCGGAGACTTTCTGACTTAGCAGAAAGTTGGAGGTCCATTTCGACCGCAGTTGAAAGGGATATGGTTCAGCAGTCGAAATGTACTCCCCACTGTGGGAGAGGCCAGGGTGAGGGTGTACCTCTACCTAAGTGATTTCCTCGTATCAATAATCCGGCAACTACCGTGCTTCCAGACTGTCATAAACAAATGCTTCGCCGTTTTCGCCCGGACATGTCAGTTCAAACCGCCAGGGAATGTTCGCATTACGGGTCAGAATTTCCCAGCGGCGTGAAAAATCGTCTTCGATTTCCGCAGCGGCGAGGTCACACAAATTAACAAATTCAATTTTACCGAGGTTAAATTCTCCCATGTTTCACCCCCATCTAATTGAATTATGCCGCGCAGATATTTCGTTTCGATTAAGATGTTGTTAACTTTTTGTTAAATGATAGAGATAAATTCGAAATACCAACGACAAAGATATAAAATTAGCGATTACGGTTTTATGTTATTGACCGAAGCAAAATGGGTTATGGCAATGAATGCAGTGGTAAACGTATATTATAAGTCTTCAATTTTTCTTGGCGAACCCGAAAATCGCGCTCTGGACGATGCGGGTCAGAAACACCGCCTGCGGCAGCGTAAAATACGAGCCGCGCACTTCTCTGTTCTCCCGGCGGTACCGGCGGGCATGTTCTTCTGAACAGAAGAACACCGCCTTCTTTCAAAATCCGTCGATGATACTGGGACTCTTCGGATCGATCATTTTCAGCGGCGCGAATACGACCGGCCGCGCCCCTTTTTCTTTGACCGTGAATTTCAGTTCGCTGTCGATTTCGATCTGCATCGGTTTATGACAATAGGCGCACTCCGAGGTAACCGTCGCGGCAATGTATTGTTCCCGTAATCCCCCTTGCACGAAGGGTACTGCTATCGCATCGACTGCTCAGGCCGCATATACTTGTTCCCCGGTGTTTAGCTTTAGCAGGTGCGGCGTTTTCTCCGCGGTGACAGGATAAGCCCAATTCACCGCCCCCTCCGCATTCCGGAAGAGAAACCCTTTGTGCTCCTCCAGCTCCGTCAGAATGGCCACTACACGCTCAATCTGCAGATTCAACGCCCGGGCAATCGTCTCCGGCGCCAGTGGTTTGCCGGAGCATACAATCTCCCGTACCACATAATGATGCACCAGACGGTGTTCGGACAACATAAAATCCTGACCGGCGTCCATGCGGCTGGCATTTCTGGCAACCTGCTTTTGCCTCAATACCCGCGGCATTGGAAATGTGTAACGCATCAGCCCGATTAATAGTGAATTATCCACCTCGAGACTCCTTGATAGTACTTTCCCATAGTATTTGTTGACTTAATTAATTGTTTATTATAATAAATGTTAGCAATATTAACTATTCTAATCCGTTGAGTTTTGGTTGTCAATGGTTACTGCCGATGACCGCTGCGAGGATATCAGGACGAGGCAGTCTCTGTGTGACAACGGACTT
>PMMG01000028.1 GCA_003162335.1 Dehalococcoidia bacterium
GGGGAACAAAGGAAAATAGTTAGACAGCTTGAATTTTCGAGAAAAAATTAGACACCAAAGGAGTTAACACGAAGGGTGTTAAGAAGTATTAACAATCTAATCAGACGGCGCGGCCAAGTTCGTTGATTTTCAATATCATCTGATTGAGGCGTCCGGCGCTCTTTTTATTGTAATTAAAAATAATCCTTGGTTTGGCGGCCAGTTCCGGTTCGTCTGCCTCTTCCGGTAACGCCTGTGTTTTAAAGATCTTGCCGAATTTAACCAGATCCGCGAATTGCTCATTCAAGATGGTCAAAGCGCTGTCCGGAAGCTCTTTTTCCAATCTGATCACCAGTCTGCTGTACACTTGCCGCATGGAATGATAGGTGGAGTAATAAGTGGCGATCCAGTCTGCAGCTTCTTCCGGTGAATGCATGATCTTGTAAAAAGAGAGGTCTTCCTGATCGATGAATCCACGGGCTAATAACTGCTGCCGAATGAATTTGTCCCAGGTTTCCCAATATGCTTCGCCAGGTAATTCCATCAGTACGATCGGCATCGGCGGCGCTTTACCGGTCTGCAACAGCGTCAGTACTTCAAACCCTTCGTCCTGGGTGCCAAAACCGCCGGGGAACAAAGCAATCGCATCGGCTTCCATAACAAAGAACACCTTACGCGTGAAAAAATACTTGAAGGTGACCAGTTTGGGGTCGTCCTGGATAACCTTGGCCGGCGCCTGTTCCGAAGGCAGCAAGATATTCACACCGAAACTATTTTCCGGTCTGGCACCTTCGATACCGGCGGCCATGATGCCATCCGCCGCGCCGGTAATGGCCATGAATTGTTTCGCGACAACCGCGCGGCCGAATTTTACCGCGAGTTCATAGTAGGGATTTTTCTCCTCTACTCGCGCCGAACCGAAGATCGATACTTTACGCACCGGGCGGTACGGTTTAAAAACACGGGCGGCATGCTGGAATTCCGCCATCACGCGGTCGATCATCTTGAGGTCCAAAATATCCAGGTTCTGGCAGCTAAGTGCGTTCAAAACAATGTCTTTGTTCAGATGGGAACGCAGATCTTTATCATCAGAGGTCAAAATATTCTGGGCTGCTTGAATGGCTTTCTGTTGGTCGTTCGCAGTAATTTCCGGTTTGTTTTTATCCTGATTTTCCATAACTATTGATATTCTAACACTTCTGGGCGTCTAATATTTCGAGGAACTGATCTCTTCCATCTTCCCCGTGACAATATATGCTACCCGTTCACTGAGATTAATAACCCGATCCGCGGCGCGTTCCAGATTATGGGCAGTCCACATCAGACGGGTGGCAGCGTAATTGTTTTCGGGTCTTCGGCCATGATAATAATCAATTCCCGGAAGATCTGGCTGTAGAAATTTTTTCATTTCTTGTTCCGTTATCAACCTATGCTAATTCTATCGATACAGGATAAAAACAAACGGTTTACGCCCTTGATTGTCTGGGGTAAAAAAGGGTTTGCCATTGACCGAGACTTGAATGAAGAATACAGACGCTTTTTCTCATCTATATTCAGAATACGGGACGGAATTTAAGAAACGGTTAGGGATTTGTTAAGGTTTTGCTAAATTTCAGCAAAAAACCTTATTTATTGCCGGTGTTGAGTGGGAGTGTGAACGTCAAAGTGGAACCCTTGCCTTCTTCACTTTTAACCGAAATATTGCCACCATGAGCCTGGACCGTATGTTTGGCAATTGCTAACCCGAGACCGCTGCCGCCACGTGACCGGGCTTTATCTGCTTTATAGAAGCGTTCGAAAATATGCGGTAAATCCTCTTTGGAAATGCCCATGCCGGTATCAGAGACGCTAACGGTAACGAACTCTACATCGTATTTAGTCGAGATGACAATTTTCCCACCGGGATTGTTAAATTTGATGGCATTATGTACCAGGTTGATCAATGTCTGGCGGATACGGTCTCTGTCCACTTTGATCACCGGCAGATTCGGACTGAGGTCGGTGATAATGGTGACGGGACGCCCGGCGGCCAGGGGATCCATCTGAGCAGCGACCTCTTCAATCAGCAGATTAACATTGGTCGGTATCCTGCGCAGTTCGGCTTTGCCGGTCTCGATGTGCGATAATTCCGTCAATTCGGTCACCATCTGGGTCAAGCGGTCAACCTCGCCGTCGATCCTGGTCAAGAAATCATTTGCCGCGTCTTTATCATTTAGAGCGCCATCCTGCAGGGTTTCCACCATTGCCTTAATGCCAGCGATCGGGGTCCGCAAATCATGAGAAATGTTGCCGATGAGTTCCCGGCGCATCGTTTGCAGATTTCTCATCTCGGTCAAATCCTGGAATAGGATCAGTGTGGCAGAAGAATGACCAGGAGTTATCGGTACGGCGACAACCCTGAGGAATCGGCCCGCCGATTCAAGCTGGACGGTCTGCTCCCGGCCCGTGCTCAGGCATTTTTTAACAACTTCATCGATCTCATAATCATGCACAGCCTCGATCAAAGGACGACCTATGAAATCTTTCTCTTTAAAATTATACAAGCGCTCAACCGCCGGATTAGTTAATAAAATTTTTTCTTCGGCATCCGTCATCACGACGCCGTCGGTCAGGTTAGCGAGAACCGTTGCCAGATTACTCCTTTCATCGACAATCGCCGCCATTGTCATTTTCAAGTTCTGGGACATGTCGTTAAAGACATGGCCGAGGCGGCCGATTTCATCGTAGGTTCTGATCGGTATCTGCTGGTCCAGCTTACCGGCGGCGATGCCTTCCGCGGCTTTGGTGATCTGCCGAACCGGGCGGGTGATCATCCTGGTAATCAACGCCGCGGCGAGAACAAACAACAGTGCTGTAATCACCGTCCCGGAGATAATGCCCCTGATCTGGCTGTTTATGGAGGCGTCAACCGCGGTGAGCGGGAGAGCAACCCTCGCAATACCGATTGTTTGCCCCTGATTTTTAACTAAAACAGCGACATACATCATATCTTTATGGAGGGTAGCGCTGTAACGCGTCGCCTGGCCTTCACCGGTAGCGAGCGCGGCAATTACCTCAGGGCGTGTAGAGTGATTTTCCATGGTAGAGGGATCCTGATCAGAATCGCCGAGGACAGTCCCATCGGGGATGATAAACGTGATCCTGGTCCCAATTTCATCCGATATTGTTTTAGTCAGCGCATTCAGATTTGTTTGTAGCGCCGGATCGGCAAAATCCGTGGTACTGATATCAGCAACTAATTTTGCTTCATTTACCAATTGGGCATTCAAGTGGTTAAGCTGGGTATTCCGGGAGGAATCTGCCATGAAGAAACCAAGGAACCCCATGGCAAGCAAGACCATGACAATCAAGGGGATAGTAATTTTCCAGTATATGCTACGCGACAATTTTATCCCTCAAATTTATAGCCTACGCCCCTGACCGTAATCAAGCGTTTCGGTTCTTCGGAATTATCTTCTATTTTTCCCCGCAGCCACCGGATATGAACATCAACGGTGCGCGTATCTCCCGCATAATCATAACCCCAGACTTTTTCTAATAATTGGTCGCGGCTGAATACCAGCCCTTTGTTGCCGGCCAGAAAAGCCAGCAAGTCAAATTCCTTGGGCGAGAGGTTTAAGGCGGCTCCTTTCCTGGTAATTAAATGGTGAAGAATATCTACTTCGATGTCTCCGAACTTGAGCGGCGTCTCCGGAATAACCGTTTTGATCTCCGACCGCCTCAGCATGGCGCGGATCCGGGCCATCAATTCTCTCATACTGAAGGGTTTGGTCATGTAATCATCGGCGCCGAGGTCAAGGCCGGTTACTTTATCGATTTCATCACCGCGAGCGGTCAACATGATGATCGGCACGGCCATTTCTTTGCGTAAAATGCGGCAGACTTCGAAACCGCTCAATTCAGGCAACATGATATCCAGGACAATCAGGGCGGGTTTACTCTCCCGTGCCAATGCCAGAGCCTGGACACCATCGACCGCCGTCAGCGTGTTATAACCTTCTTTACCTAAATTATATTTAAGTGCTGCCAGTATATTCGGGTCATCTTCAACGATTAATATCTTATTGCTCATAATCTTTCCATAAGTATAAGACTTAACTCAGAAGCTGGCAAATGAACCGTTCAGATAAAATTCATTAATCCGAATGCGAAACATTAACGTAGAAGCCCTGACCGGCGACCTGTTGCAGATAAACATTCCTACAGCAACGAAATTTTTGGTTTTAGCCAATATTTAACAAAAAATTAATGAAACCGAAACATGCTGTTAACCCAAAAACGTTACATTATTAATTGGGAGTAGTAAAAACTAATTAAACGGAGGTGGAGGGAAATGAGTAACATCAGGAAGTCAATAAAAATAGTAAACCGGGTTGTAACTGTGCTTCTGGGCGATAACTTTACCAGACCGATTGAACAAGAAATGGCAAAACGCCCTGATAATGTGTACCCATATTAGTCTGAGCATCCCGGGAAATAAGGAGTAATATATGGCAATTCAGAAGCTGAAAAGTTGTCCCCGTTGTAACGGCGAACTTCAGATAAAACGTGAATCAAACGGATGGTACGAAGAATGCGGAACATGCGGGCAACGAAGAGACGTCTCGGAACTAGTTGTAATCAACAACCTCGGTCAAATTAAAATATTAGACCAGATTGAAACTAAAAAGCCATTCCGTTATTAAACATCCGATACCCGCAGTCAATGTGAAAAGCCTCTCGCAAACAGCGAGGGGTTTTTCTGTTTTTACGCCCTGATGCACATTGTCCAACCCGATAAATGGCACAGATTTGTAACTTATTTCCCCCTAAATATATAACATTGTTACTATTTTTCAATGATAATAGCGAAGGGAAAATTGTATTCGTAACCTGTGTTCTCCCGCATTACGAAGAGGAAGTTAAAGTCTATGTCTGCAAAAAGAAGTATGACCTTCGGCAAATCCCTGCTCATCTGGGCAATAGTCGCATTATTAATCGTTGCCGGCTGCACCCCTCAAAAAACGACCACTACCACAACAACGAAAACGGCAACGGGAATCAACAAGATCAACCACTTTGTATTTATCATGGAAGAGAACAAGAGCTTCGACCACTATTTCGGCACCTATCCCGGCGCTTACGGCATTCCCGCCGGAGTAACGCTAAAAGACCCGACTGACGGAACTATAGTTACACCATATCACTCTACTAATTATGTTGATTTTGACGCTCCCCACGATCATTCTAATGCCGTTGCAGATATTGATGCCGGGAAGATGGACGGGTTTTTAAACGAGGCTTATAAAAGATATGCATTGAGTGTTACCCCCAGCCTGACGCCCGGTGATAACCCCAAAGAAGTGATGGGCTATCATGATTACCATGAGATTCCGAATTACTGGGATTATGCCGGACTCTACGTTTTACAGGACCAGATGTTTTCTTCGGTGGCGGCCTACAGCTTATCGGTACACCTGTACATGCTGGCGGCGCAGAGCGGCGGTTATCTTGGAGAACCGCAACCATATCCCACCCGCTTTGATTTCCCCGAGATTACCGAGCTCCTGCAAAACGACCAGGTGACATGGAACTACTATGTAACCTCCGGCAACAGTGTCGATGCTAACGGGCAGGCAATCGAACCCGCGGCCACCCAGAACACCAACCCTAATAACTATACACTCTGGAACCCGCTGCCTGCTTTCCCTAAAGTGGAGAACGACCCCGCCCAGCGGGTCAGACTGGTGGACACTGCGCAGTTCTATCAGGATGCTCAGTCAGGAAATCTGCCCAGTGTAAGCTGGATTTGCCCCTATCTGGGCAGCCAATTGAGCGACCATCCAGCTTTTACGAAAGACATAAGGGAACCAATGGCTTATGTGACCGGCCTGATCAATGCCGTAGAGAACGGGCCGGACTGGGACAACACCGCGATATTCGTGTCCTGGGATGACTGGGGGGGATATTACGATAATGAAACGCCGCCGTTCGTGGACGAATACGGATTCGGCCTGCGGGTACCCAGCCTGGTTATCAGTCCTTACGCCAAAGAGGCTTTCATCGACCATAATACTTATTCATTTGACTCCTGGTTAAAACTGGTGGAGGAACGCTTCGGTGTGCAATCGATGACCGCCCGCGACAAGAATGCGGACGACATGACTAATTCATTTGACTTCACCCAGAAGCCGCGTCCGCCGGTAATCCTGTCCGCCACAACGCAGGGGTCTCCTTACCCGCAGCCACCACAGACAATCTCGCATTAGATTTCCATAAAGAGGGTATAGATGAATATTGCTTCAAATAACAGAACTATTTACACAATAATCGCCGTCTGGATAACGCTTGTATTAGTGGCTTTAGGAGCATGCACATCTCATTCCACATCCACATCGACGACATCGCAAACACCGGTTTTGACCGTCACGGCAGGACTCGATAAAATAAACCATTTTGTATTCATTATGCAGGAAAACCGCAGTTTTGACAGCTATTTCGGCACCTATCCCGGCGCAGACGGCATACCGCAAAATGTTTCCTTTACCGATCCATGGGACAAGAGCATCGTCAAACCATATCATGACACCAACAATGACAATTTCGACGGACCGCACGGCTGGGAAAATTCACTGGCGGATGTGAACGGCGGCCAGATGGACGGCTTCTTGAAAGAAGCATACAAAAGATACAGCGCGGGAGCCGTGATCAACCGGACACCCGGGAACGACCCACGCGAGGTCCTGGGCTACCACGATTACCACGAAATCCCCAATTACTGGAATTATGCCGGACTTTACGTATTACAGGACCGTATGTTTGAGTCCATAGCTTCCTATAGTCTTCCTGCCCACCTGTATAAACTCGCCGCGCAGAGCGGAGGATATACCGGATTTAATCAACCATATCCGACGCAATTCGATTTCCCTGAAATCACCGAGTTGCTGACCAGCGGTTCGATCACCTGGAATTATTATGTTACTTCGGGCAATGTCCCGGACAACAACGGTCAGGCAATCGGGAGTGATGCCGATCAAAAAGATGATCCCACGCAATATACTTACTGGAACCCGCTCCCTGCTTTTCCCAAAGTATGGAATGACCCTTACGAGCGCAGCCGGATTGTAGACACCGCCCAGTTCTATAAAGATGCAGCGGCAGGCACCCTGCCGCAGGTCAGCTGGATCCAGCCATTTTTCGGGAGCCGGTTGAGCGAACATCCGGGAATGGGTGGCGGGGTGGAGGACGGAATGGCCTATGTGACGGGGTTGGTGAATGCGATCATGCAGAGCCCCAACTGGAATTCAACGGCCATCTTCATCGCATGGGATGACTGGGGAGGATTTTACGATCACGTTGATCCACCGAAGGTGGATGAATTCGGCTACGGCATCAGAGTCCCTGGATTGGTGATCAGTCCCTATGCACGGCAGGGATACATCGATCATAAAACTTATTCTTTCGAATCCTGGTTGAAAATAGTAGAAAAAAGATATGGGATCGCCTCGATGACAAAACGGGATAAGGATGCGCTGGACATGACCGAAGCCTTTGATTTCACGCAGCAACCACGCGCCCCCATCGTCCTGAATGCCACGCTGGAGGGCTCTCCTTACCCGCAAACGCCACAAATCATTAAACATTAATTTAACGGGCGGAGCTAAAATGAAGAAATATATTTTTATAATACTGGCTATAGTTCTGGCAGCAGCTTTGATTGTCAGTTTCAAGACATCAGCGCAGTCAACTACCCTAACCGGCGGTGTGGTAACGGAGCCGTTATCACTAAGTAATTCAAAACTGTCATTGGTGCGTTTGCCAGCGGCCGGGTATATCGACCTAACCCCGCTGAATAATGAAAAGCTGGTAAGTCTCGGACTGGGCGGCCCATCACCGGAAAGTGAACCTCCCGTTTATCCATATAATCAGAATGGCATGTACTGGAGCACGCCATTTTCACTGGTCGAAGGCGACACGGTCCAGGTGACAGTTTACAGTGACTCACCGGTATCCTGGTTCGGCATCGATTGGAAGAATCTGAATGTTCGCGGGATAGTGGCTACGACGGAAACGGATGAGGACGGCAAATCATTCAATCCGCAATATCCTGTTAGTTCGTCAGTGGAAAAAGTCCCTAACGGTTATAAACTGACGGCTAATTACAAAATCCCGGATGATACCGATTGTGTCCTGGTTTTGAAAAATACCAACACGGGTAATTCCCCGCGGATATCGTTGAATGTGGCATTACAACCATCTGTTTCATTCAAGCGCATTCTGCGCAACATTCCAGTTCTCAAGAATCTGGTGAAGTCGGAAAGCTATGATGGAGACGACTAAGCGCTAGGCTTTCGCGGCCAGGAAATTTTTAAGCGAAGCAGCGAATTGCTCCCGCTGGTAACGGCGGATACCGGCAGAATGGATTTCCGAGTCAAAGGACTCAGGCTCCCGTGCAAGCCGCTGCAGGCTGGGGGTCAGCCAAATGAGCGAAGGGTCAAGGTTCAGATTAGCAGCAAGTTCCGCGCGCCATACTTTGAGGTGGCTCAGGCGTTTAATTTGTTCAGCAGTACTGGGTTCATAAGGCGGCGGCGGCGGTATCTGGATTGGCGCCGCGGTTAACCCATCGTGCAGAGCCTGTTGTAAACCACGTCTGTATCGCTGCAGCCCGGGTCCCATACCATCGGTGGTGGGTGAAGCAGCCAGCGAAACCAGTGCAATATCGGGCATGATAAAGAAAGGCGGACGGTGCTGCCGGCGAGCTTCTTCATCGCGGAAGAGGTAAAGACTGTGTAAAACCGCAAGGCCGCGGGGATCAAGGCTCTCAGCTCCCTTTACGGAAAGAAATGCGCGTTCCGGATCGGGCGCTGTATAGCGCACTTCTTCAAGCCGCGCGAATTCTTCGGCAGCCCAGGTGTTGCGACCTAATTCCTGCAGCTTTTTATCCAATATTTTCTGTAAAGATAACAGGTGAAAAACATCGCTGGCGGCGTAATCAATTGCCTCGCTGGAGAGCGGGCGGCGCCCCCAATCCGCAGTCTGCAGCCGCTTGCTCTTGATAATATTTACGCCCAGCATGTCTCTGAGCAAAGCTGCCAGCCCCACCTCGGGCAGACCGGCGAACCGGGCCGCGATGTAGGTATCGTACAGGTTACGTATGTGCAATCCGGCATGCCGGTCGAGGCAGCGGATATCGTAATCTGCGCCGTGAATGACCTTCATGACGGAAGCATCCGCCAATATTTTGCCGAGCGGCGTAACATCCTTGAGGATGATGGTATCAATGACAAATGAGTGAGTACAGGTGGCAATCTGAATCAAGCAAAGCTGTTCCGGATAATAATGAGAACTGTTCGACTCCGTATCCAGAGCAATCGCCGCCGAGCCGTTCATTTTTTGAATAGCGGCATTTAGTAGAGCGGATTCTGTGATAATTTCTATCGGCAGGGGCAAAGATGCGGTCAACGATAATCCTTTAATTAATGGAATAACTAATTTGCAGTACTACTAATATTATACTAATCGCCGATAAACTCACAAGAAAAGAAAATGCACTTTCTCAACACATTTACTTCTTTAAGGTACCCCTCACCTTAGTCACGCTCGAGGGGCGAGTCGCATTCTTTTTCTATTTTACCGGTCGGATTATCGTCAGGGGGACGGGTGCTTGCTGAATTAGCTTCGCAGTGATACTGCCGTGGGTCAATTTTCTCAATCCAGACCGTCCGTGTGTCGATACTACTATCATATCCATATGATTATCATTGGCGTAAAAAATAATCTCCTGCGCCGTCTTACCGCAAATTACATCCTTGGTTATTTTAATACCCTTGTTCTCCAGCGGTTTGGCGGCGGAACTCAGATACATCGCTGCGTAATCCTCCCTGGTACATACGCCCTGCGGTACTAAAGTGACCTTGTCCGGTTGGCTGGCGTCCTCAAACGGCCAATAACCCTGAATATTGTTCGTGACACTAATCATAAATACTTCCGCGCCCAGTTTAAGTCCTAATTCTTCAACAAAAGGAAGAACAACCTCAGCCAGCTTCGAGCCGTCCAGCGGGACTAAAATCTTCTTGATCATCTTTTTCCCTCCTGTTCCTTTTCTAATTGTTCCGGTTGGAGGAGTAAGTTGTGTACACAGGGTTTCAAAACCACAAAAAAACAGACTCAGGACTCCGGCCTTTTCATGATAAAGGTGTCCGTAGTGCGGCAGTACAAATCTGGCGGTTGCGCGCCCAACCGTCCCACGATCTTTAATCGCTCCGAATCAATCACGCCGCCGGGGCAATATTTATCGTCCAGATGCACAAGCAGCACTTCTCCAACGATAAAGCTATTGACCGTCGGTTCGCTGCCGAACCGTAGTATCTCCAAAACCCGGCACTCCAAGCTGATGGGTGATTGGCCGACGCGCGGCGGCGCCACCATTGCGGAGCGGACAGGCGTTAACCCTGCTTTCTCGAATTCACTGACCTCCGGGGGAAAGGACGAGGAGGTAATATTCATCGCCACTGACAATTCCTCCGTGACCAGATTAATGACAAATTCATTGGTCGCTTCGACATTTTTAATCGTGTCTTTTTTACCGCCGTCATGGTAGGCGCTGACGCCGAACCCCAAAACCGCAGGCACGGTACTCAGCATCGTATACATACTGAATGGCGCAAGATTATTTCTACCCACCAGGTCAACTGTGGACACCCAGGCAATCGGTTTGGGAGAAACCACACTGACGAAGATGCGGTAAATATCCCTGGCATTAAGATCTTTCGGTTCAAGGTTCATGAATTGTTCTCTTTTACGTAACGGTTGAAAAATAACTTAAAGACGCAGGCGTTGGTTATTTCGATATTCCGGTAATTCAGGATAACGGTTTACGAACTTTCCGTCGCGCCAAGGTAGGCTTTTTTAACGATCGGATTGTTCATGATGTCCTCTGATTTTCCTTCCAGCACCACTTTCCCAAGTTCCAATACATAGGTATGATCAGCAAGCTTAAGTGCCAGTTTGGCATTCTGCTCAACCAAAAGTATGGTTCTGCCTGCTTCTTTCATCGTTTTGATGATACTGCCGATTTCATTAACCATGATCGGGGAAAGACCGAGCGATGGCTCGTCCATGACCAGCAGTTTCGGTTTGGTCATCATCGCCCGCCCGATGGCCAGCATTTGCTGCTCGCCGCCGCTTAAACTGCCTGCCCGCTGGTTAAGTCTTTCTTTCATACGCGGAAAATGCTGATAAACCTCAGCCAGCAACGCATTTACTTCACTCCGTTTGCTGATAGTATAAGCGCCCGCCTGCAGATTCTCCAAAACCGACAACTGCGGGAAAATTCTTCTGCCCGCAGGCACCTGTGCAATACCCATTTTCACGATTTTATCCACGGCGGTTTTATCGATCCGTTTATCGCCGAACCAGATTTCTCCGGAGGTCGCTCTGAGCAGGCCGGATAATGTTTTCAAAATAGTGCTCTTACCCGCGCCGTTAGCGCCGATAATACTGACCAGTGTCCCTTCGTCGACTGAGAATGAAACACCCTTTACGGCTTCGACTTTTTTATAATTGACCTTGAGGTCTTTGACACCAAGTAACACTATTCGCTCCCTAAATAAGCTTCAATAACCCGTTGATCGCTGGCAATTTGCGCCGGGGTCCCTTCGGCAATCTTTTGACCGAAATTGATCACCACGATATATTCACAGTGGTCCATGACCACCTTCATATTATGCTCCACCATAATGATACCGGTACCCCGTTCATCTCTGATCGTCTTCACCAGGCGGATCAGGGTCTGGATCTCCTCGGCGTTTAATCCACTCATCGGTTCGTCCAGCAGCAGCAATTCAGGATCTACAGCTAATGCAATGATGACACTCATCAATTTCTGGTAACCGCCCGGCAGATTCCCGGCCCGTGTGTCTGCCAGGTTAGTGAGGCCGGCAATATTCAGCAATTTCATCGCTTTTTCGCGCACTATACCATTTTCCTTGTGTGCCATTGCCGGCGTCTCAAACAAGGTCTGTAAAAAACCCACTCTTGATTTGTAGTGCAGCGCAACCTGGATATTATCCAGCACGGATAATTCCTGAAATACCGTGGCTAGCTGGAAAGTCCGTACGATACCCATTCTCGCTAAAATATGGGGTTTGAAACCGGTGATATCTCTTCCCTTATACAAAACTTTGCCGCTGGTTGGCGGGAGCGCACCGGAAATCAGGTTAAACAGCGTAGTTTTACCTGCGCCGTTCGGCCCGATCAATCCTAAAATCTGCCCTTTATTCACCGACAAATCCATGTTCGTGACCGCTTTCAGGCCGATGAATGTTTTTGTTAGTTTCTGTGTTTCCAGCAACGCCATTCAGACTCTCCGTAAAATCCTGTTGTCGTCATGTAATTCAGCAGCCCTTTGCTAAACTGCCTTCACATCGTCTTTATTTATTGATGGTGGCGCAGTTTTTCGTCCGGTTAATTCCTTTATCCTATTTTGCACTCTTCCGGATAGTCCCAGTATCCCGGTCGGCATAAATAACAATACCAAAACGAGGATAAAACCGAGAGCCATCGGTTGATATTGCACAGTTTGGCTGGGCAGGTATGTAAATACCAGGTTTAGCGCAGCCATGAATATGGTGCCGATAATTGCTCCGAGGGGACTGTAAATCCCTCCGACAAGCACTCCCAATACAATCGTTATTCCCTGCCACAAACCGAATTGTGATGGAGTGATAATAGTAATGTAAGGCGCCCAGATCGCTCCGGCCAGTCCGGCAAAGAAACATGAAACCGCCAAGGCAATTTGTTTCTGTGTAAATACCGATATGCCGGTATTTGCCAGTAGATCTTCGGTTTTGCCGATACTTTCCCAAACTCTGCCTAACCTGGAATTAAACATTTTGAAATATACCAGGCATGTTATAACGGCCGTTACCAGCGCCAGATAATAATACGGTGTTCGCGATGTGGCAAAGTTGATATCTAATCCAAATGCTTGAATTCGAGGTTGAGGAACAGGGAATATCCCGAGTTGTCCGCCAAAAAGCCCTTTCCAGCTGATGAACAGCCATGATATTAACCCATCCAAGGCAATTGTCAGAAACAGGAAATAAGCTCCTTTCATCTTCAACCCGATAAGACCGAATAACAATGCCACAACGGCGGGAATAACCCCGGCCATAGGAAATGCCAGCCAAAAAGGAAAATGAGCCCGCATCATTAATAACGCCACGGTATAAGACCCCAGTCCGTAAAATATCGGTTGAGCTGCGTTAATAAATCCAACCGACCACACAGAATATACCCCCATTGCGAGGATGATATTCAGCAGCAGTTGATTTAAAAGGTTTAAATAACGTGGGGAATTCATGAATAAAGGCAATACGAACATAAATATTATAAATAAAAGGGGAATATACGTTTGCCATTTTGGTAGTTTCATTAGCGCTTCCCCATTAAACCCTGCGGTCTGACGATTAATACCAACATGATAAAAGCAAAAGCGAACATGTAACTGTAAGACCCGAGATAAGTCTGACCGAAGGAATCGACAAATCCCAGCACAAAACCTCCGACGAGGGCTCCGGGAATGCTGCCCAGTCCGCCCATAATGACCACCGCAAAACCCTTAAGTAAATAACCGCTTCCCATCGTCGGTGAAACATAGGAAATAGATGACAGCAAAACTCCGGCTACCGCTGCCAGACAACTGGCCACGACCCAGACTACAACACGGATACTGGCAATGTTCATTCCTTGTAATGCAGCCGCGTCCTGATCCTGTTGTAATGCCCTGATGGCTAAACCAAGCTTCGTTTTTTGGACAAACAGGAAAAGCAAGGTTATCATCAAAAACCCCCCGATAATAATCGGGAGTCTGTCCATGGGAAAATATGCAGAACCTATTTTAAATTGTCCGCTCATGATAGAAGGCACGCCGAGCGGCATTCCGCCAAAGAGGATTAAAACCGCGGTTTGCATTATCGTGCTCGAACCGAATGTAGCCAGAGCAGGTTCCAACCCGCCGCGATTACGCATCGGGTAAAAAATACCCTTCTCAAAAATAATGCCTATCAGACTGACAATTATCATCGCAGCGAAAGGAGCGACGATATAGGGCAATCCAGATTTAGCGACAATTAAATATGTAGCAATACCGCCGACCATCACGAACTCACCATAGGCAAAATTACAAACGTCGAAGATGCCCATGATCAGTGTTAACCCGGTCGCGAACAATATATAGATAAGACTTAATGACAGAGCGTTGACAATTACCTGAAATATTTGTGCCATGCCTGATTATTACTCCAGACGCATGATTTGGCCGTATGAGCTGATACAAACGTTTTGCTTAACAGGTAGTGAGAACTGTGTTTTCTCACTACCTGTTAATGACTCAAACAATTAACTTGTCTCTGGAAATTCGCATAGAATACTACTTTGGAGTAATGATTGTGCCGATGGTATCCTTTCCATTTTTAATAATATCAATCGGCCAGGAATTGGTAACCTGATGGCCGCCATTAGCGCCGAAAATAGCGTTGGATGCCGGAGAACCGAAGGTGGCGATACCATTGTTAATTGCAGCGTAGTTGAATTTGGCGCCAGACTGGTCAATTTTTGCCTTGACCACGGTGGGGTCAACACTCTTGGCTTGTTTCATTGCGTCAAACATAATCCCTGCTTCGGAATAGAAGTCCCAGGTACAGCAATAAGCGGTTCCCCATGCAGAACCGGAATGGGCAACTTCACGGGCAGGTAAACCTAAAACAGCACTGGATACCTGGCCGCCGGGAATCAAAGGCATATTAAGTGTTAGCATACCCTCAATGGGTGCCTGTCCGGCGATTTTTAACAGGTCAGCCGCGCCGACAATACCGGTGGCATGGATACCTTTAAAACCCATACCGTTAAGTGTCTTGGCGATCAGGCCGACATCACCGGTGGGGTCACCAATAGTTAATATAATATCCGGTTTTTCATTGAGTATCTTGGTTACGAAAGGTGAAAAGTCCGCAGTGCCGGTATCATAAAAAACGGGGGCGAGATAGGTGAGTCCGGCTGCGGCAGCGGCAGCTTTTGTGGATGCTTCCGTAACGTTCCCATTGGTATCGTTGGTAGTAAGTACGGCAATACTCTTATCGTTGGGATAAGTTTTTTTCATCCAGGCAAGATAATCATTCGCTTGCACTGAAAAACCCATGTATGTTCTATAGGTATAGGCATCAGCCGGTTGTGCAATAATACGGTCATCGTTAACAACCGTGAAATTCAAGATCTTCATGTTGGTTAAAGTGGGAGCAAGCGCCAGGGAGCCTTCCGTTTGGAAGGTAAACATGAATTTCACACCGTCTGTATAAGCCATTTGGTTGATATTATTCGTGGCTTTGGCGGTATCATAAGCATCATCCAAAGCTTCAACTTTAAGCGTGTAATGGGTATCGCCGATGGTGAGACCACCGGCAGAATTAAAGTCGTCGGCCGCCAATGTGACGCCGTGCATTTCGGATAAACCCCAAGGAGCGGCGCCGCCGGTCAATGGAGTATCAACACCGATTGTAATGACTTGCTCTTTGCTGGCTGTAGTGGAACTTGAGCAACCTGTTACCAACCCGGCAAGTAAGGTAACCGCAAGAAGTAGAATCAGAAAACTGCATAAACCTTTTTTCACTTCTGTAAGTCCTTTTGGAGTTTTCATCTCCTAAAATATTTTGATTGCTGTCTGGTATTCTGTTTGTTATTGAAAGTTATACTTCCAAATATTGGTTCTCCCGCACCTCCTCTGAATGTAATTAAGTTGTTAAGTGGTCGTACACTCTTTTTGATTAGTCACTTGCAACTAACGACCGTATTCTGTGCCGGAATACGGAAAGTTGAGCAAACTTTAACATGGCTTCTCAGATTTGTCAAGCCCATATTTAACCCGTATTTCGTCAAGCTCGTTTTTGTGTAGTTATTTCCATTAATAAGAAATGAATCCGATTGGGATATTATGAACGGGAGGGATTATACAGGCAGAGGGAGACTAATTAAAACCAGACTAGAAAATTTCTGATATAGTATGTAGTTAAGTATCAATAATACCGGGAGCAAACGGGAATTGAAAAAGAACATACTATACCTGTTGATGAGTGTGTTGCTGTTTTTATCGATCACAGTTATCAATACTAAACCAGTAGAAGCTTGAGCGAGCCCTCCTTTTACACTGATCGTGATTATCAGTGGAAGCGGCGGAACGGTAACGGTAAATGACTCACCGATGACGTCAAATACCGCTTACTATACGTTTGATGCGATCGCGCAGGTCAAACTAAAGGCAGATTCGATACCGGGATATCGTTTTGTCTCGTGGACCGGCACGAATATCGACAGCACGGACAATCCTGTCACTGTCGATATGACTTGCAATATCACGATCCAAGCTAATTTTTATTCGACTACCCCGGTGTTAACCCTGGAAAAGCACGGGCATGGTTCTATTTCCCCCGCCGCGGGGCAATATCCCTATCCACCCGGTACTGTTGTTAATCTCAAAGCGATCCCGGATAAAGGCTGGAAGTTCGACGGCTGGACCTCTAATGTGAATAATCCGGATTCAGCAGAAACGTCCCTGACATTGAATTCAGACATGCACGTAACTGCTGATTTTTCCCGGGATTGGTCCATCTGGATGATACTGGGGATGATTGCCACATTCCTGATAATCATCGGCGGGATCACATGGCTGGCTATGAAATACCGAAAAAGGTTAAAAAGTATATTCCCGACCGTTTTGCGCAGCAGTAATACTTCATTCGTATTCCGGTTAATCCTGGGCGGTATTTTTATCTTTACCGGATTCGCCAAAGTGCACAACATCCCCACGCTGGTAAACGAAATTAATCAATACCGGATACTTCCTTCAGTGCTAGCCACGGTTTATGGTAACGTTCTCCCTTACCTCGAAATCGCGGTGGGCATTCTCCTGGTTGTGGGTATCGTATTGAGAATCACCGCGAGTATTGCCGGTTTAATGCTTCTCAGTTTCGCAGCTGCGAAAATAGCCGCGCTTATCATGAATTTAAATATTACCATCTGCTACTGTTTCGGAGCGGCCAGACCTTTGCTGAGCACCCAGAGTCTGGCGATCGATTTCGCGATGATGCTCCTGGCGGCGCAAATTATCTGGTTCAGAAAGGAAATCTTTTCCATCCCGGACTGGTTTAGAAGGAAAAAACCACCTTTAGATTAATTAATTGAATCAGAAGTGGGCATCCAATAATGGATGCCCACTAAATTACGGTCATTAACGGTTCTACCTCTGCGGTAACCGCCAATATTTAATTAGATGTAGTGCCAGTTCCAGAGAAAATCCCCGAACCATACTGACCGGTCCATGTGCCTTGAATGTTTATCGCATTTCCTGATACGGTTACTTTTCCTTGCCAATTAAACGTAAAAGTTATTGAGTTTACGCTAAAACTTGATATACCAGTTATATTACCGTTTGGGTCGACTTGTAGTTTATTCTGATCGATGGTGACATTAGCTCCCGTTGAATTAGTAATAGAACCAGTGACAACACCATTTGCATCGATTGTCATCGTGAGATTCCCACCTAAGGAATATGTTTTGTTATTATAAACTATTTGGCCTGACCAAACGCCCGTACCTGACCCATGGTAAGGAAACGATGTTAGAGTTGTCGATATAGACGCCGGTTTCGAGGTTGTTGTATTTAAAGGAGGCATCGACGTCGTTGTCGTTGTCGTTGTCCTTGTCCTTGTCGCGGTCGTAGTAGATATTGAGCTGGACGTTGACGTTAAAGTTGAAGAAGTATATACAGGAGTGGATGTTGTTGTCGTAGTTGATTTTGTTGAACAGGAACACGATACAGGCAAAACCATGATTAACCCGATTATTAATCCTATCACCAGACAGAAACCAATATATTTTATTTGCTTTCTTTTCATAGTATTTTATTTCTCCGTTCTAATATTTGGTTTGGGAACTCGGTAAAGTCTTGCTTTTCTTATTATACGACAATAGCGCAAAATTGGTGTGTTCCAGTTACCTTCATGCAAGCAAAGGTAATAAAAAAGGAACGAAAATGTTCCCCTTGTTTCCTCACGTGGAGTTATTTGGAAGGCCTTCTGATATCTTCACCAGGAATATTAAAAGGGATTCGTCAGATACCACATTGACTGTAGTTTACTGACCACTCACAACTGGAAACCCAAACCTTAACTCTCCAATTCACTTACCGGTTACCGGATTTTTATAGTGGTAAGGGAAGATATATCCGGATGGGTAAGGAGCAAATTTCGTATTCGGCCCCATCGGTGGGCTGTATCGGTGCGGTGGATTCAAAATCGACGGCTTCTTGACCCAGCCTTCTTCCAGCGGACTGCTGATAATCTCGCTCCAGAAGAGTTTCTTGAACTTCCAGATGCTATCCTCTTTGACGTATTCGTTCTCCCAAATGCCGCAGCCGATCAACGAGCGGGTTTGCCCTTCCCGCGGCATGGCGCCGAGGAAATAACCATACCACCGGCCTTTTGCATTGACACCGTCCGGATTTACATCGACAATACCGGCCAGCGGTATCAGAATGTGCAAATATTCGCCGGGGGCTTTCGTTAATCCGCCGTATGCCGGATAATGGTCGACAAAACTGAAACAGCTCCGCACTCCTTGCGGTCCTTCCCAGCCTTTAAAAAGACCGAAATCGTTGATTTCACAGGCAACATCGGGGCTGTGCGACCACAGGCCGATGAGTTCCTCTTCCTGCCAGTGCTCCAGGTAATAGCCGTAGGCACGCTGCAGTTTCTTAATGGCTTCGATGTCCCTGATGAGTTGGATTTCTGCTTCCAGTTTCTCCACCGTCTTCGCGAGTTTCTCGAGTTTAGCTTCTACTTCCGCTGATTTCATCGTTTGCCTCCGCTTAAAAATTTCAGGATCGCCCCGGCATATTCCTTCGGCATCGCGCGGTCGCAGTACATCGGCCCGCCCTCGACGGTAATAAGCCGGCTGCCTGGGATCAATTCCTGGACAATGTGAGACCGGGAGTGCAGGGGGAAACCGGTGGCATCAAGCACCAGTGTCGGGCGGGTAATCAACGGTAATCTGTTCTTCGAGTTATAGTTGCCGCCTGCCCAATGCGCTTCCTCACCGCGCGGCCCGGCTTTAATATATTCGATGACTCTTTCCTCAAGAATATCAAGTGAATAATCGCCCCATAACCCAGCCCGCCGCCACCATTCCATTAAATGCGAACCATCCGGTTTGATTTCCACAGTGGTAGTGAAATTCGTTGGTTCTTTGAGGTCGACGGCCTGGCTGGCTTCCCAAAATTCCGCACCGGCTAAAATCAGTTTATCTACGCGTTCCGGCCAATTTACCGCCAGTTCTACGGCAATCTCCGCCCCGAAGAACTGTCCGGCGACATGCGCTTTTTTCAGGTCCATTGCGTCCATAAAACTGATCATCGTTTTAGCATGGTCGATGATCTGATATTCGCGCGGAACCGGGTCGGAATCGCCGAAACCCATAAAATCCACAGCGATGGCACGGTATTTAGGGGATAAATAATGCATCACCCGAGTGAATTCATCCGAGGATGCCACTGCCATGTGCATCAATATAACAGGCTCCCCTTTTCCTTCTTCACGGTAATGCATCTGACCTTCGGGAATATCGATAAAAGCCCTTTTCATGTTTCCCCTCCAAACTTTTTTAGCTTGTAATGAAGAACCTGAAAATCATACCGTCACTCAACCGATTTAAAACCGGGCGGCGCTTAAATGTACCTGAAAAGCATCCGGGCAGCGAGTTGGACGGTTTGGCCTACAGACAGGCGGTCACAGCTTTGGCAAATGACGCGATCAAGTAATAAACCGCAGTGGCACCGGCATCCTGTACGCCGATGGCACCGTCCGGACGGTACCCGGCGCGGCTGAATTTCGCCTTCATGTTCGCCGTCAACTCTGCTCCTGCTCTAGCTGCTTTCACGGTGTCATCCAGCACCGTTTTGATATCGCTGCCGTCTTTCAGACCTTTCTCAAATGCATCCACGGCAGGCACCAGCGCATCCAGCATGGTTTTATCGCCGACTTCTGCTTTGCCACGCTTTTTAATGCCGTTCACCGCCCCTTTCCCTAATCCCAGCAGGTCGTTAAATTGGATTTCCTTTTTACCCACGATGCCTTTTCCGGCTTCCATAAAGGCTGCAGCTAACAGCGTCCCGAATGTGGAAGGGCTGGCTTTGTTGATCTGCATACCGCATTTCATCAGCAGCTTGCCGATATCTTCTTCACCAGGATTGGCCAGAAAATCGGTCATCGCTTTGCTGCCTAGCTGGACAGTGACGCCCAGATCGCCGTCTCCGACAATCGAATCCAACCGCCGTAATTCATCGCTATAAAGGCTCCATCCGGCGGCGGTCTCTTTTAAAATATCCGTCATGATTGGCGTATTGATCACGTAACTCATGCCTTTCTCCACTGCGGTAAGAAAGGTGAGAATGCAGGCGCATCGAGTAATTTTTTAAATTCAGGGTTGAGCTTTAACAAGCTGAAAGAAGCTCCGACCATTTCCATCGAGGTGGCATATTCGCCGATAAAGGCTTTATAGACCGAGATACCGTGCTCTCCCAGGATGTCATAAAACTTGTTGTAGAGAATAAAAAGTTCTTCCGGCGGCGTCGCCCCCAAACCATTGACCAAAACCGCCACTTCATCTTTGGCTTTAAAAGGCAGGTCCTTGATGACTTTGTCCGCCATGATCGCGGCGACCTCGTCAGCGCTCTTGAGTTTGGTGCGTTCGATGCCGGGTTCGCCGTGAATGCCCATGCCGAGTTCCATTTCGTCCTCGGCGATTATGAAATTCGGCTTACCCACGGCCGGAATCGTGCAAGGGCTTAAGGCTACACCTATGGTACAGGTGTTTTCGATCACTTTGTCGACTGTGGCTTTTACTTCATCCAGACTGGCTTTCGTATCGGCCTTGGCGCCGGCAATTTTATACGCGAAGAAAATCCCCGCGATCCCCCGGCGGCGGCTTTTCTCCGCGTGCGGGGCGGATGCCACATCATCGGCAGCAATGCTCATTTTTACCTGGATGCCGNNTACGCCGGCACCGCCATTGGCAGCCTTGGTAGCGGCCAGCATATCGTCAGAACTAGGCGATGAAAAAACATTACCGATGGAAACGCCGTCCAGCAATCCAGGCCCGACGTAGCCCAGAAAAACCGGAATGTGTCCGGAACCGCCGCCAGTGCAGATTGCTACTTTGCCCTTGACCGGCGCGTCCTTGCGCACGAGCGCCCGTGAGCTTCCCTCGGCCATCTTCAGGTGATATGGGTATGCCTTGAGAATACCGCTGATGGTGTCCTCTACTACTTTAAATGGGTCGTTAATCAGTTTTTTCATTGGCGAAAACCCTCCTTCCTGTTCTACTAAAGGAATTTAACTAATATATTATAGCGTTTTAAACAACAGCTAACTAGCCTGCTCGCCCGCAGACTTTTTAACACAATTTCCTTCGGGTTGCGATTTCCCCGTCTTGTCAGAATTGTTAGGTTATTTATTATATTCTTCGCGGAACTCGAGAACCGTGCCGCCTGGATTTGTATCAAAGTAACACCAGCGTTCGCCCTTGAAGATCGCGGCAACCAGCAGCGGATGCTTCTGTTTCTGCAGTTTTGCAACCATTTCTTCGTAGTTCGAGACGCCCAAAGCGACATGATGAATGCCCTCACCTTTCTCGGCAAGGAATTTAGACCAGATGGATTTGTTATCCTGAGGCTGGAGTAATTCGATCGGGAACGCGCCGAATTTGATATTAACAATTCTTACTTTAAAAGGTTCGCCGACAAATAATTCTTCTTTCTTGGGTTCATAATCAGTAATATCGGGTTTTCCGATGTTCCAGATTGTGGACAACCACTTCGCTGTCTTTTCGGCATCTTTTACCACGATACCGACATGGCTCAAGTTAGTAAGCTGAACGCTCCCGGTGTCAAGTTTCCAATCCATTTATTTTTCTCCTTTTTATATTATCGATATTTATTTATAATTCGACGTTATTATTTGCCGGTAACCGGATTCTTGTAGTGATACGGGAAAATATAACCGGACGGGTATGTAGCAGCATGCGTGTTCGGGCCGGAAGGGGGCCTGTCATTGGCCGGCGGATTGGCAAGATAGGGTGTTTTTACCCAACCTTCATCCAGCGGACTGCTGATAATGTCGTTAAAGAAGAGTTTTTTAAACTTCCAAATCCCATCTTCTTTAACAAATTCGTTCTCCCAAATACCACACCCGATCAATGCCCGCAGTTTGCCACCCCTTTGTAAAGCGCCCAGGAAAGAACCGTACCATCTCCCTTTTGCGGTCTTGCCGCCTGCATCCAGGTCGACAATACCGGCGTTCGGAATCAGGATATGAAGATACTCGGGAGGAGCTGTCTTCTCGCCATTAAAACCGGTATAATGGTCTTTAAACTGAAAGCTCTTTTTTACTGCTTCAAACCCCTTGTAAAGTCCGGTGTCATGGATTTCCAGCGAGACCTCATCGCTGTGAGACCACAGTCCGATGATCTGATCTTCCTGCCAGTGTTCGAGGTAATAACCATAGGCGTTCATTAATTTCTTGATCGCCTCTATATCCTCTGCAGCCTGAATTCTGGTTTCCAGCTTTTTTACAGTTTCTTTAAGGGTTTTTACTTCTTTTTCTAAATCTACTGCCACTAAATTTTGCCTCCTTACCTGATTAATATTTTATATCGGTGTTGTCTTACCAGACATCAATCACTTTTTACGTTTTGCCCTCAGTTAATATATTATGTCGGGGATTTCATATTAGCCGAAGACTGCAAATTCACGAGCAATTTAGCACAGGCCCTGTTATTTGTCAAGTATAAGTCTTGTCTATTGTTAGTGTATGCGAAATTCCAAATGCCGAGATCCAAATACCAAATATTCTCTTATTATTCAATAGATAACGGCTGTCTATATAATAACGCGGAATTATTTCAGCAGTATTTCCCGAAAAACAGAAAGCCCCCTCCTCTTTGCGGAGGAGGGGGCTTCTTAGTTAACAGTACAATATAGCAGATTATAGTCTTTCTTTGACCAGTGTATCGACAACGGAGGGATCTGCCAGCGTGCTGGTATCGCCCAGGTTGCCGACATCGCCGGAAGAGATCTTGGTGAGGATACGGCGCATGATCTTACCGCTTCTGGTCTTGGGCAAACCTTCAGCGAACTGAATCTTGTCGGGTGAAGCCAGCGGACCGATCTGCTTGCGCACCCATGCGACCAGTTCTTTCTTTAGTTCTTCGGTCTTTGGCACACCGGCCTTCAGGGTAACAAAGGCATAAATACCCTCGCCTTTGATGGGGTGCGGCATACCTACAACCGCGGCTTCAGCAACACTGGGATGTGACACAAAAGCACTTTCAACTTCAGCAGTACCAATACGGTGTCCGGAAACCTTGATAACATCATCGATACGGCCCATCAGCCAATAATAGCCGTCTTCGTCTTTTCTGGCGCCGTCACCGGTGGTATAAACGCCGGGGAAGCGGGCAAAATAGGTACTCTTGAATCTGGCGGCATCGCCATAAACACTACGCATTAACCCCGGCCATGGTCTCTTAATCACCAGATAGCCGCCCTCATTGACGTCACAAGGATTACCGTCTTCGCGGATGATAGCCGGGTCGATACCGAAGAANNCAGTAGGTATCGATAATGGGGCACTTGCCTTTACCAATGACATTGTAATACCACATCCATGCTTCGGGGTTGATCGGTTCGCCGACAGTAGCAAGGATACGTAGGCTGCTCAAATCGTGTTTATTGGGCCAACCATCGCCGTCTCTCATCAGGGAACGTAGAGCGGTAGGGGCGGTGTAGAAAATGCTGACGCGGTATTTTTCGATCAATTCCCAGAATCTGTCGGGATTAGGATAGGTAGGAACGCCCTCGAACAACACCATTGTCGCACCGTTGGCCAGTGTTCCGTAGCAATTGTAGCTATGACCGGTAATCCACCCGATATCTGCCGTGCAGAAATAGGTGTCTTCGTCTTTGTAATCCATAACATATTTGAAAGTTAATGCAGTGTAAAGCAGATAGCCTGCCTGGGTATGCAACACGCCCTTCGGTTTGCCGGTGCTGCCGCTGGTGTAGAGGATGAATAAGGGGTCTTCTGCATCACATTCTTCCGGTTTGCAATACTTGGGCAGATCGGGCTCGTTCATCAGGTCATGGTACCAGACATCACGCCCGGCTTCCATTTTAATAGGAATGCCGGCCCGTTTGACGACAACTACTTTCTTAATCGTGGGGCAGGATTTCAGAGCATCGTCAGCATTATCTTTACTGTTAATAGTTTTGCCGCTGCGATAGTAACCGTCGCTGCAAACCAACACGGAAGATGCGCAGTCATTCATTCTATCACGCAGGGCATCGCCGCTGAACGCGCCGAAGACGACACTATGAATCGCCCCGATTCTGGCGCATGCCAGCATAACGATCGGTAACTCGACAATCATCGGCAGATACACTGATACACGGTCACCCTTTTTCACGCCCAATTTCTTGAGAACATTGGCGAACTTGTTTACTTCATAATATAGTTGTTGGTAGGTTAAGGTTCTGGTATCACCGATATCACCTTCCCAGATAAAGGCAGCCTTATTCTTGCGCGGGGTTGTGAGATGACGATCAATACAGTTGTAGGAAACATTTAATTTACCGCCGACAAACCATTCGTGCTTGGCATCGGCAAAATCCTCGACCAATACCTTATCCCATTTCTTGAACCAATCGAGTTGTTCGGCCATTTCTCCCCAGAAAGCGGCGGGGTCTTCGATGGACTTCTGGTAGATTTTCTTATACTGAGCCATGCTTTTGATATAGGCTTGCTGACTCAGTTCTTTAGAGGGTTTAAAAACCCGCTTTTCCTCCATCATGGAGGTAATGTGTTGTTCTACGTTTTCAGCCATACTTTCCGATTAACTCCTTTACTTATTTACAGCAGGCGTACTGCCTGAATTCACTATGACGAAAAATAAACGCTCTATAAAATATCGACTTATATATGCTTGCAGATATTGTACTCCTAGAAAGTTAAGGAGTCAATGACCCGCATTGACTCATAATAAAAGTTACCAAGGGAAGGGGTATTGACTCAAAATTAGTGTTACCGAGGACTATGGTGATAAGGCGGTCCAGGCTTTGGTGATGCTGAATCGTATCTATTCTTTATTAAGGTTATATACCAATTTCTTTCAACCTTCCATGAAGTTGTTAAGTAAGCACCGCAACGGAGCACAGGTCTATAAAACATATGATGAAGCGCAAACGCCGTGTTATCGCCTGTTAAAATCAGGGATTCTATCCGAACGGGAGAAAAGAGAACTGATGGATATTTTTCAGAGTTTGAGCCCTGTGAAGCTCATACAACAGATAAACGATAACCTGAAACTATTATGGGAGATGGCAGAAAAATAACCTGGTCAGTAGGAGGTTATGGTAACACTATTTATGACGCATCATTTACGCTTTCGGTAACACTTTATTTTGACGCAACACGTGACCGGTTTAGTTATAATGAGGTGTTTTCAAGATAAGTAATCATACTCAACACTCACAACCGAAAGCTGACCGCTGATGGCTGACAGCTCCCACCCACTTTACATTACTATTAAGTTCGGCATATCATTGATATCAAAACCGGCACGCTCTACTTCCTGTTTCAACAAAATAAGGAGACGATATGAAAAAGAAGACAACAACCGGCAACTGGTGGGACATCCTCGGGACGCCGCAGTACGGCGGGGAAATGGCAATCCGCGCCAGCAGAAATATCGAAAATTTCGACCCATATTTCAGCGAAGGGAATACCAGCATCTACGGCGGTTGGCTGGAAAGATTACTCTCCGACGATTGGGCGTTGGATCCCGCGATCTGGGATTATAAAATGGCCTGGCACCCTTCCAAGTTCATGAAAGGCCTCCTGGCGGAAAGTTGGGAATTCCCGGAGCCGGGCACTCATGTTGTCCATCTGAAGAAAGGGATACACTGGCAGAATATTCCACCTGCCAACGGCCGCGAATTTGTGGCTGACGACGTGGTATTTCACTATAACCGCCTATTAGGTTTAAACAACTTCCCTAATCCCAGCCCCTGGCCGACAGAGGTTTATTTTAAAGAGTTGATTTCCGTGACTGCGCAAGATAAATATACCGTCGTTTTTAAGTGGGCGACGCCAAATACCGAGTTCATTATGGAAGCCCTGCACGGCGTGATGCAACGGCAGTGCATCGAAAATCCGGAAGCGGTGAAAAAATGGGGCGACCTCAGTGACTGGCATCATGCAATCGGCACCGGATCGTTTTTCATGAAGGAATTTGTTTCCGGCAGCCATGCCACTTTGATCAAAGATCCGAATTACCGCGGTTTTGACGAACGCCACCCTGAGAACAGGGTTCCGTATCTGGACACAATTAAGTACGTTGTTATGACCGATGATGAAGAGGCTCTGGCGGCTATGCGCGCCGGTAAGATCGACATCATGGAAAGGGTTTCACATGCCCAGGTTTTGGCAATGCAAAAAACAAATCCGGAAATCGTGGCCATCCGCAATCCGACCACACAGGCAGTGACGATCCAACCCCGCAACGACCATGCACCGTTTAACGATATCCGCGTGCGCAAGGCAATGCAGCTGGCCTTTGACCTGCCCGCATTGGCAAGAGACTTCTACCACGGCTCCGTCGACCCCTATCCGAACGCAGTGACATCCCGGTACCTTTCGATGTCTTTCAAGGGTTGGGGATACGCCTATGAGGAATGGCCGCAGGAGCTTAAAGACGAATATGTCTATAACCCCACACGGGCCAAACAGCTCCTGACCGAAGCCGGTTTCCCGCACGGATTTAAAACCAATATTGTTGTCGATATTGCTTCCGATATGGAATTATTTAAAATAATCCTGAAGTCCTTCGCCGCTATTGGCATTGAAATGGAAGTACGCCCGATGGAATCCAACGCCTGCACGGCCTTTGTCGGAGAAAAGAAATACGACCAACTGGTTTACCGCCAATACGGCCCACTCGGTCATACCTACGCCCCCTTCCAGGCGCTGACCCGTTTTTATTCAACCGCCCCTGTCAATATTCTGGGTGTTAACGACCCGATTTATGATTCCTTCTATCCGCAGGCACTGAAAGCTTCCGGTGAAGAAGAAACGAAGAAAATTCTGCGGGCGATGAACGAACACGTCGCCAGGCAGCATTATGCCACCTGCTTATTGCAACCCGCAGAATATGCCCTTTGCCAGCCGTGGCTAAAGGGCTACAGCGGCCAGATCCATTCGGTCTGGATGGGCATCGGCGGCCCCAGCAGATTGAGCATGTACGGCGCCCGCTTCTGGATCGACCATAAGTTAAAGAAATCTTTGGGACATTAGAGTAAGCAGTTCACGAGGGGAGAACTAAACATTCTCCCCTTTTCTTTTGTTAACAGTGAAGGATAATTAGCAGGCAGAGAAAAGCTATAGGGACTAGTTCGAAACTAGCGAATGCCGGTAACTATTTTCGGATTTTGTATTTTGTAATTGTGGCGAATTTCATATTCAGGATCCAGGATTTATTTTATTGTCGTTTTTTCTATTTCCTTTACGGACTTCATTCCCAGCGACGGAATAATCGCAGATAAGGTGATTATCGCCAGGATCAGACATGCATGGTTGATTGCCTTCAGAAAAACCGGCAGTTCATTAGAACTGATCAACTGCGTGCTGCCGACAATCTGCGAAAGTTGGGCATACGGCATCACCAGTGTCATCAGCAACAAAGAAAACGGCACACTCAGCGAAACTGCAGTCTGATACAAGGTCATCCGAATTCCATTGGCGACGCCGCGCTTCTCAGCTGGAACGGATACCATGACCGCGCTCATATTGGGAGACGAAAACAGCGCAGTGCCGAGACCGAATAATACTAAACTGATTAATACCGCGGAATATGAAGAATGTTGATTCAGCGTGGAAAACCAGATCAGCGCCGCTGCGTTCATGGTCAAACCAACCGGGGACAATATGCGGCTACCGTACCTGTCCGCCAACCTGCCGCTGATCGGACTCAGGAAGAAGATCACAACTTCCATAGGGATCAATAAAACTCCGGCTTTCAGCGCGCTGTAACCCAGGATCAATTGCAGATATAACGACCGCAGAAACGGGCCGCAGCCGAACGTCATGGAATTCAGAAAATTGGCCATATTCCCCAATGCGAACTGCCGGATCTTGAATAATGTCAGGTCAAGCGTCGGGTGCTTCTGTTTTAGTTCGACGATGATAACCACAATGAAAAATGCCACTCCCCCCGCCAGGATCGCCAGATTGCGCGCGGAAAGGGGATTGCCGATGGTCAGAGCCAGCAAAATGGTGGCCAGGCCGATGCAATACAATATCGTGCCTGCGTAGTCAAATGTTCCGCTACTGGATTTGACGCTGATCTCTTTCAAACGCATATAACCCCAGACCGTTCCGAAAATCCCGATTGGGATATTGATCCAGAAGATCGATTGCCACCCGAACCAGGTGATCATCACACCGCCAAGGGTATAACCGGCCATTGCTCCCAGATTCAGTGCCATGATATTGATACCCAATCCCATACCCAACTCGTTTTTGGGGAAAGCATCGGTCAGGATCGCGCCGCTGTTTGCTACCAGTAAAGCCGCACCAGCGCCTTGCAGGAACCGGAATATCACCAGTTGTTCGCCATTGCGGGATAAAGCGCAAAGCAGCGAGCCGATAGTGAATATTGTAAAACCCATATTATACAACCGGACCCGGCCGTATAGATCAGCCAAGCGCCCTAGAGCCACAAGCAGGATCGTCACCATCAGGGTGTAACCGGTGATAATCCAGATGCCGTGGACAATCGTCGCGTTTAAATCCTTCAATATCGAGGGCAGCCCGATCACCACAATACTGGAATCCAGGCTCCCCATGAAACTGCCCACGGTGGTCACCGACAACGCCACCCATTTATAATCCATTTTGAATTTCATATAATTTCTAACCGCTTAAATAAATTTTTTCACAAAAGAACAAGTGGATTATTAAAAAGAAAAACATGTTAATTCGGAATCTAAAATAAAATCTCGCTCAGAAAAAACAGGAAAGACAACATGTTTCCAGTATAGTGCCTTTTGTTTGTCACTTACAAACAGAGTAAGTATCCAATTCCATTTAGGATATACGGATTTTGTGTATAAATTTCCCACGACCTTACGNNTTTTAGTAAGGTAGCTTAAAAATTATTTAAAGTTATGTGTTGAGATATCAGGATTTATCTTCGCGGTAGATATACTTCCCGCCGCGCACCCACGAAGCCGCCGCCCCGATCAGACACATGATAATGCTGAAAATCAGCACCTCGACCAAACCGCGGTGAAAAGCAGTATCGATCAGCGCCGGGAAGTAGGCTCTGGAGGTAATCGTGGCAGCCTGCTGTGCCGGTAAAGCATTTAAAACACTGGCCGGAATCATGGTTTGTAAAGGATTGTAGCCCAGAAATGCCGCGAACAGGTAACCGACGGGCGGCGCACCCGCCACCTGATGGGCAACCTGGGCCGAAATCCCGTTCTGCACCAGGCCGTTGTAAAGCGCGGACGGCATCGAAGCATTCAACCCGATAACCATCAACGAGAAGATGATCGCCATCGAGAGCGGGTTGCCGATGTTCATGATCGTCGCTCTCATGCCGGAACCTGCCCCGCGGTGCTGCGGCGGCAAGCTGTTCATCATCGCCGCCGTATTGGGAGCCATAAACATACCCATAGAAAGACCATCGAGGAAAATTATCGCCGCGAACCAGAAATAATTAAAATTCACCGGCAGTAATAACAGTAAAAAGAAACCAACGGCCGTCAGAATCATCGCTCCGGTGGCGAAATAGCGCGCGCCGTAACGGTCTGACATGCGTCCGGAAAGCGGCCCCAGTAAAAGAATACCGACGCTGGAAGGTATCATATAAATACCCGCCCACAGCGGCGTGACGGAAAAATCATAACCGTGCAAAGGCAGCCAGATGCCCTGCAGCCAGATGGTCAGCATCAACATGAACCCGCCCCGCGCCATTGATGACATGAAGGTCGCTACGTTCCCGGCTGCAAACGCGCGGATTTTAAACAAATCCAGCCGGAACATCGGGGTTTTTATATGCCGTTCGATGTAGACAAATGCGCCTAAAAGCACTAACCCACCGATAAACATGCTCAAAACAAAGGGCGTGGTCCAGCTCATCATTGAATGCGGGCTGGGATTAATGCCGTAGATGCAAGCAACCAGTACCATTGTCAGCCCGGCGGCAAAAGTGATATTTCCAAGCCAGTCGATCGGTTCTTTCAAACGCGGGCCTGTATCACGTAGCGTCCGGACCGACCAGATAGTAGCAACCAGGCCGATCGGAACGTTAAAAAGAAATACCCACCGCCACCCGATTTGCGAGAGCAGCCCGCCAACCAGGATCCCCAGAAAAGAACCGGCAATACCGGCAATCTGGTTCAGCCCCATCGCCAACCCACGTTCATTTTCAGGGAAAGCATCGGTCAGAATGGCCGTCGAATTGGCAAAAAGGAACGCCCCGCCGATACCCTGCACAAGCCGGAAAAGGATTAATTCCAGACCGCCCGCGGTTCCTTTGCTCCAGGTTAGAGCGCATAAAAGAGACCCCACCGTGAAGGTGGCAAACCCAATATTGTACATACGCGTACGCCCGAACATATCTCCTAACCGCCCGAAAGCCACGACAAAGACGGCGGTGACCAGCATGTAGCCCATCAGTAGCCAGAGCAGGTAATTGGAACTGCCGGCGGCCAGCGGGTCGATGCCGATACCTCTGAAGATAATGGGTAAGGCTAGCAGCACGCTGGAAGAATTAATAAAAGCCAGCATGATCGAAATGGTCGTGTTCGAAAGGGCAATCCACTTGTAATCGATTTTGCGGCGGGAGCCGCCGGTGTTGGTTAGATTATCATGCATTTTAGAATAAGCATTCCCTTGAGTTTTTGGCGTTATTTATTCTACGAGTCTTAATAAATCAATTATAGGATAGGTTGAAGTCAAACCGCAAAGACACCCTATTTCAGGATTGATTTATTAGCTTTACATCCGCTGTTCATGCTAAATTCATCTTTTTATTGTATAATCATCTTTAATTGTGCCAATTGAACTAAAAGGAAATGTAATAATGAAAACAAAACAGAAAAGATTTTTCGCATTATGTTTAACGATGGGAATCATCGCTGCTTTTGCTTTGAGCGGGGTATCCTGTTCATCAAAAACAACCGCTTCAACGTTAACAACGCCTACTAAAACTACAACAACGACAAAACCGGCACAGGTATTAACTGCGATTGCAGTACAACCGGATGCCCCCCCTAATTTAGTAGCAGGCTCAACCCAGCAATTTACCGCAGTCGGAACATATTCGGACAACACAACTGCGGATGTCAGTTCTCAGGCAACCTGGACCAGTTCTGACAAAACTATCGCCACTATCTCTGCGGCGGGTTTAGCTACCGGGGTCGCACCCGGAAGCGTCAATATTACAGCTGCTCTGGCTGGAAAAACCAGCACGGCGGTACCATTAAACGTAGTTCCTGCGTCCGCCTTGTCTTCCATCGCGATTACACCGGCCGCTCCAGCAGGGCTGGCAGTGGGTGACACCCAGCAATTTAATGTGGTCGGCACCTTCGCGGACAAGTCAACCGCAGACGTTACTGCGAAGGCTTCCTTTACCAGTTCCGATACTAATATTGCTTCCATTTCTTCGTCCGGTTTAGCAACAGCCCACACCCAGGGGAGTGTTAATCTGACAGCTACCGTGTCCGGTATAACCAGCCCGTCAATAAAGTTGACCGTGGCGCCTCCCGCATTATCTTCCATAGCAATTACACCGTCTACGCCGGATAATTTAGCAGTGGGGCTCACCGTCCGGTTTTCGGCCACAGGAACCTTTTCAGACGATTCGACGGCGGATATTACTGCAAAGGTAACCTGGGCCAGTTCAAATACCAATGTTGCGTCTATTTCTTCGACCGGCTTAGCTACCGGCATAGCCGCGGGGAATACGAATATTACGGCTGCACTATCGGGCATAACCAGTCAGACAGCAGTTTTACCGGTGGCAACATTAACTTCTGTGGCAATAGCTCCGGCATCCCCGTCTGATTTAGTAATAGGCACTACTCAATCATTCAGAGCGACAGGGACATATTCGAACGGCGTAACTTCACTGATTTCGGTTCCGGTAACCTGGGCCAGTTCCAATACCGGTGTAGCGACCATATCTTCGACCGGTTTGGCAACCGGTATAAGCGCCGGAAGTACCAATATTACATTCACCCTGAATGGATTTACCAGCCCGGCGGTAAAATTGAATGTAGTAGTTACTACTACAACTACAACTCCTTAATCCATAGTCAATTGTTTTAAACGCCAATAGCATTCAAACGGCAGCGGTAGCGCTGCCGTTTTTGTTTTTTGTTTGATTGTTACTAATATTTTCTCTCCCGACTTGTGCTAGAATTCTAAGATGTGGGTAAAAAACAACCTGTTTCAACAAAGGAATTAAAACATATGAATAAAAACGGACAAATCATCTTAATCGCCACCATCCTGATTACCATCATCAGCAGTACCGTTGCCTGTAGTTCGAACTCGACAACGCCCACTAGAGTATCCACTACGGTGACACCTACTGTCTCCAGTACCATTACCAGTTCAGTTTCTGATGCCGATATCGCTGCTATCCGTGCTTGGGCTGATTCTGAGACAGAAACAACTCTGCAAGGCCTCAGCGAAGATAACCTGGCAAAATACACCCAATACGGAGATGCCGGATTTAAAACGGCTGTTACACAGGCGATTCTAGACCAGGCTGCGACTGCACTCAAGGCCCAAATCGGAACATATGTTTCCAAAGAATTCCTGAGCACCGGAACCGCACAAGGCTACATTTTGGTTTATTATACTGCGAAATATACCAACAGCACGGTTAAAGTGCAGATGAGTTTTGATGCAAACCACCAGGTCGCAGGTCAGCACTTCGTCCAATAGTCGAGGGGAAATGTTTTTCCGATAGCCAATATACGGCGGGGGTGAATTAATGTTATTGCACCAGATGACCAGTTTTTTCACGTCGGCCTTTTATTTTCAGGGCACCAACTGGAAATTGATCCTGTTGGCCGTCGCCCTCGGTCTTGTTTTCGGCGCGGTCTGGTTAACACTCTACTGGCCACCGCTGTTCAAAAAGCCGTGGCTATGGGTAGTCGCTCTAGTCAGCGCGATTCTAACCTGGAGCGCAATCGCTTTCATGCAGGTGCCTCTGCAGTATTGGGTGGGACAGGCACTAGTGCATTTCTGGAGTGTTGCAACCCTTAATAAATGGATATATGTGGCGGCTATTCCACAGATTCTACTCAGCGGCATTGTGCAAGAAGCCTCCAAAATGGCTCCGGTATATTTTTACTGGTGGCGGACGAAGAAAAGTTTTACTCCCAGGTTAGGACTGCTTGTCGGCGCGGTCTCAGGAGCCGGGTTCGGCATCTTCGAGGCAATCTGGGTACATAACCAGATTTTAGCTTCCGGATGGTCGTGGGCATCGGTAAGTACAAATGGGTTCACAGCTTTGCTCGGATTCTGGGAACGGATCTTTACAGTTGGTTTCCACATTGCTTCTGCCGCGTTGGTTGGTTACGGGATAGCTAAAGGAAAAGGCTGGCTGTTCTACTTGATCGCCGCGTTTCTGCACGGTATGTTGAACTATTCTGTAATCCTGTTAGCAACTCACCGTATCACTAACATGCAGGATGAAATGATAATGGCAATTTACGTGGTATGCATCGCCGCGGTGGTAATCTGGCTGCTCAGGTATAAATCAAAGGAAACCCCGGCGACTCCCCCCGCCGCAGACGCGCCTGATATACTCCCAATTGCGACGCCCCCAACGACGGTCGGCCAGTAAAACCACAATGTAATAAGCTGAATACCGATAGCTTTTTCAAGCCCTCTCCAGTTGCAAAAAAGGCTGCTAAAAGGTTATTATTAAGCGGCCGGATAAATAACAATATTATCATCCGTTATGTCAAGTTCAATAATCAAAATAAAACACCAGGAGCATTTTCTACTCCTTTTTCAATATAATCGCGTACCCTAAAACAACAGCCAGGGAGGACAACCAATGGCCGTACGTTTCATCGACTCTAAAAACACC
>PMMG01000094.1:0-19826 GCA_003162335.1 Dehalococcoidia bacterium
AAACAGGTCTGCAAAGACGGCCCGGTTTTTAATCTGAACGATGTCATTTGGGACGAAATGACAAGGGTATAGGCGATGTTCTTAATTAGCCGGCGGCTCCCAGGTAAAAGAAAATGTTTTACCGCTCTGGTACATGCCGCTGATAATCAGGTCATATGGAATTCCGGCTCCGAATTGGCCCTGAAACAACTCCCGGGCAGCTAACGAAACTGAACCGGGCGTTAATGGTTTAACAGCGGTGACATCGAAGCTAAAGTTATAGTCCTCAGGGGCAAATTCTTCCAGAACAGCGTGCAAGGAAATTATAGACTCGGCAGACATGTTACGTAAAACGATCTGAACTGTCGGGGTTTGCCCGCGGTCAGCAGTTTTGTCGATTGATTGTACGGCAACAGGCGGATTTTCAATCGGGCTTGTTGTAGTAGTTGTGACGGTTTCCGTCACCGTAAAATGAACCAATACCAGCGCGCCCCATTCATCCCCGGCGACGACGGTATAAACCCCGGGATCCAATCTCGTATACTCCGAATCCTTTTTATCGGGCCAATATCCCTTCATCGTAAATTCAAATATCTCCTGCCCAAATTGAGTGATATCACTCGACGATTGAAAGGTGTAATGAGCATAGGAGATCCCGGTTAGAGCCGGCTGGCAAAGATAGATCCCATTCGGGTCGTAGAGATAAAGCTGAGTTGCTGTAGAATAATCGGAAGAATTGTAATTTCCCTGAAAAAGAGCAATCCCGAACGGAGAACCGTAAGAAGCACAACGGCTGCCTAAACCTAAACCGTCGTACGGCCATTGGTCGGATGCCGGGATATTGTTCGTAGTGGCAAGCATATTCTTTTCATCAAGATCAATCGTAATTCTCTGGCCGGTTTGATAGGTTGCCGCATCCAATGACAAGGTCAGGCTGAGTCCATTCGTAGATTTGGAAGAAGCGCTATTCACACCGGGAATAAAAGCCTTTGTTGGGAAAGAAGTTACCGTTGTTGCCGGTGACGGTGTAGTAGCAGCCCGATTCATACAACCGACTGTTACTGCCAGAATTCCCAGCAATAAAATCACGATAACGGCAAATACATACAAGTGCTTCATTATTAATCTCTGCTTTATATAACGGATATTCATATAAAAAGATATTTTAGGGGTTCTATCTTTCTTACGGCGTAACTGTAAAATGCAGCACGGCCAGCGCACCCCATTCATCCCCGGCAACCACGGTATAAACCCCAGGCTGGAAATGTTGGAATTCTGAAATAGAATCGTTAGTCCAATATCCCTTTAAATCAACTTCATCTTTTAGTACAATGTTGTTGAGATCCGAAATAGTATTGCCGTAACCTAAAACCTCAATGTCGCTCAGTGGCTTAAAATCGTAAGCAAAATCGTGGCCTATTTTCAAAATGCAACCATGCATTATCACATTTGGTTCATTCAGATTAAGTGGCGTAGCTTTGGAAAAGTTCGAAGAAGTATCGTATCCTTGAAAGATGGCTACCCCAAAAGGATAGTAACTAGAGAGAATGCCACAAGGATATGATGGACCTAATTCCAGTCCATTTAATGACCATTGGGATGATGAAGGGACGTGATTCATCTTTGAGGATGTATTCCGTTCATCAACAAACATCATAATTACCTGGCCAGGTTGATAGGTTGCTGCATCCAGTGAAAGCGAAAGACTCAAACCGTTCGCTGATTTGGATGAAGAAGTATTTAACGCAGATGTATTGGTTGTTGGAGATGTTGTGGTTGGCGTAGAATTACCGCCGCAACCGGCATCCGCACCTGACATACTAAGAAGCAAAACGATTATTATAATACTAACCCGCAGTTTCATTTTTACATCTCTCCCATAGTATATAACGAATAATCACATAAAAAGATACTTAAAATTATTCCGTCACCCTAAAATGAACAACCACCAGCGCGCCCCATTCATCCCCGGCAACAACGGTATAAACCCCAGGCTCCAAATAATGCCAGACAGCTTCAGGACGAACTCCTGCCCAGTGCTCGTAAACATCCACCTCAGTCTTCATTTCCATTGTTGCGCTTTTATTCGGCCCGGAACCGTTTATTGTCACAATATCACTGGCTGGTTTAAATATATACTTTGTTACATTATTCACCGGAGGCATACAGCCAAAAGGTACTGAATTCGGGTTGAAAATGACAAGAGGCACGGCGGTTGAAATATCGCTAATGCTATAAATTCCTTGATAGACCTCAATACCGAAAGGATAACTCAGCGTTCCGCAAATGCCCAGACTTAATCCGCTTATCGGCCACTTGACTGATGCCGGGACATTGTTCATCCTGGCAAGTATGTTCTTTTCATCGATAACTATGTGTATAGTATCAACCGGTCTGTAAGTATCTGCATCCAGTGAAAGCGAAAGACTCAAACCGTTCGCGGATTGGGATGAGGTTGAGTTATTCATTGTTGTCTCAGTTGTTGTTGTTGTCGTTGGCGTTGTAGTAGCAGCCCGGTTCACACAACCGGCTGACGCGGCTGATAAGCAAAGCCCCAGGACTATTAAAATCGTAATTTCGCCCGGATCTTTCATTTTATTATTTACTTCGCGTTTAATGCTTCTTGAGGAACCGTGATAGACACCGCCTGATCGTAATTTGAAAAATTCAGCTGCCCCTGAAAACCGGAGTTTACCAGGTTAGTGTCCGGGGTATAGGGAGTTGAAGTTATCGAGCCCCCGCCCACGAAACCCTGAAAATCAATATCGATCTCGACTTTTACCGGCAGGTAACTTTTTTGATCGATCCAGAATTTTATGGAGCCATTCTGATAGGCGTCCGGCCTGACCACCGGAATGCCGCCGCCGTTCATAATATCGATTTGCGGGCCAAATGGTTGTTCCTGGGATACACAAAAATCGACAGCTGCCTGAGCGGAGGGATTAACGGTTAGAACATAGCAATCAATGTCATTAATTCTTTCGTTCTCCAGGTTAGTAACCCGGGCAGCGGTTTTTAGCATTTCCTTAAGATAGGGGATCTGGATCTCGTGTTTCCATAAAGTGTCATCAATCTTGTTTTTTTTCGTCCAGGGGTTCGGCTGATATAACCCGGTAGCGACAGTTTTCAGGTATTCTTCCCCGTTCTTGAAATACATTTCGAGCGAAGCGTCCATGTTAGTTCCGGTGTAGATTTCCGGGATAGCCATCTTCATTTGCATTTCCTGACTGGAGACGTTAACAATTTTAGCGCCATTCCATTCTGTCGTGCTTAAACTGGAGCCATCGACTAATTTGTATGTATTTTTTATGTCCGTGTCTAAACTGAATGACTTAACCTGATCCAGCGCGGCCACCGTTTTAGAAATAATATTGTCGCCTGTCAGTGACGTGGTTGTAGTGCCGTGATCGACACAACCTGATAACAGTATTCCCGTTAACAATACTATTGCGCTGATAATTACAATTTTATTGTTCATTGCTTTAATTTCACCTGTTTTAAAATATATCACTCACATAATGATTTGTAAACTATCAATATATATCATATTATTAATTATACACGCAATTTACCGGGCCGCAGATTAAATTTTGATGATGAAAAGATTACAATTTATTCATTTTTCTCGCCGGGAAATTCATACGCAATATGACTGAAGCAAGCCGGCGAAGTATAATTGATTAGTTGTTCATGATGTTGTTAATGAATTGTCAATTTGTTTAAGAGGAGAAAACAGTGATCGCTTCCGGAGAAATCAGTCTGCAAACCCACGGAGCAGGAGATACACAGGATATCACCGCCCAGGTGCGGCAGCAGGTTAAAGATTCAGGCATTTCCGCAGGTACCGTTAATGTGTTTGTCACCGGTTCGACCGCCGGTATCACGACCATCGAGTTTGAGCCCGGTCTGACCGCGGATTTTCAGAAGATGTGGGAGCGGCTGGCGCCGAAAAACATACCGTACGAGCATAACAAACACTGGGAAGACGATAACGGCTATGCCCATGTCCGGGCTTCTTTGCTGGGCGCTTCTTTGACCGTCCCCGTGACAAACAAAAAGCTCGGGCTGGGCACATGGCAGCAGATCGTACTGGTGGACTTCGATAACCACCCGCGCAACCGCACAGTAATTGTGCAGATTATGGGAGAATAGTTTTTCTTAAATACTAAAATCCAAATAACAAATCCCAAGCAAGCGAGTGACTCTTCCTTGACGTTAGATTTCAACCGTGCGTATAATTGAATTAGTCAGGAAAACAAAACAAGAAGGTGATAAAATGGCAAACCAGATTGGAAAAAGATATCACTGCACCAAATGCGGCAGCGAATTTATTGTGACTAAAGCAGGCGTCGGCACGATCACATGCTGCGGTCAACCCATGGAACTCAAGAAATAAATAATTCGTTGCAGGAGGCTATTATTATGGCTAGTCAACTTGGTAAAAGATATAAATGTGAAGTTTGCGGTACTGAAATTCTGTGCATCAAAGCCGGCGCGGGTCAGGTAACCTGCTGCGGTAAAGAAATAAAGAGTTCGGAAGCGAAACCCATCCCGTCCTCTGACTAAATAAACTATTTCCCGTTTTGAATCAATGAGAAGAATTCGGCGCGGCTGGCTGCTTTCTGGTGGAATGATCCCCGAATTGCGGACGTAATGATATTAGTTCCCGGCTTTTTCACGCCGCGCATGACCATACACAGGTGCTCTGCTTGAACTACGACGGCGACACCCTGCGGTTGCAATCCTTTCACGATAGCATCGGCAATTTGTGTTGTCATACGCTCTTGAATCTGCGGCCGGCGGGCAAATATTTCTACCACCCTGGCAAATTTGCTGATGCCCACCACCCGGCCGGTGATATCCGGGATATAGCCGACATGCACTACACCGAAAAACGGCAGCAGGTGATGTTCGCACATAGAGTAGAAAGGGATATCTTTTAAGATAACCATCTCTCTGTGCCCCAGTTCATAGCCGACTTTCAATTCTGCTATCGGATCCATATCCATTCCGGCAAAGAGTTCGGTGTACATCTCCGCGACACGCTTTGGCGTATCCAGCAAGCCTTCTCTGTTGGGATCGTCGCCAATTGCGGTGATCATCGATACAACAGCTTTTGTAATTGCTTTTTCGTCGACCATTTTTCTCTCCTTCACAGATCAGTCAACCGGACTTGCAAGACGACAGAACGGTTACTTCCAGCCCAGCACTGCTTTGACTGCGTCTTCGGTGGGGGCGACCCTTGTAAAAGCGGGGGCATCTCTCAATGCAATATCGGCGTCTTTCAGTCCGTTGCCGGTGACCACGCAGACAATCCGCTTGCCGGAGAAATCCATCCCTTTCTTTTTCAATTTAAGTAAACCCGCTAACGGCGCAGCGGAAGCCGGTTCGCCGAAAACACCCTCTTTTTTCGTCATCTGGTGGTAGGCATAGAGAATTTCGTCGTCACTGACCATATCGATAATGCCGCCGGATTCATCGCGCGCGGCGGTAGCTTTCTTCCAGCTGGCCGGGTTACCAATTCTAATGGCGGTGGCAAGGGTTTGCGGATGCTCAACGATATGGTTCAAAACAATCGGGGCGGAGCCTTCAGCCTGAAAACCCATCATCTTCGGCAGTGTTTTCGATTTTCCCAGTTTATGATATTCAACAAATCCTTTCCAATAGGCAGTGATATTACCGGCATTACCGACCGGGATAAACAGATAATCCGGCGCATCCCCCAGGACATCGACCACTTCAAAAGAGGCTGTTTTTTGCCCTTCGATGCGGAACGGATTGACCGAATTAACCAGTGTCACCGGGTACGATTCAGTGAGTTTTCTGACGATCTGCAGCGCCTGGTCGAAGTTACCGTCGATGGTGATAATTTTGGCGCCGTAAACAATGGCCTGCGCCAGTTTACCCAAGGCGATCTTGCCCTCCGGTACCATAATGATCGCCTGCATCCCCCGGTATGCGGCATAAGCAGCCGCCGAAGCGCTTGTATTGCCCGTAGAGGCGCACATAATAGCCTTACTGCCCTCTTCCAGAGCCTTGGCCACTGCCACAACCATACCGCGGTCTTTGAACGAACCGGTGGGATTGCAGCCTTCCAGTTTGAAATAAAGTTCTTTACAACCAATCTCTTGGACTATCTGGTTACTTTTGACCAGCGGCGTATCGCCCTCTCCCAAAGAAAATAAAGGTGTCTTTGCCGTCACCGGCAAATATTCCTGATATCTTGCCAAAACCCCGTTTTTCATTTTTCACCTGCCGATAATAGATATTTCTCCCTAATTGTAATGGTAATGATATTCTCTGCGCAATAGCGGAATTAAAAACACAGGAAAACAGGCATAATTAATGCTGAATAACAGAATGATTCGCATAAAAGCATTGGCAGGATTTAGCTGCCGCCCGGTTTGGTCAGCGGTATTTTGGCGGCGCATAAAGGACATTTATCCGGCCCGTAACTGATAGCTTCCACGCGGTGACAGGCAAAGAATGGTGCGCCAAAATCGTACTTTTCTTCGCTGCGGTCCACCAGCAACCCGATGCCAATAATGTTTCCCTTCCGTTCTTTCACCGCAGCGATTACTTCTTTGACCGAACCGCCGGTCGTGAATACATCGTCGACGACCAGCACGTTATCACCCGGACTGATCGCCGCGCCGCGTTTAAAGGCAAAGGTTTTATTTTCCGCCTTTTCGGCATAAATTGCCCGCACGCCAAGTTGGCGGGCCACTTCAAAAGCCAAGATAATACCGGCGGTAGTCGGTCCCGCCACCAGATTGATGGACTGGTTGCGGTAATGCTCGGCAATCATGCCGCAAAGCTGCTGGACATACTGCGGATATTGCATTACTTTAAATTTCTCCCAGTATACCGGGGAATGTCTGCCTGAGGTCAGAATAAAATGCCCTTCCAGAACCGCACCGGATTTCCGGAACATTTCTTCAGCGTTCATGCCAAATCCTCACCTGAAATTCAATCTGTCATTTAGCGGCAGCGGGCACCGCAATAGCCGGTTGCCGGTAAGTGGGGGCTAGTCCCCACATTTTCGGGGGCCAGATGGATAACCATGCTTTCCCAATAATTTTATCACGCGAAACGAACCAGCCGCCACGCGAATCGCTGCTGTTATTACGGTTGTCACCCATTACAAAATACTCATCAGCGGGGATAACGCCGGTATTGTAATTGGAGTAAAACGGCTCTTTGATATAAGGCTCCTGCATCTTGACAATGGTGCCGTCAGTCTTATGCACTGAAACGACGCCATTCTTGATATCGACCGTTTCACCGGGTAAGCCGATAATGCGTTTAATGAAGGGTTTTGAGCTCTGGATCGGCGGTTGAAAAACGATGATGTCTCCGGTCTGCGGCGCACTGAATTTATAATCTATTTTATTGACGATTATCCACTCATCTTCATAGTAATTGGGTTGCATACTGGGTCCGTATACAATGTACGTTTGAATCGTCAACCGTAAGCCGATAAATAGCAACACGGCGATAATAATAACAATGACTGTTTCCCAAAAAGATCTGCTCATAAAAAATGCTTTTATATCTTGTCTCATTATACACTTTTTCCCTTTGCGCAATTAGTCCCGTTTCTATGGGGTCATGCCTGAGTATTATAAATTTTTTTGACGCCAGTATATTGTTATGTCTCCAAAATAAACTAATTTGGCGGTGTGCCGGCGGCAGCCGCAGCCGGTTGCCGGTAATCCTGTGATCCTTTCCACAAGGATGGCGGCCAATATGATACCCACGCTTTGCCGATTATTTTATCTTCAGATACCAGCCACCCGCCGCGGGAATCGCTGCTGTTATTGCGGTTGTCCCCCATCACGAAGTATTTACCGGCGGGAATAATACCGCTGTTATAATCGGAGGAAAACGGTTCTTTAATATAAGGCTCTTGTAAGAGAATGATACTGCCGCTGGCTTCATGCACATAGACAGAACCGTGCTTGATTTCTACAGATTCACCGGGCAGACCGATAACGCGTTTAATATACGGCAGGTCAGTATTCATCGGGGGCTGAAAAACGAGTATATTCCCCCTCTGCGGAGCCTGGAACTTATACTCCAGTTTGTTAACCCATATCTTCTCGTTTGCCCAATAATTGGGCTGCATACTGGGTCCCTGGACGTAATAAGGCTGAATGGTAACGCGAAACCCGATATAAATCACCACCGCAACGAGTATAATAATGAGGTTTTCCCATAAAGCCTTATTTTTGATCAAGTTTTTAAAATTAACATTCATAATAATAAACTAAAACTTATGAAATCTATTTCGCTTCGGTTCACCGGTGAATCGATCACCGGAATTTGCCCTATCTCCCGCCTTCCGATAATTCCATACGCAGGTTATCCGGAGCCTGGACAAATGAAATCGTCAGCGTGGGACTGATCTTAGTCACTTCGAGGGTAAACTTCACGCCGTCGGCTTTTAATTCATCAACTGCTTTTTGCAAGTGTGGAGTTTTAATGCCGAAATGCGCCAGACCGTACTGTTTTTCATCTGTGGTCTTCGAAATTAACATTGTCACTCCGCCGAGGTCCACACTGAGCATCACTTTACCATTGCCCATCTCAATTGGATCCAGCATCGTCGCGCCGAACATTTTCTGATAAAATTCTGCCGTTTTTGCCGGGTCGGGACTCATTAAATGAATGTGGTCGAACTTGAATTTTGCCATATATTTTATCTCCTGTTTATTTAGTAACCGCCGTCATTAGTTAATTTGCAGATTCCCGAATAGCTGTTTAGAGTACTCGCGTTCATTATTAAATGGTAACACAAAACAGTGTTTCTATTCAGCTTATTTCAGGGCGGCATCTAGATTTTTCACACCGGTCATCCCTGAAACGGTATTCAAAAACTTCTGCAGCGAAACTTCTTTAGCTCTCAATTGCGTTATCTTTGTACCGATCGGATTCTCGTAGCCAGGAGAATCTGCGTAAGTTCCGTAGAACGCAAAGTAGGCCTGATTTAGCTTGCGGATATAATAACCGTTGGCGTTAAAAAAATCCCGTTTCTGTTGCATATATTGTTCCGCAATATCGATCTGTCCCGCCGCCAGATATGCATCAACCTGTACCCGGACCGCCCGCATTTCCTTGTTAAAATCAAAAGCAGGCGGTGTAACGGTAGTCTGGCTGACGGTTGGAGCTGTCCGGGTGTCGGTTTGAAACCGGGGATAATATTTTTTCAGCACCGTCGCGCCGACTTCTTTCCCGATGATATCGGCGACAGTCTCATTCATCGTGGTGATGTCAGTGTTGTGCGTTAACCCGGCAATATTTAATACGTAACGGAATCCTAACGTGGTGAATGCCAAATAGGCGTGCGCCCATTCATGGGCGCAGGTCTGGATGATATACTGGAAATCGGAATCACTGGCAACGATATCCGGATAAGTCGCTATGCCGCCAAGCCCGACAACAAGCGCAGAGACATTCAATTTGTCTACATTGTCTTCAATTGATGTCGCGTCTGCAGCACTCAGATTTTCTGCCAGCAGCACATCTTTCTGCCGCTCGATCTTTTCCCGCGGCGATATTACCAAAAGCTGCGGCGGTGTTTGCAGTTTGAATTCCGGCGGCGGGAAGGTGAACTTCCATTTGATATATTTATACCAGGGCTCGTATATCCCCATTTCCTTTAATACCTGTGCGGTTTGGCGCTTGATGATATTTTCGACCGTCCCGGTAATGCTGTTCTGCTGCTGTTGTAGCGTATCTATCTGGGCTTGAACGGTTGTGCGATTAGCGTCATTAATACTGGATTTCAGATCGTTAATATGGTTACTCAGGGCAATGTAGTGGTCGGTTATTTCCGTATCGGTGCCGGTTATTTTCGCGTGTTTGCCGAAAAGTTGCTTAAACTGCGTGAACCAGGTGTTGAACTCCCACCGGGCAATGCTGAACCGGTACGGACTAACGACTGTGTTCAACCGGGCATTGAAATCATTGCCCGCGCCGCAGCCGGTATTGCACAGCAACACCAGTAAAAGCCCCACCGCGACCAGAATTCTTATTTTGCGCATTTCGAATTTATCGTATAATTAATCAACAATGTCGACAAATGTCGTTTTAATTATGTTACAGGTAGCAAAATAGAAAATCAATGACGAATAATTGTTACGGTTTAAATCGATGATGAATAATAATCTGATAGTGATCGGCGCCGGCGCCAGCGGGATGGCAGCTGCCGGACGTGCCGCGGAATCAGGGGCTTCTGTATTGCTGCTGGAAAAAACAGAGCAGCCGGGGAAAAAAATTCTTATCAGCGGCAAAACACGCTGCAATTTGACCAATAGCAAAGAGCTGGATGAATTTATAAAGATGTACGGCGAAAACGGCCGCTTCCTCTATCCTGCTTTTCACCGTTATTTTCGCCAGGAGCTGCTGGATTTTCTCCAACATTATGGAATAGAAACCAAGACCGAACGCGGCGGGCGGATTTTCCCCGTTTCCGATAATGCGCAGGATGTCGTAAAAGCATTCCGGCGTTATCTGGACGATAACAGGGTTCAGATCAAGACCGGCATCAGTGTTAATAGAATCCTGGTAGAGGATGGACAGATAACGGGCGCGCAAGCCGGAACAAAGACCTATCCCGCAGCTGCGGTGATACTGACCGCCGGCGGCGCTTCTTATCCGGCGACGGGATCTACAGGCGACGGTTACCGGCTGGCGGCGGCCCTGGGACATACGATTATCAAATTACGACCGGCGTTAGTCCCGCTGGTCGTGCAGGAAATCGAGCGGGCGAAAAGTATGCAGGGTGTCAGCCTGCAAAACGTCCGGTTGACCTCGTTTCAATGTAAATCTGAAGACATCGATATTGATAAAACGCCAAACAAAGATATCGGGCGCGGCATCCCCGGGAAAATACCGCAGCCGCCGGTGATTGAAAGCCGCATGGGCGATATGATGTTCACCCATTTCGGCATCGGCGGGCCGATCACGCTGCAAATGAGCCTGGCAGCGGTAGACGCGCTGGATAACGGACCGGTCAGCGTCGCTATCGACCTTAAACCGGCGTTAAGTAAAAAAGGATTGCAGGAAAGATTACAGCGGGATTTCGATAGTTACGGCAAACGCAGTTACCACAACATTCTCAAGGAACTGCTGCCGCAAAAATTGATTCAGCCCTTTATTGAAATGTCCGGCATTCCTGCAGAGAAATCCGGCCATGAAATAACGGCGGAGGAACGGGGACGTTTGTCGGGACTGTTGAAAGGCCTGAGGTTCAATATCAAATCACCGCTGCCGTTGACTTCGGCAATGGTCACTGCCGGCGGTATTGCGCTGAAAGAGATCGACCCTAAAACGATGGCATCGCGCCTGGTGCAGGGGCTTTATTTCGGCGGGGAAGTGATGGACATCGATGCTGAGACCGGCGGCTATAACTTGCAGGCAGCCTTTTCTACGGGATATCTGGCCGGAGAGAGTGCCGCGGCATATGTAAAGGAAAAGGAAGCGAATTGATATAACAACAAACTGCAACTCAATAGGCTTCACTCTTCCTCTCAGAGAGAGAGGGGCAGTTCAAACCGCCTGGCCCGGATTCGCGGGAACTGCCGACGGAACAACCGGGTCCACCACCGGTGCGTCCTGATCACCTTCAATCGCCGCTTTCATCGCGATAATGCCGACTTTCAATTGTTCCTCATCCGGCTCGCGGGTAGTTAAAGCTTGCAGCCACAAACCGGGCGCGAGCAGAATTTTGATGATGACATTATCGGCGTGGTTTGCCCCGAAATGAATGAATTCGTAGCCCAGGGCTGCAATAACCGGCACCAGTATAATCCGGCTTAATACAACCAACCATAAATTCTTGCCGATAAAAAATGAAACGATCGAAAAGACGATGATCGCAATAATCAATACTACAAACAAAAAACTGCCGCCGCAGCGGACGTGCGCCTTGCTGTATTTTTTAATCGCTTCCGGTTCCAGCGGCGCGCCGGCTTCATAACCATTGACTGCTTTATGCTCGGCGCCATGATAGGCAAAAACACGCTTGATGTCCGGCATCAGCGAGACCAACCTGAGATAGATCAGGAACATTGCCAGCCGGATGATACCTTCTACTAAACTGAATAATAGCGATGAAGTCTGAATCCCGATCCATTTCGTTAAATAAAGAGGCGCGAGGAAAAATACTCCTACCGCGAAAACCATCGAGAACGCCAGCGCGACCCATATCCAGATACTGCTTTCTTTGGCCTCTTCTTCGCCGATGGCGACGTTGGCGGAATAGGTCAATGTCTGTACACCGAAAATCAGCGACTCGATCAGCACGATGATACCGCGGATTAACGGCGTTTTTCTCATCCACCCGGTATAAATCGTGGAAAGCGGCTGCCTGTCAACGACCACTTCGCCGTCCGGTCTGCGGACAGCCGTCACCATGTTTTTCTCGCCGCGGATCATCACGCCTTCGATGACCGCCTGTCCGCCGTAATGATATTTTCTGGTCGCCATTTTTCTCCTCGATAAAGAAAAGGAGCGGTTTTTTACTTCCGCTCCCTTAATTTCTTAAAACCGGCAGTTAACTTTTCTTCTCGGTCTTTTCGTAACGCCGTCTGAACCGTTCCACTCTACCGGCAGTATCGACGACTCTTTGCTCACCGGTGTAAAATGGATGGCACTTACTGCATAACTCTACGCTAATTTCCTTTTTGGTTGAACCGACGGTAAAAGTGTTACCGCAAGAACAAACCACCTTGGCTTTCGGGAAATATTGAGGGTGAATCTTTTCTTTCATCTTAGTTATTCAGCGTAAACGCTGACCTTTCTCCTGTTGTTGCTATAAGGTTCATACTTTACAGTGCCGTCAATCAAAGCGAAGATCGTATAATCTTTACCCAAACCTACATTAACGCCGGGATGAATTACGGTTCCCCTTTGTCTGACCAGTATTGATCCGGACGTTACTTTCTGTCCGGCATAGATTTTAATTCCGAGCCGTTGCGACTGACTGTCGCGCCCGTTCTTGCTCTTACCGCCGCCCTTCTTATGAGCCACTTTCGTTCTCCTCTTTCTTGATCCGGCGAGCTTTCTTGACCGGCTCCTTGTATTCGAATCCGGGAGCTTCAATTTTGTCAATGGCTAGCCGCGTAAACAGTTGATGATGTCCGGTCTTCTTGCGGAATCTGACTTTGGACTTGAATTTGTAGACAATGATCTTATCGCCGCGTACGGTGCCCTTTGAAGTAGCAGTTACTTTCGCGCCTGCAACATTCGGAGCTCCAACAGTGGTGTTTTTCTCATCGCCTATTACCAGAACTTTATCCAGTTCTACAGTTTCGCCTTCAATTATGTTCAGGTTATCCACATCAAGTGTCTGTCCCTGATTGACGCGATACTGCTTTCCACCTGTCTCAATTATAGCGTAAATGTTCGTACCCTCCACAAAAAGAGTATTATATCAGCTTCTTTAATACAGCGTCAAGGCCAATCTCAGACTTTTAAACGCTGCCACAATTCATTTACTTTTTCCCGTAGTTCTTCCGCCGTACCGTTGTTATAAATCACCGCATCTGCGCGTTTGATCCTGTCTTCGTTGGACATCTGGGCGCGAATCCGCGACTTGATCTGCTCGGCGTTCAGGCCGCTTCGCGCCGTCGCGCGCCCGATAACATGCGGCTCATCGGCGACAACGACCCAGACTTCATCCACCAGCGGCGTCCAGTTGGTTTCAAACAGGATCGGCGCGTCCAGGACAATTACTTTAACTCCCTGGCGACGGAACTCCTCGATCTGTTTTTCCGCTATCTTGTACATGCGGGGATGGACGATCGCGTTGAATATCTTTAATTCTTCCGGTTGACTAAATACAATCGCCGCCAGTTTCTGACGGTCGATGGTTTCGTTCTGCGCCAGAATATCCCGGCCGAAGGTTTGCACCAGGTCCCGCCAGGAATCAGTGCCCGGCTGGTAAGACTGATGCCCTATTTTATCTGCATCGACAACTCTAGCGCCCAATTCTGCCAGGAACCTGGACACCGTACTTTTCCCGCTGCCGATGCCGCCGGTTAAACCAATTACTCGCGTCATGGCGGTTTCCTGTCTATTCCAACTCCGGTTCGATCACACTGTAATTGCCGTCCTTGCGCCGGTAAAGGAGATTATATTCCTTGGTTTCGGAATTATAGAACAGGAAGAAATCATGCCCCAACAGCTCCATCTGCATCACAGCGTCTTCGACGGTCATCGGTTTCATGGCAAACCGTTTGGTCCTGACGATTTCGGGAGCGGGTTCTTCATTCAACTTAGTCTTGATAGATGGACCGTTTTTACCTTTTTGATCCAGCTTGCCCTTATAGCGTTCAATCTGGCGGTCNNTCCATTGTTACCTGCACGCGGTAGTGCTGGTCCACCGATTTGGTTTTTTGCTCGCTAAGTTCAACCTTGGTATTATTAATGTTCTGGAAATGCCTGTCCAGTTTACCGAACTTTTTTTCAATGTAGTCTTTTACCGTAGGTAATACATCGATGTTCTGCCCCGTGATTATTAAATCCATCTTCCACTCTCCTCAACTATTAATATTTATTTTTGTAATTTTTATACAGTTAAATTTCCCTCGCCAGCGTCAGTCCCCATACCGATGCGGCGCCGGCTGATTTCAATAACGACGCGCAGGAATTCAGCGTAGCGCCGGAAGTAGTGACATCATCAATTAATAATACCTTTTTTTCACGCAAGTCAACATCCACAACTTTAAAGATCCCGATGACGTTCTTTCTTCTTTCCTCGACGTTTGCGGTTTTGGCCTGCTGTACGTTGTAAACACTTCTGATTAAAGAGGTATTGTTGACTGAAATACCCGTGAGTTTACTCAATTCAAATGCCAGTAAAGCAGATTGATTAAAACCGCGGTCTCTGAGTCTTTTCGGGTGCAGCGGAACCGGCACAATTATATCGCAGGGAATCGGGTTTTCTTTAAGGTAATCTGCCAATAACAGACCCAATTGACCGGCAATTGCACGCAGATTACGGTACTTGAATTCATGGACGGCTTTACGGATTAAGCCTTCAAATCGGAAAGGTGTTCGAATCGCATCGATGTCAGATGCCCAATTCACACAAACAGAACAAAGGGAATCAGTTTGCGGCTTACCGCATTTCGGACATACCGGCATTTCAATCCGCGGCAGTGAAGCTTGACAGGCAGCACAGATAAAATTGCCTTCTTTGCCGCAGCCTACACAAAATCGCGGGAATAATAAATCGAGTGCCGCCCCTTTGAGTTCATTCAATTGAGGGAGCACGCTCACCATCCGTTAAATCCTGAAAGTTCGATCTATTGCCGGACACGGTTATTATTGTGCATTGCGCCGCTCATGATCGGCTCGTCCATATAGACATCGCCGTTTCTGATTTTTAAGTTGAAACCACATGCCGGATTTGTGCAAACCCAGGCTTTGTAATTGATTGTTGCGCCTTGACTCCCGAAATCTGAAAGAGGAACGAGGTCCCCAGCCTTGCATTTCTGACACTTGGGGAAATTGTTTTGTTCCACGAAGTCCACCTCCCAACCAGATTAAATCATTAACAAGTATACAACGAACCTGCGTGATTTTCAATGCTTTGACAGTTACTTATCAGGCTGATTTTGTGCGTAAAAAAGTCTTTTTCAAAGAATATTTCACTGCGAATTCTCATATGAAAGGTCGTCATCACGTCATCATGTATTAGAAATTCGGGCTTTTATGTATCATGTTGTGTATTAAGATCCCCAAATAATGGGTTGACAATAAAATTAATCATAGTAGTATATGAAAATTAGTATACTTGATACGAATGATTTAAATCAAAAGGAGGCAAGCTATTTGAGATGAACAAAAACATCGGAACAATAGCAATTATTACCGTATTAATCGGAGTAATGCTGTCTATGGTTGGATGTTCTTCCGGCTCGACAGCAGGCACAACAACCACCCAATCAACTGCTACAGCTAAAACGACCGATACAAAAACAACCGCTACGACTACATCGGGCAAATCCGGCGGAGCTTTGGCTGATATGCTGGGTAAAGCAGCTTCAATATCATACTGGCAATGTGACCTCGTGCAAACGATGGCGGCAACAACAACAGCGCCCGCTGCAAATGGGACAACAACAACGCATATATGGGTAAGCCACAACAAAATGAAAATGGATACCAAGATGCAGGGACAAGAGATAATCCAGATAATAGATACTGACGCAAAAACCGATTATCTTTACTATCCTGCACAAAATATGGCGACCAAAGGCACAATGGACCCATCTTCGCAGTCAACAATCGGCGACCCAAATTCAATTTTGCAGTATAATCCTACAGTTATTGGTGCCGAAACAATAAACGGCAATTTGTGCGAGATAATACAATATACCAGTAACGGCACCACAACAAAACTCTGGATCTGGGAAGCAAAAGGCCTGGGCATACGGGCGGAGATGACATCCGCTCAAGGCAGTTATACAATAGATTATAAAAATTATGATTTTAGCGCTATTCCCGATAGTACCTTTACATTGCCGACGGGCGTAAAAATAAATGGTTAAGAGCTAAGTACGGCTTAACGGATCTTCAGCGATCTCNNTAGCAAGTTAACAAAAAGCGGGTCGGTATCCAGAAAGGATACCGACCCGCATACTTTTAGTGTGCGTAATGGTCATATTATTTCAGCTTCACCGTGCCGATGATCGTGTGTATCGCCCCCGCCGGGGTCAGCTGGCTTTTCAATAAATTTATTTCTGTCACTTCGACATTATGCAATGAAGTAAAGCTGGTTTCCATCAGCTGCTTACCCAACCGCTGGCGCTCATTTGGACGGGCTTCATCGCGGACACGGCCCAGCGTCAGGTGCGGCGTGAATGCCCTGTTCTCGCGGGAAAACCCGAGTCGTTCGCAGCTGGCTTCAATGCTCTGCTGCAAACGTGTGATTTTATCCACTTCGCCCTTTACTCCAACCCAGATCACCTGCGGCCGATCCGGTGCCGGAAAAGCGCCCAGTTTCCGCACTTCGAGCTGAAAAGGCGCGGTGCCCTTGACTGCTTCGTCCATCGCCTGGATTAATTTCTCCACTTTATCGGTGGATATTTCGCCCAGGAATTTGAGTGTAATATGGATACTGTCGGGATCGACCCATTTCACCACAGACGGTCCGTTGTTCTTTAACAGCATTTCGAGTGCAGCCAGTTCTTTTTTCAGGTCTTTCGGTAATTCCACCGCGATAAAGGCACGGATTAGCGCCATTAGTGATGCTCCAACAATAGGCTATCTTTTCTTGAGCTTGAAATTGATTTTATAACCACCCGGCATATATTTGTAGTATTTTGCCCAAAATCCTTCGATTTGAGAATAAACGAGTGTATTCCTATCAATTTGCCAAGTCTCATTTTGATCTGTCTTTTCTAGCCAAGCAATACAAGCTTCTTTAGAGACTCCCTCTATATAACCTTCCTGGTTGACGAAATCAAAAGATCCTCTGGCCGCATTTGACCAATTAATCGTTTCACCAGAATAAACTAGAGCATTTTCTTGCCATAGCCTAGCCCCAGTATCAGTAAGCCCGAACCTATATATATTATCTATATAATCCGTTGATTCATTCATAATACTTTGGAAATCGACGACCTTGTTTTTGTCCTCGAATAACAAACCAAGCTGGTAAAGTTTGAAAACTGTCTCCGCTACTACCTTTTGTGATGTGCTTGGAAAATCATCTTTTAAATATTTCTTGATAAGTGCAACATTCTCTCGGCCGTCAGACAAGTAATCTAATATATTCCACTCGAAATCCGTCAATTCATTCATTCTTTTTCCTATGAACAAATACTCGATAATTATCTTTAAGTAATCCCTAATAGCTTCTTCGCATTCCCGGAAAGAATTTTCTTTTTCACTGCGGCGGATAAATCCAGCGCATCGATCTCCTTCAGGAAACGCCGCTGGGGAATCAAAGGGTAGTCGCTGCCAAACAGGATCTTATCTGCACCGACCAGCTGCGCTACCTGGCTGTATATCTGCGGCGTATAAAGATATAAAGAAGCAGCGGTATCGAAATAAACATTTTTCAACGCGGCCTTCACTTCCGGCATCAACGCATAGAAAGGTAAGCCGCCGCCCCAATGTGCGCAAACCAGTTTCATCTCAGGAAAGGTCGTTATCAGAGCATACAATAGACCAGGGGTAGCTTCGCCTTTACCTTTGTATTGATGCCCTACCGGTTCGGAGGCATGTGTCAATAAAATAATATTGTTCTTTACAATTATGTCAACTATNNATGCAGCGTTCCACTTCCCGCAGCCCCGATTCGTCTTCAGCAGGCACCACACTGCAAAACCCGACAAGGCGTTTGGGATATTTTCCAACCGACTCCAATATATACTCATTAACCTCGTGACAAAGTGCTTGCGTCGACCAGCCGTAATTGAGCACGATAGAGATGTCGATGCCGTCTTTGTCCATGGCGGCGATAATCTCCTCCGCCGTTGCCAGTTTGGCCTTCGGGTCGGAGTAAATGGACGCAAAGCTGCTGCANNGCGTTTAAATAGTCAAGATTCAACAACCAGTAATCAAGAAAATATTGAAATAAAATAAGTTTTAAGTTACCGTTTGCGAGTTGTCGATTTCACCCATGAGTTTTGAGTACTAATATTTCAATGTTAAATTATCTTTAATACGGGAGGTTTTAATAATTCAGTAACAAGAAAGTAAGGTCGAAGTAGTCGTTGTGGATAGATAATGAGTTACATGAAGGTGTTTTTTGTTTTTATTTTCCCCTCAATTGCCGCCAATGCCTGTCAATTGAGTTGCGCTGGAATTGTATCTGGGATATGATAAACATTAGCAGTCTACCTGATAGACTGCTAAATATTGAGTGAGGTGATAGAGGAGACTAATTATGGCTGTGAAACTTGAACCAATGGGCGACCGCTTAGTGGTCAAACCCATGCAGTCAGAAGAAAAAACCAAGAGCGGGATCTATCTTCCGGACACCGCCAAAGAAAAACCCCAGGAAGGCAAAGTCATCGCTGTCGGACCCGGCAGAATGACCGATGAAGGTAAGAGAATTGCCCCGGATGTCGCGGTCGGAGACATCGTACTTTACACCAAATATGGTGGCTCTGAGATCAAGATTGACGGCGAAGAGTTCATCATTATGCGCGAAGGCGATATCCTCGCCAAAAAATCCAAGAAATAAACTGGAAAATTACAGGAGAAAGAAATGGCTAAACAGATTATATTCGGAGAAGACGTTCGACACTCCTTAAAGAAAGGCGTCGACACTCTGGCGGAAGCCGTCAGAGTCACCCTTGGTCCCAAGGGACATTGCGTNNGTCAAAGAAGCCGCCAGCAAAACCAATGATGCCTGCGGTGACGGCACCACCACTTCCACCGTCCTTGCTCATGCCATCATCACCCAGGGCTTCAAGAACATCGCCGCCGGCGCGGAATCAATGGCACTGAAACGCGGTATCTCCAAGGCCGTTGAAACCGTCATCGACGAACTGAAAAAATCATCCACCGAAGTCAAAGGCAAANNCCTACTTCATCACCAACGCCGACAAATTGGAAGCGGTCATCGAGGATCCTTATATCCTGATCACCGATAAAAAGATCTCCGCCGTCGCCGACATTCTGCCGGCCCTGGAGAAAATCCTGCAGACTTCCAAGAACCTGCTGATCATCGCCGAAGATGTTGACGGTGAGGCATTAGCCACACTGGTCGTCAACAAACTCCGCGGCACCATTAACGTCCTGGCCGTTAAAGCCCCCGGTTTCGGCGACAGACGGAAAGCAATGCTGGATGACATCGCCACCCTTACCGGCGGCGCCGTTAT
>PMMG01000094.1:19887-20360 GCA_003162335.1 Dehalococcoidia bacterium
CTGAAAGAGCGCAAACACCGCGTAGAAGATGCGCTTTCCGCTACCCGCGCAGCTGTTGAAGAAGGTATTCTTCCTGGCGGCGGCGTCGGTCTGCTGAATGCCCTGCCCGCTCTGGACAAGATCAAGATGACCGGCGACGAGTTAACCGGTGTCGACATCATCCGCAAAGCCGTTGAAGAACCCATCCGCTGGATCGCCAACAATGCCGGCAAAGATGGNNCTGCAGAATGCAGCCAGTATCGCCAGCATGGTGCTCATCACCGAATCCCTGGTCGCTGACATTCCCGAGAAAGAGAAAGCCCCCGCAATGCCCCAGGGCGGCGGAATGGGCGGCATGGAAGGAATGTACTAGACCCTGAAGGCAAATTCCAATAACCAAATAACAAATATCAAGCCCCACCCACCCCAGCTTGATAATTAAGAGGGAGCCCCGAGTCGACTCGGGGCTCCTTTTTATTGATTATCTGAACGCA
>PMMG01000097.1 GCA_003162335.1 Dehalococcoidia bacterium
GCAAAGGGGAACAGCGTATAAAACGCCCAGGCGCACATTCCGGTCGGTACCACGTCTCCTATGATAAATTCATCCCCTACCTTGTGCCCGGCGGAACAGTGCCCTTTCTGACTGACGATTTTCGCCCTGACCTGATACCACTCTGACATATTAGCTCTCCGTAGACGTATTGACAGCACTTTATTGTACCAGAAAGAACAAATTGGTTATACCATACTTTACGCATTTACTGTTGATAATTAAATAAATGCAAAATTAGGGGGGACTGGTTTTTTAGTACTATCGGCTCTGCTCAAAGATAAGATTAATAAAATAACCTCTTGACAAACCACCCGGAAATGTTATATATTTCTTACATATAGTAATAAAAATATAACATTATGGAGGGAAAAATGAAAAAGTTAATATTATTATTACTGGTAGTTCTACTAGTCATCCCAATACCTTTAAGCGCTTTCGGGTGTACCGGTCTAACCGACCAGCAAGTGGTATCTAAAGTAGTTGAAGCATCTAACAATGTAAAGTCGCTGAAATTGGGCATGAATCTTTCTGAGAATATTGAAGTTGCAGCCGGCAGCCAATCTGAAAATATGACCGTCAAAGAAACCGGCACCGCATCCGTGAATAATATTGCAAAAGAGATGCAGATGAATGCCAATATGGAAATGGATATTCCGCCCGTCGGCAAGCAGACTATAACCATGGACGAGTACCTGACCGGTGGTTTTCTATACGCAAGAACGAGTTTAGCCGGCACCGATCAGTGGACAAAAATGAAAGTTGATGAATTACAATGGACCAGTGAGAATCAGCTTGCTCAACAGATAGAATTTTTAAAGTCGGCAACCAGTATCTCCAGACTAAATGATGAGACAATAAACGGATTGGATTGTTACGTTTTTCAGATCACGCCTGATATGGCAGCACTAATGAAATGGGTACAATCCCAAGCGCAATCAACTACCGCGTTGAAGAACCTAAATCCAAATGTGTTCAAATCAACTACGCTGAAGATGTGGATGGATAAAAAGAGCCTGCTCCCGCAAAAAGAGAATATATTTGTAACAATGGAATTTACTCCTGCCGATATGGGTATTACCACGACTACGACGGCGCCCGGTTTCGATAAAATGTCGATGACCATGAATGGGGATATTACCTGTTCCGATTACAATGTACCCGTGACAATTACGCTACCGGCAGCCGCTCAAAATGCCGCAGAAATACCGCAAAAGTAAACACATATCTTAATGTTGTTATGCATGAGCCGCGGAGCTGAAAAGAAAGTTCCGCGGTTCATGATGCACAATCCCCGGAAAAAGGATTCTGCATACGGAGCGAGGGTTAAATTATACAAGACGGAGAAAACGCAATGCACACAATTATTCAGCTTTTAATACCCGGAATTTTAATAATTATTGTTTACATTTTCATTTTAACGCGCAAAGGGGAAATGCAGAGAGCCAAAGTAACTTTTAGCGGTCAGACCGATTGGATAACTTTTATCGGCGTCACTCTCGGCGCAACTGCTATGTGGGCATCTGTAGAAGCGCTTAATATCCATATTCCCGATACCTATTGGGTTACCGTCGCAATTCCTGTTTTCTTACTCATTGTTTTCATCATTAAATATATCAATGGTAAACATTTATTGAGACCGTTGGGAGACGAGCGAATCAATGCCATGAAAGCAAAGAGCGGACGAAACGCCCTTTTTACCACTTACCTTGTTTTCTTTATTCATTCTTTGACAACAAATGCAGGTAGTATGAATGGAATATGGGTAATAATTACGATTGCCGGCGGATTTGTAGTGTTAATTGCTTCATATTACTTCTATTATTTCCGCAAGGCATAAAGGGAGTTGAAAAATGATATACCAAGTTTTATTGATAATCATCGCTTTGTTCACAGATCTATTTGGGTCTGACAATTTAACCTGCAGGCTATAATTGTCATTTTGTTCAGCGGGTAGGTCGTTTTCGGGGCTTCCCTGCCTGTCTACTATTATTGGAAAGCCTGATTGTATTATCATGAGAATCTAAATATGACAATAATAAATACCAGAATCAAAGAACTGAGAGCGCGTTACAATCTGACCCAGGATGACCTGGCAGATAAAGTCGGCGTGACCAGGCAGACCATGCTTTATCTTGAAAAAGGCAAATACAACCCTTCACTGGTTTTGGCTTATAAAGTGGCGAAAGCGCTGAATTCCACGATCGAAGAAGTTTTTATAATAGAAGAGGAATAAATAATCTGACTGAGTCCACTGCGAGGGTATGTAACAACCCCGAAGTAATCTCACAGTTACCAAAGACCGTTGTGGCCGCAGATTGCCACGCTTCGCTCGCAACGGTGGAAGGAGGAGACTTTCTCCCTCATTCCTCGCCTTCTCCGGTACATTTTGCTTTAATAGGTAAATCCCTTTCAACTGCGGCCGAAAGGGACCTCCGACTTTCTTCTACATCAGAAAGTCGGAGGAAGTATTTCGACCTGCGGATCTCAGGGGGCGAGGAAACAAGTAGTTTTCCCTCAATTTACTATATTTCCGACGACGAGTTACTTTTCTACCACTTGCGTTCAGCGGCGATCTTGTTGGCCAGGTCGATGTCGGCCTGATCGTTGATATTCAGGAAGGAATAGAAATCCGGGTCAAACTCGGCAAATCCTCTTTTATTCAGATGCAGTACGTGCATTTCCTTGAGGACATGAATAATGCTGTAGCGGTTGGTCTCGATATGTTTTTTCATTGTTGGCAGGCAAGCCAGCGAGTAGACGGCATGCAACGGTTCTTTCTGCATATTCGGCCACCTGGGAACAATTGCTTCGAAACTGGGTAGAATTTTCACCATGTGTTCCAGCAGCGCCGGATTCAGAAACGGCATGTCGCAGGTAACCACGATATTGGCTTTCGAGCGTGAACAGCACAGCCCCGTATAGATGCCGGTCAGCGGTCTTTTGATGCTGTGGTTATCATTGATTACTTCCACCCCTTTGACGGTTGAAAAAGTGATGGTGTCGCCGCCGGTGACCAGTAAAATCCTGCTGGTGATCGGCGTCAATGCCTTAACAACTCTTTCAATGACGGGCACACCCCCGATCAGTTCAGTCCCTTTATTGCCACCCAGGTTTGGGTTCTTGCCGTCTGCTAAAATGATCCCGGTTACATCCATGTTATTTCTCACACTTTCTTTGCGTAATTAATTAACCGCCAGGTTATGGTTTCACAAACGATGGTAACATCTTCCGATGTCAGGTAGTCGAGGATATTGGCGTCAAAAAGGATATTTACCTCGGCCTTGAGTTCGTCATCACCCTGCCACAGGATAATATTGATGGGCACGCGGGCGAAGGCATCGATGACCAAAGAGGCGTCCCCTGTTTCTCCCGGTCTGGCGCCGAGCATTTTGCCCACACCAATCAGTACCCCCTGGTCTTTGCCAAAATATTCGGAGATAGGCTCGATGGTCCTTTTAATAAACGTCGGGTAATAAACCAGTCCGCCAGGTAAATCCCGGAAGGGAATCTGTTTACCGGTCAGCGATGTTCCTTTGGCCTGGGTGAAATAGTGCAGGATCAGTATTTTTTCGCGCAAGGGAACCGGTTGTTTACTGTCTACAAAAGCGACTTCGGCGGAAGGGATGTTGATCCGGTAAATCTCGTTGAGGTAGTTCAGAGTAATGATTTGCGGGGAGCAAAGTGCGCCGCTGCGTTGACACTGCCGGGCAATATCAGCGGCGGCAAATTCCTTTTCCGCGATGGTCAGCGCGTCGCTTAGATTATAGACTGTGCGGTCATTTTTCGATTGTTGTTCAGGCATATTTACGTCTTATTTTAAATAGATTTCTGCTTGATATTCTATTGTACAACAGGGCTTGGATACTTGGGTAGCCCTGATTTTATGAATTCTCTTTCAATCTCTTCTGCAGGGAATATTTGGAATTAGCTTTGCTACGGAGAGGTATCTGAGGTTGTCCGAAATTTCCTGGATTGTCGGGCTTGACCCGACAATGACAAAAACAAATATTCTATTCCAGCAAAGCTGGAATAGAATATTCACGATTTGTCATTCCTCGTAGGTCGCAACCGGAGATACTTTGCGTTGCCGTTCGAAGCAAATGTACGACCTGATCGTCATCGATCCCACACTTCTACTAATTTCCAAAAGAAAGCGCGGGAGGAATCCATATAAATAATTCAAAATGGTTATTCCCGAATAGCCCCATTAAAGAGATAGGGCATTGTAGTCGTATCGCCGTCATATAATAAAAAAACTCTCTAAATTGTAATAATCATGATTGAAATTACGAACAAACCAATCTCCCCGCAGCAACGTCATCGCCCGTTCTAAGACCAACCGCTTTTCGTCCTGCCTCGGCTAAAATACCACATCGTCATTGCGAGGTACGAAGCAATCTCAGGGTGGGGAGCCCCCTCCATCGTCATTGAAAGCGAAGCGCGGCAATCTCCGGGCTGGACGGCCTGTCCGCTCTCCCGTATCCATCCATACCGGGATCAATTTCCCGGCAGGGCAACCTTTCCACTCAACCCTCCCATTCCCATACCGGCGAAAGCCGGTTTCTTGAGTCCCTTAAGGACGAAATACATTTTAACCACAGTCAAAATGTACATACAACGATTAAACCAAAAATCATTTTCATCGGAAAGATTACAGGTGCAACACCAAAGGGAATCCATCAATAGATTTGGAATTTCGTATTTTGAATTTATTTGGGATTTGGTTATTGGGTATTTGGATATTGGGATTTTTGTGTTGTCTAGTTTCTTCTGGAGACAATAAAATCCGCCAGGTTGATCATCACTTCGCCGGCCTGGTTTTTCGGCAGGTCTTTCAATCCGCTGCACGCTTTCTTGCAATAATCCGCAGCCACACCGAAACACTCGGGAATAATGGTTGAGTTCCGCACCATGTCGATTGCCAGCTTGATGTTTGCCTGCTTGTCCCCGCCCTGAAACAACTTTTTCACCGGGTTATCATTTGGGTACTTCTCCATCAGCATCAAAGTTGGCAGGGTAACGGTACCTTGCCACAGATCGGAAGCGACCGGTTTCCCCATTTCCTCTTCCGTGCCGGTAAAATCCAGAATGTCGTCGATGATCTGGAAGGCGTGCCCCAGATAATATCCGTAGTCATGCAGGATCTGGATGGATTTCTCCGGCGCTTTACTCAGCACCGCTCCGGATTCGGTGGCCATCACAAATAACGCCGCGGTTTTAGACGAAATTCTGAAGATATATTGCTCGCGCGATTGTCCCAGCTGGAATGAACTGGCAGATTGCGCCAGCTCGCCGTTTGTGATGATCATTAATGTCTGCGGCAGCAATTTGATAACGCGAAGATTCTCCGTGCTGGCCGTCAATTCCCCGGATTTGGCAAAAAGGAAATCACCCAGCAAAACCGCCTTTTCCATGCCCCAGATTTTATTGACAGTGGGCCGGCCCCAGCGTGTAAAGGAATTGTCGATCGTATCGTCGTGCACCAAAGTCGCCAGGTGCATCATTTCCACCGCTTTCGCCATCGGCATCAGGCGCTCCAGATCGTAATCGTAAAAACGGGCTGATAAAAGCAGCAAGGCCGGACGCAATCTTTTGCCGCCGCCCTTCAGTGCATGCGCCAGCAACTCATTGAGCCAGGGCGCATCCTTGACGCTGGTTGCTTTCAATCTTTCTTCCACCACGGCCAGGTCTTTCTGGATCGGCTCGTAGATTTCTTTTAACTCCAAATCTCCGGCTCCTGTTGCTTAGTGTCCGAGTTTCTGGGTCTCTTTTTCGATAATCTCATCATCGAGTTTGGTAAACAGCGCCTGCGGTTCCTCCAGTTTCTGCCCCGGCTGCGGTATGTGAATTTCCCACCTGGCATCTTCTATCGTGCCGGCAAAGCCGAGATATGTATGTAATTTTTGGGCGCTGAACGGCAGGAAAGGAGAAAACATCGTCTTCAAAGCGGAAATCGCGCCGATGGCTGTATAAAGAGAATTGGCCGCCGCCTGCCGGTCTGTTTTAATGGCCTTCCACGGCGCTTTGCCGTCAAGATAACGGTTGGCTTCGTGCGCCAGGGTCATGGCCTTCCCGATTGCCAGTTTGAACTGGCAGCGCGACAGGCACTCGTCTACTTCTTTAAACACCTCTTCGCATTGCTTGGTCAATAAAAGGTCGGTCTCATCCAGATTTGCCGGTGCAGGTACCTTACCCTCGAAATTGCGGTAGGTCAGCGTCAATACGCGGTGGGCCAGGTTGCCGTAGGTGGCCACCAGCTCATCATTATTGCGCCGCACAAACTCCCGCCAGGAAAAGTCAGTATCGCTGGTTTCCGGCATATTAATGGAAAGAATAAAACGTAACGGGTCAGGGTCGTAACTGGCAAGATAATCCGTTATCCACACTGCCCAGTTATGACTTTTTGATCCCTTTTGGTTTTCGACGGTGAGAAACTCGTTCGCAGGCACATCATAAGGCAGATTCAATCCGCCGTAACCCATCAGCATCGCTGGCCAGATGATCGTGTGGAAGGGAATATTATCTTTGCCGATGAAATAATAACTCTTGGAGTCTGCCTGCCAGAATGCGCGCCACTTTTCCGGATCGCCGGTGGACGCCGCCCATTCCTTGGAGGCGGAAAGATAACCGATGACGGCATCGAACCAGACGTAGATGCGCTTGTGTTCAAACCCCTGCACCGGGATATGAACACCCCATTCGATGTCGCGGGTGATCGCGCGGTCTTTCAATCCTTCCTGCAGATAATGCGTCGTGAAATTGATCACATTCTGCCGCCAGTGCACCTGGTCTTTCACCCACTCCAGCAACTGGTCGTTAAACGCGCTCAGTTTCAGGAAGAAATGTTCTGTTTCCTTAAACACCGGCGCCGTACCGCATTGCCGGCAGCGCGGCTCGATCAGCTCGTTCGCATTGAGCGGTTTGCCGCAGACATCGCATTGGTCGCCGCGGGCTCCCTTGGCTTTACAGAACGGGCATGTTCCCTCGACATAGCGGTCGGGCAGAAAGCGCTCGCAGCTCGGACAATACGCCTGCAAAACGGTATTTGTATAAAGATAACCTTTTTCCAGCAGCTTCTTGAATACATCCTGAGTTACCTGGGCATGGTTGGCGGTTTCAGTATGTGTATACAGGTCAAAGGAAATTCCCAGTTTTTTCCACGCTTCGGTAAAATCTTGGTGGTAAAACATCGCCACTTCTGCCGGAGTTTTACCTTCCTGTTCTGCTTTCAATGTCACCGGCGTGCCGTGCATGTCCGACCCGGAAACCATCAATACTTCGTTTCCTTTCATCCGTTGATAACGCGTAAAAATATCAGCCGGAAGATAACAACCTGCCACATGACCGACATGCAGCAACCCGTTAGCATAAGGCCACGCAACACAAACCAGGATTTTCTCGCTCATGAAACCCCTACCCTGCAAAAATATTAACTCGGCAGCTTTTTCTCTTCGTAGAAGAAGGTTAATACCTTCTCCCCTTTTTCTTCACGGTATTCGGCGTACTTCTTTTTAACGCAGCATTTAACGCAGAAATTTTTAGTTTCTCCGCCTTCGCTGCTTTCCTCGCCGTCCACTTCTTCAACGGTCATGTATCGTCCCGCGTACGGAACCATCATCCCGCAACTATCGCATTTAATGTTACCTTGAGAAATACAACCTCGTCTCACCTTAGTTCCTCCCCAAAACGATTTTATACAGCGGGTCGCCAAATTACAAAATTAATAGACAATTGCTGTGTCTTTACCGCCTCATTTAATAATATCTTAAATTGGCTTCAAAGTACATTATGTTTGCTCAAGCCAGGCGCGGTAAAGTTCTTTGCGGGATAATCCGGTCTCCGCGCTCACAGCGGCGATCGCTTCTTTCGCGGGCATACCGGATGCGCGCAGTTCCTGTAATTTCGCTTTAATATCCACCGTCATCTCTTTCACGGCCTCTTGCCTGTTACCCTCGATCACCAGAGTGAATTCGCCCTTCGGCGCAGTGAAATGCGCCAGCGCAGCGCTGACAGTCCCCCGGAAAATTTCCTCGTGCATTTTAGTCAATTCACGGCAGACAGCCATCCGCCGGTCGCCCAGAACCGCCAGCATATCCTGCAGTGAATCCTGCACGCGGTGTGGTGCTTCCAGCACCAGCAGTGTGCCCTTTTCCTCTTTGGCGCTCTCCAGCACATGCCGCCGCGCCGCGGATTTATTCGGTAAAAAGCCCAGGAAGGTAAAACGGTCGGTGGCCAGGCCGGATACAGCCAGAGCCGTCGTCACCGTCGATGCGCCGGGAATCGGCACTACAGGGATACCATGCTCTACCGCCGCCGCGATCAATTCATACCCGGGGTCGGAGATACCGGGCATCCCCGCTTCGGAAACCAGCGCCATGTCTCCCTGCTCGAGGTAATCCAGCATACGATTCAGTTTCGCCAGCTTGTTATGCTCGTAATAACTGGTCATTGGCGTGGTAATCTGGTAGTGCGTTAATAACCGGCTGGTTTTCCTGGTGTCCTCAGCCGCGATCAATTTAACTTCTTTCAAAATACGCAGCGCGCGTAATGAAATGTCTTCCAGATTGCCGATGGGCGTCGCTACAATATAAAGCGTATACATTATCTTTTCCAGTCACAAACACAGTCATTATAACCCACACAGTTCAACCAGTCTAGCATTCAGCTTTACGCGCAATACTCGTGCCTTCGTTTTCCCCTCGCTGTTTACGGAGAGAGGCCATGGGTGATGTTCTTTCAAACTTAAAACTGACCGTTGAGTCCGAACATGAAATACTTCCGGAAACTTTCTGATTTAGAAGAAAGTTGGGGTTCCTTCCGACCGCAGTCGAAGGTGATATGGTTCTTCAGTTAAAATGTACTGATAGCTCGTTTTGTATTTCTTAATCCGCCCTCACTCTTGAAATCGCCCCCGTTTGATGGTATATTATTGAGAATATTATCAAGGTTATTGGAATTCTGGTATAATGCTAATAACTGGAAAACGAATAAATATATTGCTCATGGAATAATTGCAACAAAATCTTAACCAACTTAATCAAGATTTTACCTGTTAATTCCTCTTCGGCAAATACGGAGAACCTGTAATCAGACATTAGTAACTTCATACCCGCACAGATTCCACATCCGGAAACAATCGGTACGACCAATGACAAACTGCATCTATATACCTAACCTGTCACCTATTGAAAGTATTATTATTTGATGATATATTAATGAGAATAATATTTAGTAGCCAATAAATTTATTACTGAAAAGGAAGTAAAAATATATGACAACACCAAAATTTAAGCAGTTAAAACCAGCCTACGGTTTCGATGAAGTTGCGATCGTCCCGGGGGACGTTACCGTTAATCCTGAACAGACTGATGTTTCGCTCAAGATCGGCAATATCACACTGGGTATCCCGATCCTTGCCTCCGCGATGGACGGTGTGACTGACGTCAATTTCGCGATCCTGATGAGCAAACTGGGCGGTTTGGCCGTTCTCCATCTGGAAGGTGTACAGACCCGCTATGATAATCCGGCGGATGTCCTCGCTGAAATCGCCAACGCGCCGAATGAAAAAGTAACCGCGCTGATGCAGAAAATCTATTCTGCGCCGATCAAAGAAAACCTCATCGGGGAAAGGATCAGGGCAATCAAGAAAGCAGGTGCCGTTTGCGCCGCGACGGTAATGCCCACCAATACCAAGAAATACGCTCAGTTAATTGTCGAAGCGGGCGCTGATATCCTTTTCGTGCAGTCTACCGTGACCACCACACGTCATGTCTCCAAGAGCTATGAAGGACTGGTTTTCTCCAAACTCGTGAAATCAGTCCCGATTCCCGTGGTCGTCGGAAACTGCGTCAGCTACTCAGCTTGTCTCGACCTGATGAAAGAAGGAATCTCCGGCGTGCTGGTCGGCGTCGGCCCCGGCGCTGCCTGTACCTCCCGCGAAGTATTAGGCGTCGGCGTCCCGCAAATTACCGCCACTATCGATTGCGCCGCAGCCAGAGACGTTTATTTTAAGGATTCCGGTCGTTATGTGCCGATTATTACCGANNACATCCGTTTCACTGGAACAGATATTGTTCGGCCCCACCTCTGTCACCAACGGCACCCAGAACTTCGTCGGTGCTATCAGAACCGCGATGGGTTTCTGCGGCGCATCAACCATCAGCGAAATGCACAACGCAGAAATGGTTATCGCTCCTTCGATCACCACAGAAGGCAAGTCATGGCAGTTAGCCGGTTCCAACTGCCGGGCATAATCAGATTCAAGTTAATAAATCCATGATATACAAAAGCCCCTCACTGTAACAGTGAGGGGCTTTTTAGTTAGTTTTTTCCCACTATCTCTATCCTACTGTAGGTTGCGAGTTGCAGGTCTATATCCGGGCATGAACATCGTCCAACTTAAAACTTTTTCCTCTCTCCGAAGGTACGGAGAGAGGCCAAGGGTGAGGTTCTAAACTGAAAGCTGATCTCTGATAGTTGAGTCCGAACACGAAATACTTTTAGCTTTCAGCTAAAATGTACTGATAGCTCGTTTTGTATTTATCTTTAGAGTTTATTTCGTATTTCGATATTCGGATTTCGTTTTTAACGGCTACTCGTCTCCGTCGCCGTCACCATCGTCCCCGTCTTCTTCCGGTTCTTCTTTTATCGCTTCAGCCCGCGGGAGAAATGCCAGGCTCTTTTCACGTTTCCGCTTTGAAGGGAACGATAATTTTTCGATGATGGCGCGCAATTCCAGGACGGACGTTTCCGCCTGCTCCGCATCTGTTTTTAACAGTACACCGCTGATACCGGCATCCCAGACCATTTGCATTTCCTTCTCATTTATCCCGGGTGCAACTTCGATCAGCAGCGGCTTATTTAACATGCTGGAAAAACGTTGGATCAGCATCATCCGTTTCCAGGTAAAAGACGACTCGTTTTCTTTATCTTCCGCCAAAAGCACCGCATCCACTGATAATTCATTGACGGTGCGTAAAAGCACATCGGTTATTGACGACTCGATTTGCAGGATTTTCCCGATTTTCTTATCGGGCGGTAATACGTCACCGGTAACAGGCAAGATGACAAAATCAGCGTCGTTGTTCATCGCTTTTTCGGCTTCATCCGCATCCCCTTTTGCCAGCCATGCACCTGTGAGACTTTTGCCATTCCCTGATGCACTGACCGGTAAAACAACTGCGTCCGGTCCTTCAATCTCTTTGGTCAGCCCCTTTGCCTTTGTGCCCGTGATGTAAACGGCTAATTGTATCCGTGGTCTTCTTAGTTCCGCTTTTACAGCCTGGAAGCCCATCGATTGAGCTGAAGGCTGGAATACCTGCTGTAATTTCTCGATGAATTTACTCATTTTTATCACCTGTCTTATTAAAAATCCACTCAGACGCTACTAACACATTGTAGGTTAAAAACGGCTCAATATTCAAGAAGCGATTCAAATTTTGATTGGTTGAGGGAGGTAGAGTTCTCATCTTCCTGCTCGTACTTCGGTTTCCCACTGCGGGGACGGCAGGACGTGGCAGTCTCACATATTAAAGGCAATACCTGAGCACTCACCGCTCACGACTTATTCACCACAACTCATAACTTAAAACCAGTCATTGACATTTG
>PMMG01000004.1 GCA_003162335.1 Dehalococcoidia bacterium
CTGATGCGGTTCGTCCCTTTGACATCTTCCGCGGTCATTACACCGATTACCCCGGGCATTTTAGCCGCCACAGAGGTATCGATAGATTTAATCAGCGCGTGGTGTTGCGTGCTGCGGGTGACTGCAAGTTCGAGGGTATATTTCGGCATGATAATATCCTCGTTGAATTGCGCTACCCCGCAGGCTTTGATCATCGCCGTCGGTCTGGGGTGCGAGACTCCCAGCATTTTCTTGCTGATTTTAGCCCGTACTTCCGCGGGGGTTGTTTCCCCACGCATGAAACGTCCGGCCAGCTGGATAGCCTCGATGATTTTCTTGTAACCGGTGCAGCGGCACAGGTTGCGCGCCAGTGCGCGTTTGATTGCCGCCGCGTCCGGATCGGGATTCTGGTCCAGCAGCACTTTCGCTGCCATGATCATGCCGGGCGTGCAGAAGCCGCACTGGACAGCTCCTGCCAGAACAAAGGCTTCCTGCAGCAGGTGGGGATTCTCCGGCGTGCCTAATCCCTCGATGCTGATGATATCCGCGCCTTCCAGCGTGGATACCTTTGTGATACATGATCGGACCGCCTTGCCGTTGACGATCACCATGCAGGCGCCGCATTGGCCTTTTCTGTCGCAGGACTGCTTGGTGCCGGTGAGGTGCAGGTTTTCCCGTAAAAAGTCGATCAAGACCATTTTCTCATTTGCCATCACCTGCCGCGTAATGCCGTTTACTTTCAGTGTTATCTTCTGCATGTTGCCCCCTTTATTATTTCTTACTTGTTACCCTGACCGTAAGATCGTAGAAATTTTATTCTATGCAACTATGAAAAACCTGTCGTTAATGATTACCTGTTTTTAGATTTCAATGCTTTTAGTACCTGTTCGGGTGTCATCGGTAAATTTTTTATTCTTACCCCTGTAGCGCTGTGGACTGCGTTTGCTACGGCGGCCGTGGTCGGAATCATCGGCGGCTCGCCCACTCCCCGCACACCGTAAGGCTCCATTTCACTTTTTACTTCCACCAGCAGTGTATCGATAAAAGGTAGATCGACCGATGTTGGCATCCGGTAGTCGAGAAAGTTTGGGTTTTGCATTATCCCGTTACGGAAAGCGTAATCCTCCATAAAAGAACGGCCGATTCCCTGTGCGACCGCGCCCTGGATTTGTCCTTCGATCAGCGTGGGATTAATGGCAAAGCCGACATCCTGTGCCGCAGCAAAAGAAAGTAATTTTACTTTTCCTGTCTCCCTGTCAACTTCGACTTCTGCCATCTGGACGGCGAAGATGGGCGCGGAATGCTGATTATTTACCGTGCCCCGTCCGATGACGGGGCCGTTACCTCCCCGGCCGATCGTAATCCTGACCAACGCCGCTAAAGAAATCGTTTTTTCCTTTTGACACTGAACAAAGACCTGTCCGTTCGCGAAATGTAATTCATGCGGTTTTACGTCCAATTGTGCTGCTGCGACCTCAGTCAGTTGCACTTTGGCATCCTGGCATGCCCGGTAAACCGCCGTGCCCATCTGCCGGGTAATTCTGCTGCTGTTGGTGACGTCGGAATGGGGTGCGGTATCTGTGTTTCCGGTGATTACCGTGACTTTGTCTATGGAGATGCCGAATTCCTCCGCAACAATCTGGACCAGGCTGGTGCGGGTACCGGTCAGGTCGCAAGACCCGATGATAAGATTTATCGTGCCGTCACCGGTCAGATTGATGTCAGCCCCGCAAGCGCCTCCGGCGGGATACCAGAGGCCGCAGGCAACGCCTGTTCCCCTGTTCTTGGTTTCCGGTTTGCCGCGCAATTTAATGTGTTCCTGCATTTTCTGTAAGGTTTCACTGAAGCCTATCTTGCCAAAAGGAGTCCCATCGATCGCGTGGTTGCCTTCATTGACGGCATTCTTGAGCCGGAATTCCAGCGGGTCCATATTTAAAACGCGCGCCAGCAAATCCATCTGCGATTCAACTGCAAACGCTGTTTCCGAAGCACCCGGCGCCCGGGACGAACCGGTCGGGGCTTTGTTCGTGACAACGTCATAACAATTTACGCTCAAATTAGGGATGCGGTACAGACTCAATCCGCAGGTAGCGGCATGCGTAGTCCCCGTGGATTCCCGGTGAAAGGCTCCCATGTCGTAAATTAATGTCGTCTCGACTGCGGTCAGCAGTCCTTCTTTTGTGGCTCCCATTTTTATAGTTACCGTCGAGGCCGGAGCCGGACAGGTGGCCGTGAAATCTTCTTCCCTGGTCATGGTCATCTTGACCGGACGCCCTGTCTTTCGTGCCAGTAGTGCGCAGAGTGGGGCTAACGGCTGTGCTTGTTTTGCGCCGAACGCCCCGCCGATTTCGACCGGCATCACTTTGATCTGACTGAGCGGAACATCCAGAAAATCCGCGCAGATTTCCCTGACGAGGAAGGTGCCCTGATTATCCGTCCAGATCGTGATTTTACCGTCCGGGGCAATGCCGGCTAACGCCGATCTGGGCTCAAGATAGCCCTGATGTACCCGCTGAGTGTTGAATGTATTTTCCAGGATAAAGTCTGCGTCTTTAAATCCAAACTCAATATCTCCCATTTTCAGATCGATGTGCGCTGCAATGTTGCTGGGGACTTCGGATTTGGTCAGTTGCCCGCCTGATTTCATGTACGTGCGTTTATTCGGATAGATCAGCGGCGCATCCGGCTTCATCGCTTCCATGACATCCATCACCGGCGGCAGCG
>PMMG01000108.1 GCA_003162335.1 Dehalococcoidia bacterium
CACATGGATATGATCAAAATGGCGCTCAAGAAGGGGGTTCGTCCGAGAGTCGAAATTGCCGCTCCTGAAGAAGCTAAGGATTATATTGCCATGGGCGTCCGCGATTTCTGCATGGGCTGGGACAATCAGGCAATTATCAGCTACTGCAAGACATCAGGACCTGCTCTACGCAAGCAGCTTGTATAAATAACTTCATCCTGGTCGGGATGTAACAATGAAACAGCGGGAGGCAAGGCTTTTTACGGTCTTGCCTCTCTTTTTAGCAAAAAATCTGTGTACACCTATCTAACCTATCAGGATTATTAAATAAAAGGCGGAGGATTAAAAATGGCCAAAATAGTGATCATCGGAGCAGGCAGTCATATCTTTGCGAAGAACCTCATCACGGATATCGTTTCTTATCCCGAACTGCGGGAGAATACGATCGCGCTGATGGACATTTCGAAGGAACCGTTGGATCTGATCACTGCTTTTGCGAATAAGCTAGTGAAACAGCATGGTTTCGGCACCAAAATTGAATCCACCACCGACCGCCGGGAAGCGCTCAACGGCGCCGACTACGTAATAGTGACAATTCAGGTCGGCGGTGGCAGACAGGCAGGACGGGATATCGCGGAAAAATACGGACTGGCCAACGGCTGGACAGGACCGGCCAGCGGGATCATTAACGGTATCCGTCAGATTCCAGTCATCCTTGATATTTGCCGCGATATGGAAGAACTTTGTCCGGATGCCTGGCTGCTGGAGTATGCCAATCCGCTCTCCACGATCATCTGGGCGGTCAATGATTACACTAAAGTAAAGAATATCGGTTTGTGCCACAGCGTACCGCATACCGCCGCACAGCTTGCTAAATACATCGGCGCGCCGATCGATGAGGTTTCATACTGGGTGGCAGGCATCAACCACCTGGCTTGGTTCCTGGAGTTTAAGTGGAACGGAAAGGATGCTTATCCGCTGCTAAGGGAGAAATTCAAAGATCCCGATGTATACTCCAACCCTGAAGCGCACTGGGGCGGACCGGACGTAGTGCGGGGTGAACTGTTTAAAACCTTCGGTTATTTTACGACAGAGGCCAGTTTTATCAATGCCTATTTTCTGCCATATTTCCGCAAGCGAAACCGCCCGGACGTACTGGAACAATACAAATTAGAAACGCACAATCACCCGGAGCGGCACCCCAAGCGCGACAGCGAGTTGAAAAAGTTAACGCAGGCCGCGGACAAAGAATTCAGGGAACAAATCAGCGGCGATTATGTGTTTCCGATCACGAAGAGCCGGGAATACGGAGCCAGAATAATCTATTCCCTTGAGACAGGCGTGCCTGCACGGATTAACGGCAATGTTAAAAACACCGGATTGATCACCAATCTGATGCAGGGTTCCTGTGTCGAAGTGCCCTGCCTGGTTGACCGCGAGGGGATTCATCCCTGTTATGTCGGGGAGCTGCCGCCGCAGGTTGCTGCTTTAAACGAGGCCAACTTGCACGCGCAGGGATTGGTAATGCGCGGAATTGTCGAGAAGGATAAAAATAAGATCTTCCAGGCCAGTCTGCTCGATCCGCTGACAGCCGCAATTCTGACTATCGATGAAACAAAGCAGATGGTGAATGAACTGTTCGAGGCAGAGGCAAAGTATTTAAAGGGGTATAAATAAAGAAATTCTAAAATCTAGATACGAAATACAAAATTCAGAATAAGAAGTGATTTTAGGGTTTCAATGCGGAGGAATTAATAAATGGCAAAGATTGTATACATCGGGGCGGGAAGCCATCAGTTCGCCCGGCGTTTAATTACGGATATTCTGTATTATCCTGAACTGAGGGGCAATACGATTACTCTAATGGATATTGCCAAAGAACCGTTAGACCTGATAACGGCTTTCGCCAGGAAACTGGTGGAACAGCAGAAGTTTAGCACGCGGATAGAATCGACCACCGACCGGCGCAAAGCGCTGGAAAGCGCGAATTACGTCATCACGACGATCAGGGTGGGCGGCCAGGCAGCCGCGCAAGCCGACAGAGCGGTGGCGGAAAAGTACGAGTTGAAAACAGGCAACATCATCGGTCCGATCGGTGTATTTGACGGAGCTCGCGAGATCCCGGTTTTGCTGGATATCTGCCGCGACATGGAAGAACTTTGTCCGGATGCATGGCTGATCAACTACACAAACCCGATGGCAATCAACACCTGGGCCGTCAGTGAGTACAGCAAAATTAAGAATGTCGGCTTGTGCCACAGCGTACAGCATACGGCGACCGAACTGGCCAAATACATTGGCGCGCCGTTCGAAGAGATTTCATTCTGGACGGCTGGCATCAATCATATGGCCTGGTTCCTGGATTTCCGCTGGCGCGGGGAAGATGCTTACCCGTTATTGAGAGAGCGGTTTAAAGACCCGGCGGTTTATTCCGCGCCGGATGCGCACTGGGATGGGCCGGACATTGTGCGGGCGGAGGTATTCAAGACCTTTGGTTATTATGTGACGGAATGCAGCACGATCATGGCGGAATACGTTCCCTATTTCCGTAAAAGGAACCGGCCGGAATTGTATGACAAATACAAATTGCGCAGGGTCGAATCCAGGGCTGCAGCCACCGAACAAAATAATAAAGATGCGGAATTAATGCAGCAGATAAAAGAGAATTTCCAATTTCCGATGAGCCACAGCGGCGAGTATGTTTCTATAATCATCCGCGCGATCGAGGCCGGGGTACCGGCAAGAATTAACGGCAACGTGAAAAATACCGGACTGATCACCAATCTACCTGAAGGCTGCTGTGTCGAGGTGCCGTGCCTGGTGGATAAAGAAGGAATAACTCCCTGTTTCGTGGGCGATCTGCCGGCGCAATTGGCCGCTTTAAACCGCACGAACATCAGCGTGCAGGAGCTGGCGGTGAGAGGAATTGTGGAAAAAGATAGAACCAAAATGTTCCAGGCGATGCTGCTGGATCCGTTAAGTGCTTCGTTGTTGACGATCGATGAAATACGCCAGATGACCGATGAGATGTTCGTAGCTGGGGCGAAGTATTTACAGGGTTATAAATAGACGGTCGGTAAGTTACATAACCTTTTTTCAATATTACCCGTCGTAATTTACTAATTCGACAACGTTAAAAATTTCACAGCACCCCATCTCCTTCTCTTCCCACAGGGAAGAGGATTTGATTTTTCAAAGAGGAACTCAACGCCCCTCTTTTACTTCCTTATACGGAGCAGCGTTTATTGGAAATTTACACTTCCGAAATGAGCTGGCAAGACATCTTCGGCTTTGCCTGCTCTTTTATGTTTCCTGTTAACCTAGTCCATTTTTAAAGGTGGGATGTGCTTTTCGATGGTATCGATATCGGCGTCTGTCAGCGGCTCAGCAACGTCGTGGAAAAGATACCAGTTTTCAACATGTGTCACCGATGCGCCGGGCTGTACTAATTTGAGCGGCGCGACTGTTTCCAGTTCCAGGTTGTTATTGTTGGTGTAGGCTTCGGCGGAACTGCCCAAATCCGGGTAAGCGCCGTCTTTTTGATAATCGAACGTTTTGACGAACAGGTGGCCCTTATTCCAGTAGGCGATCCAGCCATTGGTATCCATCAATCCGATCTTGGTAGGGCCGGAACAATTAACATCCTGGCGCAACATAATGTAGCGGCTGCCGAATTTGAAGCGCGGGTCAGCGAGGTTGCTGTATTCCCAGATGGAGAGTAAAGAGGTTGGCAGCAGGTTTTCCTGGGTGGCCGGGCGGCGCGGCGTTAACGGAAAGATGGCTTTCCCGCCGGTAGCCATGGCAGAAATGGCCCAGGGCGCGATTTCGATCGGCCAGAGGCCGCGGTTGTACAGCCGATGTGTGATCGAAATATGGTTTTTAGTCGGCGAGAGCGGGATATCCAGTTCTTTCTGGATGCCGGTTTCTTTTTCGGTAGCCTCGGTCAGGCGTATAAAGTTATCATGCTGTTTAAATGAAATGGGATCTTTATCCGGGAGATATGAGCGCGGATAGGCTTCCGGCGCATGCCACAACCGGTGGGCCGAGAATCCCCATCCCAGGACGGGGACAAATTCATTCTGCTGGCCGATAAAGCCGAAACGCAGAATACGCGGCCCGATGTCTGTGGGAGTAACCAGTTCAATCTGGTCGTTATATATCCGGTAACAATTCGATAGGCCTTCGTAAGCAATTTTTTCAAGCATTAGCGCAATCTCCTTTTTTGGTATCAACAAGAAAACTATAACATAACTTACCTGACCAAAACAGCCACAAAGATCTATCTGGTTGAAATCCCAATATCCAAATACCAAACAAAATTAAAATACGAAATGTAAAAAAAGTTGTCAGTGATCAGCTTTCTGTAACACGTAGTAAGTCATGGATTCCGGCCTTTGCTGGAATAGATAGCAGCCGGCAGTTTTTCTTATCAAGACGCTCAAAAATAGAAATTTACCCTGTTTCACTGTATAATTTTAATTTCAGAGGACATTGTTTATCAGCGAGATTTTGAGGGGGTTTTTAAATGGATATCAAGCGATTACAGGATATTGTCGGGCCGAGTCATGTAGTCACTGACCGCGAGCGGATGCAGTCGTATCTTTACGATGAAACGGTAGTGGCATTAAGGCCGACGCCGGCGGCGAATGTTATCCTGGTGAAACCAGGCAGCCCGCAGGAAATAGCCGCGATTTTAAAACTGGCGAATCAGGAAAAAATGCCCGTCTTCATCAGGGGCGGCGGCACTGGCTTATGCGGCGGCGCAATCCCCACCAAAGATGGCCTGCTGATATCGATGGAAAGACTGAATAAAATCGTCGAGATGGACACCGATAACCTGATGATCACGGTGGAAGCCGGCGCGACCCTGGCAGACATCCTGAAAACAGCTGAAAAGGCCGGTCTGTTCTTCCCGCCTCATCCCGGTGACGAAAGCGCTCAGGCCGGCGGCATGGTAGCGTTAAATGCGGGCGGTACCCGGGCGGTCAAATACGGCGTGACGCGTAACTATGTCAAAGGTCTGGAAGTGGTGATGCCGACCGGTGAAATCATGAATTTCGGCGGTAAACTGATAAAGAACAACCAGGGATTCGACCTATTACAACTGATGATCAACAGCAGCGGATTACTGGGTATCATTACGAAAGTGACTTTTCGCCTTTACCCGAAACCGGAAGCGACAGCAACGCTGGTTGTTTCTTACAACAACCGTTATGACGCCATCAACAGCGTGCCTAAAATCCTCCGGAGCGGCGCCGCGCCGCTGGCCATCGAATATTTTGAACGGGATATTATCATGGAGACCAGCAAACGTCTGGGAATCGACTGGCCTGCGCAGAAAGGCATCGCCTACCTGATGATCATTCTGATCAGCACGAGCACTGACGACCTGTTTGCCCAGGCCGAGCAAATCGGGAAAATCTGTGAAGATGCCAAATGCGTGGATGTGCAGGTGGCGGATAAACCGCAACTGCAGGCGGACATTCTCAAGCTTAGGAGCGATTTCTTCTCGACATTCAGAGATAGAACCGGCGATACGCTGGATATCACCGTGCCGCCGGCGAACATCGGCATGCTTTTAGAGAAGGTGGATGAGATCGCGAAGAAATACAATACCGTGATCCCGACCTACGGCCATGCGGGCGACGGCAACCTCCATTCGCACATCATGAAAGAGCTGGTCGAGCGCGGCATTTTACGGCAGGTAAAAAGAGAGATTTACGCGGAGACGATCAGGCTCGGGGGAGTGATCACGGGTGAACACGGCATCGGGCAGATACGCAACAAGGATCTGGACCTGGTACCGGACCAGAAACAATTTGAGCTGATGGCTGGTATAAAGAAGCTTTTTGACCCGAACAACATTCTGAACCCGGGGGTTGGACTACCACCAGTAAAATAAATGTCCAGGTGACACTAGTCAATAACCAAGAATAATACGAATATCTTAATACAAAATACCCCTCTCTCCAACTCTCTCCCACATGGGGCGTACATTTTAACTGCGGTTAAAAGTAATTCGGTCTTAAGGACCTCAATGAGAACTAGATAATTCTCCGAATAGGCTTGGCCGGAGCCGTCAACCGTTATCAGCGACGAGGGCAT